>JACQQM010000091.1 GCA_016207025.1 Nitrospirota bacterium | reverse complement strand
TACATCGGCTTGCTGGGGACCGTCCTGGGCATCATGCTCACCTTTCACACCATGGGGACCTCCGGCACCATGGCGGTCAGCACGATCATGATTGGGCTCAGCCTGGCGCTCAAAGCCACCGCGGTCGGCTTGCTCGTGGCGATCCCCTGCGTGGTGTTGAACAACGTACTCCGCCGGCGAGTCGCCGAATTGATCACGCTGTACAGGGTACAACATGGATCGTGAACTTGACCAGATCAATGTGATCCCGTTGGTGGACGTGATGCTGGTGTTGTTGGTAATCGTCCTGACCACCGCGACGTTCATCACGACGGGGCAGATTCCTGTCGATCTGGCGAAGGCGAAGGAGGCCGGCGACCGGAAGGATGTTCCTCTCGTGATCACGTTGACTGCAGACGGCCGCCTATTCATGAATGAACAGCCGGTCTCCGATGACGGATTAAAAATCCTGCTGACTCCCCACCCCAAGGATTCGCTGGTGGTGGTTCGCGCCGACCGCGTGATTATGTTGGAGCGCTTCGTAGAGGTTGTGGATGAAGTCCGTGGCCTGGGGTTTCGACAGGTCAGCCTGGAGGTGGTCCGGTTATGAACTCGCTGCCGTGGCACTGCCCTGCCGAGACACAACTGTATCTCCGGGGCTGGGCTCTTTCCACGCTCGTCCATGGTCTTGCCGCAGGCGCGGCCGTCGCACTGATGGCAGACTTGCGTTTAGCCCCCCAGCCGGAGCCGTTTAAGTGGGACGTCTCGGTGATTGAGACCCCAACACCACAACCGATTGACAAACCCACGCCGCCCCAATCCAAACCTGCTCCACCGACGCCTCCTCCAACCGAGACACAGGTGATTGAGCCACAGCCAGTCATGCAAGCCGTCCAAACTGTGCAAGCCGTTCAACAAGTCATCCACCAAGAGGTGCAAGAGGTCAGGCCGGTTGTGCAAGCGACCCAGGTGGTCAACCGGACGGTTCACACCATCGAGACGCCGCAGCAGACTGTACCCATGGCAACCACCGGGGCCATTGTACCGGTCACGCAACCGGCGATCGCCGATGCCGGTCTCTCCGCCCAGCACGAACCATCCGTGATATCTCGTCCGGCCGTTGAAGCGACACAGGCTGCAGCAATGGTTCAGGAGCGTACAGTGACCAGAGAAGCGATCAACGCTCCTATTGAGCAGGCATCAGCCCGGGAGCTTCCGGTCCGATCGGCTCCGGCCACGAAAGTGGATTACGGTTGGTTGGCTGAAACGCTGTGGGGCAGGGTCGAGCAGTTGAAGCGATACCCGCACATGGCGCGAATGAACCGGTGGGAAGGACGGGTGGTGTTGCGGGTGGTCATCAAGGAGGATGGCCAGCTTCTGGACTTGGCTGTGGCGGAAAGCTCGGGGCACTCCGTGTTGGATCAGGATGCCTTGGAGATCCTGAGGCAAGCCTCCCCCTTGACGCTCAAGCACCCACTGGGGAAGCCGCAGGTGGTCGTGCAGGTCCCGATCAGCTACAAGCTGCGGTAAAAACGTCAAACGTGGAGAGGAGCCAGCTCATGAAACGCGCAGCAGGAAGTCTGGTCACAGCCTTCGTTCTGATGATGGGGTTGTATGGCCATGACGGGTCTGTTCTGGCGAGTGAAAAGGACAGCAAAGAGCTGGAGGATGTCAGCGACTCGGAGAAGATTCAATGGGCCAGGGCAACCAAGGTGTCAGTCATCGAAGCTATCAAAGTGGCCACGGCGCATACCGCTGGTCAGGTCATCGAAGCCGCCCTCCATTCGATTAACGGCCGGCTGCTCTATGAAATTGAAGTCGTGACGAATGATGGGAAGGTGGTCGAAGTGTATGTGGATCCACAGACCGGAAAACTGATTCAACTGGGAGACAAGAAGTGAGACACATGATGCATGTCCGCATGACCCGCTTGCTGATCAGCCTCGTCGCGACCCTTCTCTTGCTAGCAGGAACTGCCTGGGCGCAACACAAGGCCGAGAAGGTCTTCACAGCCATCGTGACCGATGCCCAAGGCGTGGAGACAGAAGTGAAGAACATCTTGTTCTACTGGGAAGAGAAGGTCAGCGAGACCGCCTTCGTCCCCCACGAACTCAAGCAGGTGCCGGTGAAACGCGGCACCGCAACAGTTAACGTGAGGTTTGACACCATCAAGCAAATTGACGTCAAGACCGGCCCTGACAAGACCCCCCCGGTGTTTATCATCACGCTCACCAACGGCAAGACCGGTGAGTTTGCTCTCGCGATCGCCGGGAGCTTCAAAGGAGAGTCGGATTTTGGAGAAGTCGAGCTGCCAGCGAACGGTCTGAAGAAAATCGTGTTCAAATGAAGTCTAGCGCCCCTGCCAGTTTTCCACTATCCGTTCGGAATTTTGTCATCACCTGCCGCCGAACGGGCGTTTTTTGATTAGCTTAACTATGGTCTAACCTTTAGGAGGAGGATGAGATGTTTGGTTTGTTTAAGATATTGAGAATGAGAATCGAAACTAAAATTATTATCGTTATACCCGCTGTGCTGCTCTTCGCAGCGAATCCCGCCCTACCCGTGTCCGGAGCGGAACCGGCCACGGAGCCACCGATCATGCTGGAACCGCCTTCAGGCGGTCCTGAAGGCTCGGGGACACTGGCGGCTGGCCCTGAGGCTCCCAAAGAAAAGGAGAAAGCGATCAAGATCCCGCTGACTGAGATTATTGGAACCGCCCCAACTGCGCTCGAGCATATCCCAGGCTCGGGTCGCGTGGTCACGCAGGAGACCCTGTTTAAGAATCACCGGCTCACGATCAACGAGGCGCTACGCGAAGTGCCCGGGGTGAACGTGCGAGACGAGGAGGGGTTGGGCATCAGGCCCAACATCGGGATCCGTGGCCTCGACCCGACCCGTAGCCGCAAGATCCACATCATGGAGGATGGGGTGCCGATCATGATCATGCCCTATGGCGATCCTTCGGCCTACTATTTTCCGCCGGTCTTCCGCTTCGATCGCCTCGAGATCCTCAAAGGCAGCGGTCAGCTTCTCTATGGTCCGCAGAACATCGGCGGCGTGATGAACATGATCACCCGCATGCCATCCGCTACTCCGCAGGGGAACTTGGAGTTCCGGGGCGGTAATCTCAATTACTTCAACACCCATTTGGATTACGGGGGAACCTGGGGGAATAGCGGGTACCTAGTTGACCTGACCCACTTTCAGAGTGACACACCCCGGTTCACCAACATTCGAGCGAAAGTCGACGATGTGACCTTCAAGACCGTCCACGAATTGACCAACCGGACATCGATCTTGGCCAAGTTCAACTACTACCGTGAGGACTCAGGCGTTGGATACCAGGGTCGGACCGAGAAACAGTTCGCCGAGGCCCCTCGGTTCACGCCGTTCGAGAATGACCGTTTCGATTTCCGCCGGGTTGGGGTCCATGTAGCGGTGCAGCACATGTTCACCGCCAGCCTGACCTCGACCACGAACTTTTTCGGGCATTACATCGCTCGAGACTGGACGAGGCAGGAGCAGCAAGGGTTGGATGCGGCAGGGAATGCGCTAGGAAGCTCGGTAACCGGGAACAACATTAATGCCCAATCGGTGACTGTCGCTCCTGCCAATCGCCGGTTCACCAATGAGCGCGAGTACTGGGTCTACGGGGTGGAGCCACGCTTCCATTTGACCCATGCCCTGCTCGGGATCAAGTCCGAAGCGGATTTCGGCGCCCGCTACATGTATGAAGAGTCAGACCGCAAGCAGCTTCGGAATCTGAATTCCGGTATCGGAGTCAGCTCAAGCTGTGCGGGCATCGTCAGCGGAGCTGGGACCACAGCCACCTGCCTGGGCGAAAACAACCGGCGCACCACAAACGCCTACGCGCTGTTTTTCCAGAACCGGTTCTTCCTGACGGATCAGATCACCGTCACCCCCGGTTTCCGGGTCGAGCACATCAACTTTGATCAAGTCGATCGGCTCCAAAACAATGGGAACGGCACGTTCGGCAAGTCCTTCTTCACCGAAGTGCTGCCCGGGATCGGTGCAACCTACGCGCCGGTGAAGGACTACACCCTCTTTGCAGGGGTACACAGAGGCATGTCTCCCCCTCAGGTTTCCGATGCGGTCACCTCCGCCGGGGTCGCGCTCGATCTGGACGCCGAGCTGAGCTGGACGTACGAGCTAGGTCTGCGCGGCAGCCCGACGAAGTGGGCAGGCGTTGAACTGACTTTCTTCCAGATGGATTTCCAGAACCAGATCATCTCGCAGTCGGTCGCCGGCGGGGTCGGAGCGACACTGACGAATGCGGGACGGACTCGGCACAAGGGCATCGAGTTCGCAACCAAATTAGACTTGCTGGACATGGTGACAGGCCAAAACCGAGACCAGGACATCATCTTCGACATCAATTACACCTGGGTGGCACAGGCTGAATTCAAGGGCATCCGCAACAGCTCAATTACCGGGTCCGCTCTCTTGCCGGGCGAGAAGCCGACGGTCGGTACCGCTGGCAATCGTCTTCCTTATGCGCCAAGAAACATGCTCACCGCAGGGATCGCATATATCAACCGTCCAGTCGGGTTTGATGCGCGCCTGGAAACCCAGTGCCTCAGCGACATGTTCGGGGATGACCGGAACACGGTCAATCCAACCCCGAGCGGTCAGCGCGGCCTGATCCAAGGGTGGTGCGTCTTGAACACCGCGGCCAACCAGCATGTCAAGCCGATCAACACGACGTTTTTCCTCACCGGCAAGAACCTGCTGGATCAGCTCTACATCGTCGATCGCACCCGTGGGATCTATGCCGGTCTGCCGCTCATGGTCCAGGTTGGCGCGAAGTGGACGTTCTGATCCCCCACCCTCCCCTCCCCATCACCCGTTGCAACGAAAGGAGCAACGGGTACCCGGTGGGGGAGGGTTAGGGAGGGGGGGCGAGTGCTGAGGACTGAGCCGCAGTTTTCTGAGACAAGCGCGAGAGATGGGGCCACCACCGAGCATGGAGAAATCTCAGCCGAAGGATGCCGATGAGATTCGCTGTAAGTGCGGCCATCTCGTCGCCAGGTGGTACCCAGACGGCATCCAGATCAAGTGCAAGCGCTGCCGGCGGCTCGTGACAATACCGTTCTCGCAAATTCGGGGTTCGCCCTCCCCTCACCCTTACCCTCTCCATGAGAGGGGTTAAACTAAACAAGGCCAGAGACTCGAAGTCCAGAGCCCAAGATTGCGAAAGCGGTCTTGGGCTCTTTTGTTTCGAGCGACCTTACAAGAAAGGAGAGGTCCCATGCCAATCATGCCACACACGTTCAGCGCATCATTCTTGAACCATGAGCCCGCCTCGGCTACGGTTCAGCGCCTCGCGGTGCGCGAGGCCATGCCAGCCCTATCCGAGAGCCGGCAACAGTCCCCTATCGAGATGCTGCTCGCGCTCCTTCGTACGATGGAGACCCACAACCCTGGTCACGGCGACCGGACAGCCAACTACGCGGTCGCGCTGGGAAACGCGGTAGGTCTCGCCAGGGCCGACCTCATCCATCTCCACTACGCCGCGCTGCTGCACGACATCGGCAAGCTAACCGTGCCCGACGAGATCTTGGAAAAGGACGGCCCTCTCACTGGGGAAGAATACGCGCTGGTCCAGTCCCATCCACGCGCCGCCGCCGAACTGCTCGAACCGATCTCGTTTCTGCGGGTCCAAACCGTATTGATCGCCCACCACCACGAACGGTGGGATGGCACCGGCTATCCCTATGGGTTGAGAGGTTCGTTCATTCCGCTGGGATCGCGCATCCTGGCGGTGGCGGACACTTTCGATGCGCTGACATCGAACCGGCCCTACCAGCCTGCCCGTCATCCCGAATCGGCCTTGCGCCTGCTCCAGAGGATTGCCGGCTCGCAACTGGATCCGGAATTGGTGAAGGTGTTCGTTGGACTGACAGCCAAGTTCCTGGAACCGGCAACTTGAAGAGTATCGGGCGCCTCACCGCCGTCCTTGTCCAGGCGGCGGGCACCTCCGAGCGCATCGCCACGCGCTGCAGGCGCTCGAGCGCTCCCGTGCCGGGACGGCGGTCTGCCACCCGCCGTCCCGACCGCGGCGGCGTCGAGCTACACCAGTTGAGGACAGACTCCGGCGGGTAAGATAGCACCAGCTTCACGTGGAGCTTTGTTTCTTGATCTGCTCGCTCAGGTAGTTCTCGAGCCCGACCTGCTTGATCGTGTCAAGCTGGGTCTCAATCCAGTTAATGTGCTCTTCCTCATCCTTGACCATATCCTCCAGTTTGTGCCGCGTGGTGTAATCCCCGACCTTGGCGCAGTGGCCGATGGCCTCCGTCAGCAGTTTGACCATGTCCTGTTCAGCTTTCAGATCGGCCTTGAACTGCTCCGGCACCGTTTCGCCCACGTGCACGGTGCCCAGCCGCTGCATATTCGGGACACCTTCCAGATAGAGGATGTGGTCAATCAATTCCTCGGCGTCCTTCATTTCGTCGAAGCTCCGCGCCCGGATCTTGTGGTGAAGCCGCTCGTACCCCCAGTTTTCGCACATTTTCCCGTGGACGAAGAACTGGTTGATGGCGGTGAGCTCAGCAGTGAGAATTTTATTGAGCAGGTCGATCACGCCCTCTTTGGCTTTCATGGTGGCCTCCTTCCATTCAAGGATTGTCGATTGTTGGGAATGGCGGGGCGCTCATGGGCGCTCACTGGCACGAAACGTGTCAGCCGAGGTGACACCAGCAAGGTGAGAAAATTATGATCTGCTCAGACCCAACTCGTCAATATATTTATTAAGTAGTATTGGTTATAATTATCAGGCTCGACAGTCGTGCCTCTCAAATCTCTCGATGATTGGCTGTTGGCAGCACCTGACACTTCATTTCACAAGGCTTAGACAACAGCTTATTCGTTGTGTGACCGCGCGGGGGGAGGCTCTGGCCCGAGGAGGTGGGAGCGATGAAAGATGACGATCGGCGGATTTGCGCGAGCCCTTCACAGAGGGCTCGCTGACGCGGCAGGGCGTTCAACTCGCTTCCTTGTAGCCGCATTCCTCGTTCCGGCACTGCACGGTGGCGCCGGTTTGCTTACTGACTTTCTCAATCAGGAACGGGGCCTTACAGTTGGGACAGGGCTTGTTGACCGGGCGGTCCCAGAGGGCAAACTCGCACTGCGGGTACCGACTGCAGGAAAAGAACGAACGTCCCTTTTTGGTCCGTTTCTGGACCAGATCACCGCCGCAGCCTGGCGTGGGACATTTCACGCCCAGCCCAAGCGGTTTGGTGGTCTTACATGTGGGATACGCGGAGCAAGCCAGGAACTTACCGAACCGCCCTGTCTTGATCACCATGGGCGATGCGCACTTCTCGCACTTTTCATCGGTCGTCATGTCTTGCTTTGCGACGATCTTGATGGTCCCGTCCGGCAGTTTCTCGAAGTTCAGGGTATTCTTACAGGGTGGATCGTCCTTGTAGCCGGGACAGGCCAGGAACTTCCCATTCCGACCCCATTTAATTTCCATCATCCGCCCGCACTTTTCACACGGGATGTTCGTCGGAGGCTCCACCGTGTCTTTGGGACCGGGAAGGCCCTTGGCTTTTTCAATGTCCTTGCTGAAGGGTTGGTAGAAATCACGCACCGCCGTCACCCACGTTTTCTCGCCTTCTTCGACCTCGTCCAGCTCCTTTTCCATCAACGACGTGAAGTCCACGTTGAGGATGTCCGGAAATCCCTTGAGGAGAAAATCGTTGACAATCCGCCCGGTTTCGGTCGGGACGAACCGACCGTCAACCTTCTCGACGTACTTTCGTTCCTGAATCGTGGAAATGATGGTGGCGTAGGTCGAAGGCCGGCCGATCCCTTTCTCCTCCAGGACACGGATCAACAGCGCCTCGTTGTACCGGGGAAGAGGCTGGGTGAAGTGTTGCTTCGGCATGAGGCCCGGGACGGCTTGGCCTTCTTGAGCGACCAGCCGCAAACGCTCCCCTTCGGTCAAGGCCGGTAACTGCCGTTCGGCCTCATCTTCGGACTCCTGATCAGCCTTTCGGCTCTGCTCGGCAGCCTCGGCATCCTTCCCCTCCAGATAGACCGCCATATGGCCGGGAAATTTAACGACAGTCCCGTTGGCCCGGAACACGTACGTGGCCGTTGCGCCGTGGGGCGCACAATCCACGCGGGTGACTTCCAGGACAGCGGACGCCATCTGGGAGGCAATAAACCGGTTCCAGATCAGTTTGTAGAGCTGGTAGTGATCCTTCTCCAGGAACCGCTTGATGGATTCAGGATCCCGGTGGGCCGACGTCGGCCGAATGGCCTCATGGGCCTCCTGGGCGGCCTTCTGCGTCTTATAGACGTTGGGCGTCGCCGGCAGGTACTCGCTCCCAAACCGCCCTCGAATGATCTGTCGCGCTTCCTCAGCCGCCTCGTTCGAGATTCGCGTAGAGTCTGTCCGCATGTAGGTGATCAAGCCGACCGGGCCTTCCTTCCCGATCTCCAGCCCCTCGTAGAGCTGCTGGGCGAGCGTCATCGTCTTCTTGGGGGTATAGCGGAGTTTACGCGCCGCTTCCTGCTGCAGCCGGCTCGTGATGAAGGGCGCCACGGGGTTGCGCCGCTTTTCCTTGCGTTCGATGGACTGGACGATGAAATCCTTCCCCTGGACATCGGCCACGAGACGCTCGGCTTCTTGGGCCGACGGGACGACCGCTTCCTGGCCGTTGACGCTGTGGAGCTTTGTTTCGAACGGTGGCGGGTTCTTGCCGGCCAGTGTGGCCGTGATGGACCAGTATTCCTCCGGGCGGAAGGCCTCGCGTTCGCTCTCTCGCTCACAGATCAGTTTCACCGCCACCGATTGCACACGACCCATGCTGAGGCCTCGTCGCACTTTCTTCCACAGCAGTTGGCTGCCCTGATAGCCGACGATGCGGTCGAGCACGCGGCGCGCCTGCTGGGCGTTGACCAGTTTCATATCAATCGTGCCGGGTGACTGAAGTGCGCGCTTGATGGCCGACTCCGTAATCTCGTTAAAGAGGACGCGGAAGACTTTGCGCTCTTTCCTCTTCGACTTGCCGTCGATCTCCTCCGCAATGTGCCACGCGATGGCTTCGCCCTCACGGTCAGGGTCAGGGGCGAGAAACACCTTGTCAGCCTCCTGGGCCTTCTTTTTAATCTCGGCGAGGACTTTGGCTTTGCCCTTGATGGTCACGTACTGTGGCTTGAAGTCACGCTCCAAGTCCACGCCCAGCTTGCTGGTAGGCAGATCCTTGACGTGGCCGACCGAGGCCATCACGGTATAGCCGCGCCCTAAATACTTGGTGATGGTCCTGGCTTTGGCCGGGGACTCAACAATGATCAGCGATTTCGCCATGCACGCTCCAGTGTTGTGCCTCGGGTCTGTGCTCCAGCCGGGGCTGTGATATATACCGACGACGGTGCCCTTTTCAAGTCTCTCGCTAATTATATCCGAAGGTAGGAATGGCCGGGCAGTTGGCGTATCACGTTTTTCAGCTCCATTGCAAGCAGGAGCGCCGCGACGTCGGCCGCGGGCAGACCGGATCTGGCGATCAGGTCGTCGATCTGCGTCGGTTCAAAGGAGAGCAGGTTGTAGATCGTCAGTTCCTCGTTACCCAGTCGAGGCCGTGACTCAGCGGGACGAGAGACACGGCTCTGGAGACGTTCCCGGAACGAGCTGTCGAGTTGGGGCAGGAGTTCGTCAAGAATGTCCTCGATATTCTCAACCAGTTTCGCGCCTTGTTTGATAAGGCCGTTGGGGCCTCGACTGTTTTCCTCCCGCACAAATCCCGGCACGGCAAAGACCTCGCGGCCCTGTTCAGCGGCCAGCCTTGCCGTGATCAGCGACCCGCTCTGGATGGCCGCCTCCGTGACCACCACGCCCAAACACATCCCGCTGATGAGGCGATTCCGGCGCGGGAAATGGTAGCCGTGAGGATAGGCCCCCAGGGGAAATTCGGTCACCACGGCCCCATTGGCTTCGATCTGCTTTCTGAGCGCCTGATGTTCCGGCGGATAGGTTCGATCAATCCCGCATCCAAGGACCGCCACTGTCCGACCTTGAGCAGCCAGCGCGCCACGATGAGCGGCCGCGTCCACCCCTCTGGCTAACCCGCTGACGACGGTGAAGCCAATCGAAGCCAGGTCCCGACTCAGTTGTTCGGTCACCAACCGGCCGGCAGGAGTCGCATGCCGCGCCCCCACGATGGCCACAGCATGGTGATCTGCCCGGTCCAGCGTGCCGCTGACATACAACAGCGGGGGAGGATCAGGAATTGTTTTGAGCCGAGACGGATAGTCGTCATCCAGGTATGTGACCACCGACAGCCGAAGCCGCTCCAGCGCCTTCAGTTCGCGGTCAATGTCCTGTTTGGTCTGCTGGTCTGGGCCCCGCTGAACCGCCCGCGCCAGCGTGGGGCTCAAATCCCCTGACGCCATCAAGGTGTCCGTGGAGGCGCTGAGGACCGCCTCCGCCGAGCCGAAGACCTGAACGAGCCGGCAGACTCCCGCATCGCCCAGTCCCCTGACCACGCGCAAGGCCAACCAGGATCGAAGCGACGCGACATCCAACATGGGGATCGCTCTCCTTGCCCGCGTTTTCTCACACAAAGGTATGAGGCTTCGCCTTGCGTGGCTTCGTGAATGAGGCGAGACAACCGGTCGCCGGCAAACGGAGTCAGCCTTGATTCGCGTCAAAGGACTCAAAGGACAGCGATGTCATACTGCTCCAAGTGAAGCGTCTGATCAGGTTTCACGATGATCTTCGCATGAAACTCCCGCTCCAGCTCCTCGACCCCTTGATACTCTTCATCCTGGAGGAGCCCGGCGACGCTGGGATGCGCCCCGATCACGATCGTCTGCTCGTCCGGCGCACTGCCGATCCGGCGGATCTCCCGGAAAATCTCGTAGGCCACGGTCGTGGGCGACTTCGTGTAGCCACGCCCCTCGCAGTAATGGCACGGCTCGGACATCGCCCGCAGAATGTCCTCGCGGACGCGCTCGCGCGAGATCTCGACCAGGCCGAGGTCCGAGATGCGGGAGATTCTGGTCCGCGCTTTATCGCTGGCCATGGCGTCAACCAGCGCCTGATACACCTTCTCACGATTCCTCTCACGCTCCATGTCGATGAAGTCGATGATAATGATGCCGCCGATCCCTCGCAACTTGATCTGATACGCAATCTCTTTGACGGCCTCCAGATTGTTTTTGAGAATGGTTTCTTCCTGATCGCGCTTCCCGACGTACCGTCCGGTATTCACGTCAATGACCGTCATCGCCTCAGTATGATCCACGACGATGTAGCCGCCGGACTTCAGCCATACCTTGCGGTTCAGCGCCCGTGCAATCTCCATCTCGACTCCCAGATGATCGAACAGACTTTCCTCCTTGTCGAAATAGTGAATCCGGGAGGTCTGTTCCGGAAGAAAGCGATGGACAAAATCCTTGACCGCTTCATACTCCTGTTTGGAGTCGATCAGCAGTCGGTCCACCTTTTTTGTGAAGAGATCGCGCACCACCCGGAAGGTCAGCGTCAGATCGGTATGCAACAGGCTGGGCGCCGGGAGCTGATCCCGTTTCTTGAGCACGTCCTGCCAGAGGACATTCAGAAACTCCACATCCGGCCTGAGCTCCTCCTCCTTCACGCCCTCGCTCACTGTCCGAACAATGTAGCCGTAGCCGGGCCGGCGCAACCGCTTCATGATTTCCTTCAGCCGCGCCCGCTCTTCATCCTTGGGAATCCGCCGTGAGACGCCGATGTGCTCGACATTAGGCATGAACACCAGATACCGACCGGGCAGGGAGACATAGGTCGTGACCCGCGGCCCCTTGGTGCCGATCGGCCCTTTCGAGATCTGCACCATCACCTCCTGACCCTCTTCGAGCAATTGCTCGATCGGTCGCGTGGTCTGACGGCGGGGACGCGGCATCTCGGGGCCTTTGTCATCCTCCTCGCTGTCCACCAGCGTATCGCCGGGCTCCGTGTCGGTGGACAGGTCCGACACATGCATGAAGGCGGCTTTCTCCATCCCGATGTCGAGAAACGCCGCTTGCATACCCGGCAACACTTTTACCACCTTCCCTTTGTAGATGTTCCCGACAAAATCCTTGGTTTTGGCCCGGTCCACGTACAGTTCCGTGACCACGCGATTATCTAAGACCGCGACGCGGGTCTCCTCACGAGCAACGTTGATGGCAATTTCTAACCCCATAGTAACTCCCTGCGGTCTGCTGGGCTGCTGGCGGATCGCCCGAATCGGCGCTCACGCTGGAGGAGTGACCTCCTCCGCCCGGCTCATCGGGTCACCGGCCACGCGGACTTCCCGCAGACCGCTCATTCAAGATGACGTGAACGGTAGAAACCGTTTGCTTGATCGCAACCCTTCAGTGCTCAGCGCTCCGGAGCGGACGCCCTGGCCAACGTCGCCGGCCGCGCTGAGTGTCTTAATAAAACAGTGTCAGGCGCCGTCGCTTGATGTTGAGCAAGAGGCCCAGCGCGGCCATGATCGAGACGGTCGCACTCCCCCCGTAGCTCATCAACGGAAGGGGGATGCCGACGATCGGCAGCATGCCCGCGGTCATGCCGATGTTCACCGCGACGCAGAAGCCGATCATGGCGATCACGCCGGCCGCGAGGAGCGCTCCGAGAACATCCTTGGCTTTCATGGCGATCTCCAGCGACAACATCATCAGGCCCAGGAACAACGCGAGGAGCACCAGGACCCCCAGAAAGCCCCATTCCTCAGCGAACACCGCGAAGACAAAATCTGTGTGCCCTTCCGGCAAAAACTTGAGCTGGCTCTGTGTTCCGCCATACAGCCCTTTGCCCAGCAGCTCCCCCGACCCGATGGCAATGCGCGACTGAAGGCCGTGGTATCCCTTTCCGCCAGGATCGTGGGCAGGGTCCACAAACGTCATGATCCGGTCACGCTGGTAGTGGTGAAGCGAGCCCCACACCGCTTCCCAGGCGAACGGAAACAGCATCAGAGAGAAGAGCAGAAGGACGCCCAGGGCTTTCGACCGCATGCCGACGACCAGCAGCATCGCGGCATAGATCGCAAGAAAGCTGAGGCCGCTGCCCAGGTCTGGCTGCTTCAGGATCAGGAGAAGGCCCGGCATCATGATCAGCCCCGGCAAGACCACCCGTTGGAGCCACCCGTGACGGGGGGCGTTGGCGTAATAGGAAGCCAACACCAGGATCAACACCAGTTTGGCGAATTCGGACGGCTGAAATGCGAACGGCCCGATCGGGATCCATCGCTGGGCGCCCCGACTCGTTTTGCCCGCAACCAAGACCACGACCAGCAAGACCAGGACAATCGCGTACAACAGGTAGCTCAGCCTGGAAATCTTGTGATAGTCGAACACCAGCATCGCCACAAAGGCGGCGCCCCCCATCAGGATCCAGATCAATTGTTTGGCGTACAAGGGGACCCTGCCCCCTTGCTGCGCGTACGTGACACTATAAATGGACAAGACCCCGATCGACAGGATGGCGACGATCACTGCCAAGAACATCCGTTCAAAGCTGTCTAATCCTCGTCCCTCGTTGACACGGTCAATCATGGGGCCTCTGCATGGCTAGCTCCATCGTGGAGCGCGGCGCGAGCGAATCTGAGTCCGTGAGCTGTGGTTCCTGCGGTGTGAGCTTCACGAAGGCTTCGATCATGTGCTTGGCGAGCGGCGCCGCCGCCGCCCCGCCGTGCCCCATATGTTCGACCAGGACCGCCACGGCGATGCGAGGGGCGGCAGCCGGAGCGTACGAGACAAACCAGGCGTGATCCCTGAGCTTCTTTGGAATGTCCTCCTCCGGTCCTGGTCGAAACGCGGCCGTCTGCGCCGTGCCGGTCTTCCCGGCAATGGAGACAAGGGTGGACTTGGCTCTTCGCGCCGTCCCGTCAGTCACGACCCCCGCCAACGCTTCCCGGATGATCTCCAGCGTCTCGGCCTTGACCGGCAGCCGCCCTTGGGCGACGGCCGGCAATTCGTGGAGACGCCCGGTCGCTCGCTCCATCACCGCCCGGATCAGGCGGGGCCGATAGGACACGCCGTGATTGCCTACCGCCCCGATCAGGTGGGCCATTTGGATCGGGGTCACGGTCACGTAGCCCTGGCCGATGGAGGCTGATATCGTTTCACCCGGCAGCCACGGTTCGCCGCGCGCCTTTTCCTTCCAGGCGGTGGACGGCACCACCCCCCCAAGTTCCGATGGCAGCTCGATGCCGGTCGCACGGCCCAAGCCGAATTGAGCGGCGTACGAGGCGATGGTATCAATTCCCATGCGCTGTCCGACCGTATAGAAATACACGTCGCAGGAGTCCACGATGGCCTGGGTCAGGTCCGTCAGGCCGTGCCCCCCGGCTTTCCAGTCTCGGTACAGGCGCCGGCCGAACTGATAGCCGCCCGCGCATCGGATTTTCGTGGAGGGTTCGATGGTCTTCGTTTCGAGCGCGGCGGCGGCCATGACGATCTTGAAAGTAGAGCCGGGCGGATACTGCCCTTGCGTCGACCGATCCGTCAGCGGATGGCCCTCGTCCTGGACGATCTCCTCCCACTGCTTGGGGGTCAATTCCCGTGAGAGGACGTTGGGATCAAACGCGGGACGGCTGGCCAGCGCCAGGACCTCGCCGGTGGTCGGATCGAGCGCCACGATGGCCCCCGTTTCCTCACCCAAGAGCTGCTCAGCCAGCTTCTGCAGGCGAAGGTCGATCGTGAGGTACAGATCATCGCCCGCCGCCGGCTTCTGCACTTCGACCGTCTGCTTCTCGTGCCCGATGGCGTCGGTTTCAATGATCTTCTGGCCAGCCCTCCCTCTCAGGAACCGGTCATAGGTCTTTTCAACCCCATATTGGCCGATGACACTGCCCTGATGGAGATCGTCGAATTCAGGCCTTTCCAGCTGGTCCGCCGACACCTCGCCCACGTACCCCAGCAGGTGCGCCGCGGTCATTCCCTCCGGGTAATTCCGCTGCGACTCCGCTCTGACAATGACGCCCGGGAGGTCCAGCCGGTGGGATTCAATCAGCACCGCTTCTCGAAGCGTGAGCCCGCCTTTCACCTTCTTCTGCACCAATTTGTCCGTTCGCTCCGAGAGCTTCTTGCGAAGTATGGCCTCATTCAGTCCGGCGAGCGTATTCAGTTTTTTGATCAGCGTGCCACGGTCTTTGACATCCTCCAGGGTGACGTACAGGTTGAAACTCGGCACGTTGTTCGCCAGCAACACCCCATGACGGTCGTAGATCAAGCCACGGGCCGGCTCGAGAATGACCGATCGGGTCCGATTGTTCTCCGAGAGATCGCGATAGTACAGCCCCTCCCTGATCTGGAGATGCCAGAGGCGAAGCGCCAACAATAGGACGACCGCAAAGAGCCCTGCCTTCAGGATCGTCAGGCGGCGCTGCAGCTCACGAAGCTCGTCGTGTTGTGTCCCAAAATCCGACATCGACGCGTACCACGATCCTCAGGTGTTGCAAGCCATCCCGTTTGGCTCAGAGCCCAAGCCCCGAAGGTGATGTTTCCACCCTTTCAGCCGTACGAACTCGATTCGCGATCAGCCAGTACAGTCCCGCTCCCAGAACCGCATCGAACGCCGCTTGAGGGATCAGCACGGATCGCACGGCCAGCATGGCCTCAGCCAGCCCACCTCCCGTTCGCACCGCAAGGAGGAAGACCGTTCCGGAGAGACACGAGAGGCCCAGGATCGTGCCCAGGATCGCCATCGGGGTCGTGTTCGCCAGGTACCTGACCGCCAATCCTGCGAGCAGTCCGATTGTCCCTTTGGTCACCATGTTGAGCCATAACCCACCGGCCGAGAAGAGATCCTGCACAAAGCCCAGAAGCAGTCCGAGCAGCATCCCTTCTAGTTCGCCGAGCAGGAACCCGACGAGGCAGGACGCGATCAAGCACAGGTCAGGCCGGATCCCTCCCAGACTCACGTAATGCAGCACCGTCATCTGGACCGGCACCAGCCCTAAAACCAATCCCGCGTAAAGAGCCAGTTTCACGGCACTCTCTTTTTGGCCGGTGCGGCGGACATAGAACCCTTGCCCGAGTCGGTCTCCTGCAGCGGCAGGGCTGAGGTGATGACCAGCACTTCTTCAAGCTTCATGAAGTCAACCTCCGGGACAATTTCAGCCGTCTGGAAGAGATCTCCCTCCTCCTTTTCGATACGCGTGATCCCACCGATCGCCAGCCCTCTGGGGAAGCTGCCGGTGAGGCCTGAGGTTACGACGGTGTCCCCCACCCGCACGGCGGAGAGGAGGGGGATATATTTCAGGCGCGCGCGACCCTGCGCAGTTCCCTCGATGATACCTTCGTCCCTCGTCCGCTGAATCAATCCGGCGACCGCATTGTTCGGATCCGTGATGAGCAGCACCACCGACGAGGACGGGGTCGTTTTCACCACCCGTCCCACCACCCCGGCCGGCGTGATCACGCCCATCTCGGCCCCAATCCCGTCTTGTTCGCCCTTGTTCAACACGATCGAACGATACCAGTTTGTCGCATCCCGACCGATGACTTGTGCCGCCTGGATCTGCGGTTCCACCCGCTCCTTAAACTCGAGCAAGGCGGCCAGGCGTTGGCTGGTGACCGCCGCTTCCCGAAGTTCATTGTTCTGGCCCCGCAACGACAGGATCTCGCGTCGCAACCTGCGGTTCTCTTCGTGCACCTGGCGCAAGGCCAGGTACCCGGCCCATGCCTCCATCAGGCTGCGGTCCAAGGCGGCGAACGCTCCAAGGGGAAGGGCAATGACTTGGGCGAGAGGATTCCCGATGTTCTGCAGCAGCCCTCGACTCTGTTTGGGAAGCAGGAAAACGACCGAGAGCAGGAGCGCAAACAGGACCAGCATCACCCGCTTTGTTCCGGATGTCGTACGAAACATCGCCACCCACACGTGGGATGGGAGCCTTAGCGGGAGCTGCTACACTGCGACATCACCGAGACTTTGCGCAGGAGATCCAGTTCGTCAAGGATCTTTCCAACCCCCAGCACCACCGACGTGAGGGGGTCATCCACCGTAATGATCGGCAGATTCGTTTCCTCTCGAAACCGCGTGTCCATGCCCTTCAGCAAGGACCCGCCTCCGGTCAGCACAATGCCGCGATCGATGATGTCGCCAGCAAGCTCGGGGGGAGTATTCTCCAGCGCCACCTTGATCGCGTTGACAATGGTCCCGATGGGCTCCTGGAGCGCTTCCCGGATCTCGGCGTCATCCACCACCAGCGTTCGGGGAATGCCCGAAATCAGATCCCGCCCTTTAATCGTCATCGTCTTTTTCTCCTCGAACGGGTAGGCCGAACCAATTTCAAATTTGATGCGCTCGGCCATGTGGTCTCCGATGAGGAGGTTGTATTTCTTTTTCACGTAGTTCATGATCGCATCGTCCATCCGATCACCCGCCACCTTGACGGACTCGCTGTAGACGATCCCGCCGAGGGAGATGACCGCAATGTCGGTCGTCCCGCCCCCTACGTCCACGACCATGTTGCCGGACGGCTCTGTGATCGGGAGACCGGCCCCGATCGCCGCCGCCACAGGCTCTTCAATCAAATAGACTTCTTTCGCTCCGGCCAGCTCGGCCGAATCCCGGACCGCGCGCTGTTCGACCTGCGTGATCCGAGACGGCACGCCGATGATGATGCGCGGGCGAACGAACGTGCTGCGGTTGTGCACCTTCGTGATGAAATACTTCAGCATGCGCTCGGCCATCTCGAAGTCTGCGATCACACCCTCTTTCATCGGACGGATCGCCACGATGTTGCCGGGGGTGCGCCCGAGCATCTTTTTGGCCTCGGCGCCGACCGCCAAGACCTTCTCGCTTTTCTTTTCGATCGCCACCACCGAGGGTTCGTTGAGGACGATGCCTTTGCCGCGGACGTACACCAAGGTGGTGGCGGTCCCCAGATCGATGGCCAGATCGTTCGAGAACCAGCTCAGTACTTCGCTTGTCAGTCCCACTGAATGCTCCCTTTCCCGGCCGTGCCGGTGATCACCATGGTGCCGTGTGGATCAGCGGCCGGTCTAATCGCGCAGGTCGAGTTGGCCGGCATCAATGACCTGTGTGTGCGCCACTTCATCTCCCAACCGCAGACCTTGATCGTTTCCGATGATTAACAGCGCTTCAAACCCCGTGATGGCGACCGCCAGTACCCACCCGATGTAGGGCAGGGGGAATAGCAGATAGGCCAGCGCCAGAGGGAGGTTCCGAATGATGGACTCCTTGAAACCCGAGATATCTCGGGTGCGCGGAAGCACGGTTTGTAAGCCGATCAGGCGCTTGCCAATGCTCCGTCCTCCCGAAAATCCGTCGGCAATCAGGACATAGGCCAATCCCGCCAGCCAGCCGACTGGGGGGACAAGCTTGCCTGCGGCAGCCACGATGATGGCATCCACAAATTTGGCGATGAAGCGGTTGAGAACGTGCGCTTTGGGGTACACCCCCGCGCCCAAAGGGCTCGTCCCCGACCCCTCCTCTGCCAAGCAGCCTCCTCGCAATTAGTTGACCAGTATAACAAATTTCCCACTGTATCACAAACTCACCAGTATTCATCGCATCGCCAGCAGAATCGGCAGGTGCGTTCCTGGTTCGTTACGCCCTGCGTGCCCCTTGCCTTTGGGCACCGCGGTCGGTAGAATTCGCCGTCACCGATGGAGCACGACCATGATTAGGCTCATGCGGGATGCCGCTCACTATTATCCCTGGATACTGAAATCCATCATGGGAGTCTTGGCCATCGCGTTCGTCATTACGATGGGCTGGTGGGGCTTTGAAGAACAGGAACCGAACGCAGTGGCCTCGGTGGGCAGCCTGACCGTGACCCGCGACGAGTACCGGCGCACCTATGAAAACACCTACCGGTTCTATAAAGACAACGTGCAAGGAGAGTTCAAGGACGAGACGTTGAAGCAGTTCGTGCTTGATGGGCTGATCGAAAAGAAGATCTGGACGCTGGTGGCCCACGATATGGGCCTGATCATTACTCCCGACGAACTGCGCGACGACATCATGCGGCGCCAAGAATTCCAGCGGAACGGCAAGTTCGATCCCGAAGTGTACCGTCGCGTGCTGGCTGCCAACCGTCTGACGCCGGCGCTGTTCGAGTCCATTCACACCGTCCAATTGTTGGGTGAAAAAGCCATGACGGTCGTTCGCGACTCGGTGGCCCTGACGCCGGCCGAGATTGCGGAGGCGCAGGCGCTCATGGCCCATCAGCCGGACGCGCCACCCAGCGCTGGCCCATCGCCCCGCGAAAGGATTTTGCAAGATTTTCTATTCCAGAAGCAGCAGCGCACGCTGATGGCGTACAAAGAAGCCATGAAGGCCAAAGTGCCGATTCAGATCCGCAAGGAACTTCTCTAGCCGATCAGCATCGCATCGCCGTAGCTGTAAAGCCGGTAGCGCTTTCGGATCGCCTCCCGATACGCCTCCCGCACCCGCTCCAACCCTGCGAACGCTGCCACCAGCATCAGGAGGGTGGTGCGGGGGAGATGAAAATTCGTCATGAGGGCGTCCACCGCACGGAACCGATGCCCGGGAAAGATGAACAACGCCGTCTCACCCTGCCCCGGGTGCACCACCCCCCCTGCATCGGCCACGGCTTCCAGCGCCCGCACGACCGTGGTACCGACCGCAACCACCCGTCCGCCCTCGGCCTTGGCGCGCTGAATTGTCGCAACGGTCTCAGCGGGAACGTCCATCCATTCGGTCGCCATCGAATGATCTTGGATCCGCTCGGTTCTGACCGGCAGGAACGTGGCCGGCCCCACATGGAGGGTGACGGAGGCCATTCGAATCCCTCGGTCGCGCAGGGCGGTCACCAGTCCATCCGTGAAATGCAGGCTGGCGGTCGGGGCGGCGATCGATCCTTCGACCCGAGCAAACACGGTCTGGTACCAGCTCCGGTCCTCCTCCGTAGGGGAGCGCTTGATGTAGGGCGGCAACGGCATCTGCCCGATCTCACGGATCAGCTCCGGGATCGGGCGCGCGCTCGCGATCCTGACGATCGTTCCGGAAGCACGGCGATCCACGACGGTGGCCGTGGTCTCATGGCCGAAGTCAATCACCTGCCCCGAAGCAACCCTGCCCCTGAGCAGGACTTCCCACAGGTCTCCTCCGACGCATTTGACCAAGACCAATTCGATTTTGCCCCCGCTGGGGCGCTTGCGTCCGGCCAGACGGACCGCCGCCACTTTTGTGTCGTTCACGACCACCACGTCTCCGGGGCGAAGCAGGGACGGCAACTCCGCCACCCGGTGATGGGAACAGGTTCCCCCGGCCCTCGGCACAACCAGCAAACGGGCCTGGTCACGGGGTTCGATGGGGCGATCGGCAATGAGGGTAGGATTGAACGGAAAATCGAAGTCCGATAGCTGCATCAGGGGGCGGAGGGGGAAACCAGATCTACGAAGCGGGCGTCCTTGAGCTCGGTGCCCGGAAAGTAATAGCGCAAAATGGTGACAAACGAATAGCCCAAGTCGGCCAACTCCTTGGCTCCCCACTGGCAGAGGCCCACTGCGTGGCCGGCGCCTCGTCCCGAGAGCACCACATCCCGCCCTACGGCTTCCACTTCGAACTGGGTACTGGGGATCACCGTGTACCCTACCACGCGCCGCAGATCCTCGCCGCGCAGGATCAGCTCACCATGGGAATGGAGCACCCTGATCTTCGTCACGCGGCCGGCGCGGCTGTACGAAAACGGCGTCATGCTGGCAATGGTTCCGACCGCCAGGCCTTGTCGCCTGAGATTGTCCTCCAGGTCCTGGAGTTTGAATTCGGCCCGCCATTGGTAATACGGAGAATTCGTGTCGAACGGACACTCGACGCCTTTCAGGTAGGGCAGGTCCTTGGACCACACATTGACCGCATCCTCGGTGGGCCCTGCTGCGGTCGAGGAGAAGGCGGCCAGAATCGGAGCGTTCCGGTGCGTCAGCACCGCTCCTCGCGTCGCCTCGACCGCGTGCCGCACTCGATGATCCAATCCGCGACGGCCGCGGTACACCTGATCCTGGATGCTGGCAACCACGTCATACTCGCGGGTCGGATTCATCATGCGCTGATAGAGCGCATAGGTGCGGGCCACCACGGCTTGGGTTTTGAGCGCCTCGGGATGCCAGCCGGCGTTCATCTCCGAGGGCACCACGCCCTTCACGTACTCCTCCAGATCCACTTCATTGACCACTGTCAACCCCTTGCCGCGGCTCGTAATCTGTAAGGTGCCGGCCACCACCAGTGGAGCGGAGGCCGGCATCTCCCCCGCCCTGATCGTGAGGTCCTCGCCACGTCCCCGGACCCGCACCGTGTCGGAACGAAAGCCTTCTCCGTTCACAGTCAACCCGTCAGCGTGCGGCGTGACCACCAGAGGAATCGTCACCAGCCGTTCATCCCCGCTAGGGAGGTGGACCACCACGCCTCGATCAGCCGAGATGAGCACCCGTGGGGCCTCCTGAACCAACATGACGCGGATCACGTCTACCGCCTGGACGGAGCCGGCCACCAGGATCGTGATGAGCATCGTGCAGAGTGTCAAGGCCGTACGCATCGCGATTACCGTCTGGACAGGAAATACAGCAGCAGGCTCACCACCACGCTGATCAGCACGCTGGTCGTGAAGGGGAAATAAAAGGTGAACTGGTCCCGCTTGATCAGGATATCGCCGGGCAACTTGCCGAACCAGCCGAAGCCGCCACCCAGGCTGGGAAATTTTTCCATCAAAGTCAGGAACGCACCGAGAAGGGCGAGGATGCCGCCCATGAGGAGCAAGATTTTCCCCACGCCGCTCCAGTCCGGCATGGATCACCTCACGAGGAGCTCGGCGATCTGGACGGCATTCAGCGCCGCCCCCTTTCTGAGATTATCGGCGACCACCCAGAGGTTCAAGCCGTTCGGAATCGACTCATCTTCCCGGATGCGGCCGATGTAGACGTCGTCCTTGCCGGACACGTCCAGGGGCATGGGATAGATGGCATGCGCGGGGTCGTCATACACCTGCACGCCCGGCGCCGTCGAGAGAATCGCGCGGGCCTCGTTGGGGCTCAACTTTCGCTCGGTCTCGATATTGACCGACTCGGAGTGGCCGATATAGATCGGCACCCGCACTGTCGTCGCAGTGACCTGGATCGAGCTGTCACCCATGATTTTTCTGGTCTCGTGGACCAGCTTCATCTCTTCCTTCGTGTATCCGGAGGACAGGAACTCATCGATATGCGGCAGGCAATTAAAAGCGATCTGATAGGGATAGACCTTCGGCCGAGGCTGCTTAAAACCGAGGAGGTCTTTGCATTCCTCCATCAGCTCGTCCATCGCCTCTTTGCCGGTCCCGGACACTGATTGGAAGGTAGTCACCACGATCCGTTTCACGCGCACCGCATCATGGAGCGGCTTGAGCGCGACCACCATCTGAATGGTGGAGCAATTGGGATTGGCGATAATGCCCTTGTGCCAGGCCAGATCATGAGGATTGACCTCGGGCACCACCAGCGGCACATCCTTGTCCATGCGCCAGGCGGCGCTATTGTCGATGACGACGGCGCCCGCTTTCGCAGCGATCGGCGCAAACTCCTTGCTGACATCGCTGCCGGCCGAAAAAAGCGCCAGGTCGATGCCCTCGAACGAGCCCTTGGTGAGCAGCTTCACGCTGAGCTCGGCACCCTGGAACGAGACGGTTCCACCGGCCGAACGGGAGGAAGCCAGAGGGCGCAGCACTTCGACCGGAAATTTCCGCTCCTCCAAGACCTCGATCATCTCGGCGCCGACCGCCCCGGTCGCCCCAACGACGGCCACCCGATACGCTGGTTTCTTCTTCAGCATGGGTCTCCCTTGATCAAGTTTCCTTTAACTTTTAACTTCGCATGATCGTCGCGTCAGGCGACGATCATGCGGATCCGGTGGTTGAACGTGTCCGCGAGATAGATGTTACCCTGTTCATCCACCGCCACCCCAAAGGGGTAGTTCAGGCTGCTTTCGTGGGGTGGACCGCCGTCGCCCCCGAATCGAGCCACTCCGTTCCCGGCCACGAGCGTGATAATTTTCTTGGTCCGGTCCCATCTCCGGATTAAATGGTTGTCTGAGTCCGTGATCAGGATATGCCCGAGCCGGTCCACAGCAATGCCGTACGGACGCGACAGGCTCGTCGAGAACTCATTCGCCCGGCCCTGGTAACGGTACTCTCCGCCATCTCCGGCCACCGTGCTGATCAGTCCGGTCACGAGATCCACCCGCCGGATCCGACCGTTAAACGTGTCGGCGATGTACAGCGCGCCATCAGGCCCCCAAGCAAGGCCGCTCGGTCCGGCCAGGCCGGCCTCGCACGCCGGCATTCCATCCCCGGTATACGCCGCCTCGCCGGTGCCCGCCACGGTCGTGATGATCCCGGTCGCCAAATCCACTTTGCGAACCCGATTATTGCTCTGATCAGCGATGTAGAGCTGATCCTTGCCATCCACCGCCAAGGCAGACGGCTCGTTGAGTGCAGCGGACACGGCCGGCCCGCCGTCGCCGGAGAAGCGATGCTGCCCTGTGCCCGCGATGGTCGAGATGAAACCGGTCTCCCCATCAACTTTCCGGACCCGATGGTTCATCGCGTCCGCAATGTACAGGTTGCCTCGCCCATCAACCGCCACGGCCGTCGGAAAATTCAGCGCCGCCTGAGTGGCAGGGCCGCCATCCTCCTGAAACCGCCCGGTCTTGGGCATCGTCCCGACCACAAACCGGACCGTTCCGCTCAGATCCTTGAGCTGGGTGAATTTTTGCGGGTCCCCTTGCTCCGGCCCTCCCAATGGATCGTCGTCGGTCGGATCGGTGGATGCCAGTTCCGGAAGAAGTCCGCCATCATGAACGGAAGAGGATTGCTCCGCACGGCCCGCCACGGTCGTGATGATCCCGGTCGCCAGATCCACCTTCCTGACCACATGATTTTCAGAATCCGCGATGTAGAGATGTCCGGCGCCAACCAGTGCCAGGCTCTTGGGCTCGTTCAGACAGGCCGAGACAGCCGGGCCTCTATCGCCGGCATAGGCCGCTTCTCCCGTGCCGGCAACAGTCCTGATCGTTCCGGGCCTTGCGATCGTCACGATCATCAGAGTGCTTCTTACCCCTGCTGGAAGTTCTTGAGGATCACGTCGCCCATCTCCGAAGTCCCGACGAGCCTGGCGCCCGGGCTGTGGATATCCTTGGTCCGGTAGCCCTGCTCGAGGGTTTGAAGGATCGCGTGCTCCACCGCCTCCGCTTCCTTGTCCAGATGAAACGTGTAGGCCAGCATCATGGCGGCTGAGGCGATCGTGGCGATGGGATTGGCCATATTTTTTCCGGCAATATCTGGTGCGCTCCCGTGGATTGGCTCATAGAGCCCCGCGTGCGTACCGAGACTGGCCGAAGGCAGCATCCCGATGGATCCGGTCAGCATGGCAGCCTCATCGCTCAGGATATCGCCAAACATATTGGTGGTGACCAGGACATCGAACTGCCGGGGGTTTCTGATGAGCTGCATGGCGCAGTTATCGACGTACATGTGGCTCAGCTCGACATCCTGATAGCCTTTGTGCACCTCGATGACCACGCGCCGCCAGAGTTCAGAGGACTCCAGGACATTGGCTTTGTCCACGGAGGTGACGCGGCGCCTCCGTTTACGCGCCGCCTCGAACGCGACCTTCGCGATGCGCCGGATCTCCTCGGTGGTGTACACCTCGGTGTTGACGCCTTTCTCTCCGCCCGCGATCTTCTTAATTCCTTTGGGCTTGCCGAAATAAATTCCGCCCGTCAACTCCCGGACCACCAGGAGGTCAATCCCCTCGATCACCTCACGCTTCAGCGTGGACGCATCCGCCAGCATGGGATAGAGCCTGGCGGGACGAAGGTTGGCAAACAGGCCGAGCTGCTCCCGCAGGCCGAGTAGCGCGCGCTCCGGGCGGCGACCGTACTCGAAGCCCTCCCACTTGGGCCCGCCCACCGCGCCCAGCAAAACGGCGTCGCTCCGCGTCGCCAGCGCAAGGGTTTCCGGAGGCAAGGGGACGCCGACTTTGTCAATCGCCTGCCCGCCGACGTCTCCGGCGACAAACTCGAAGCGGTGGTGAAATCGCTCCCCCACCGCTTGAAGCAGCTTGACCGCCTGGGGAACGATCTCCTGACCGACCCCGTCGCCGGCCAGCACCGCTATGGTTGCGTCCACTCCAGCTCTCCTTCAACGCCTTCACGTATCATATCGAGCCACTCTACCCCGGCTTCGCCGCTCAAATCAAGCCGACCTTCTGCGTGGGATCAGCGTGTTTTGAGGCCCAGTAGGCCAGTTTGTTCAGCGCGTTGAGGTAGGCTCGAGCCGACGCCACAATGATGTCGGTATCGGCCCCATGGCCGGTGGCCGTCTTCTTTCCCTCCTCCACCCGGACCGACACCTCGCCTTGCGCGTCGGTCCCTCCGGTGATGGCCTTGACCACATACGAGAGCAGACGGCTCTTGGTCTGTGTCATCGCCGCGATGGTGCGATACGCGGCGTCCACAGGCCCATCGCCCGTCCCGGTCTGTTTCACCAGTCGGCCGTCGATCTCCAACTCCACCGTGGCGGTCGGCACCCGATTGGTTCCGCTCTCCGTGTACAGGCTCTTGAGCACAAACCGCTCCGGAATTTTGGCGATCTCCTCCGAGAGAATGACCTCCAAATCCTCTTCGTATACCTCTTTCTTCTGGTCTCCCAGGCGCTTGAACCGGTCGAAGGCGTGGTTAATCTCCTCCTCGGACAACCTGTACCCCAGCTCTTCCAATCGCTGGCGGAAAGCATGACGTCCGGACAGCTTGCCCATGACCAGCTTGCTCTGGACCAGTCCGATCGATTCCGGCCGCATGATCTCGTAAGTGCTCTTCTCCTTCAACAGGCCATCTTGGTGGATTCCGGAGGTGTGCGCAAACGCATTCGCTCCGACGATCGCCTTGTTTGGCTGGACTACCATGCCCGTGATCTTGCTGACCAGGCGACTGGTCTTGGACAGTTCCTCGGTTCGGATGGCAGTGTCTGCACCGTAGAAATCCTTGCGGGTCCGCAGCCCCATCACGATCTCCTCGAGCGAGGCATTGCCGGCCCGCTCGCCGATCCCGTTGATGGTGCATTCCGCTTGTCCGGCCCCTTCCTGGATGGCCGCCAGCGAATTGGCCACCGCAAGGCCGAGATCATTGTGGCAGTGAACCGAAATCACGGCGCGGGAGCTGTTCTTGACCTTCTCGCGTATCCCGCGGATCAGCAGACCGAATTCCTGCGACGTGGCGTAACCCACCGTGTCCGGAATATTGATGGTCCCGGCCCCCGCTTCAATCACCGCCTCCAACACCTCATGCAGATAGCTGGGGTCCGAACGGCTGGCGTCCATGGGCGAGAATTCGACGTCCTGCGCATACCCGCGTGCGCGCCGCACCATGTCCACCGCCCGCTTCAGCGCCTCCTCCCGGCTCATCCGGAACTGATATTTGAGATGGATGTCCGAGGTGGACAGGAAGGTGTGGATGCGGACCTTCGGGGCCCCCTTCAGCGCCTCCCATGCCCGGTCGATGTCTTCCGGCCTGGCCCTGGCGAGACTGCAGATAATCGGTCCCTCCACTTCCTGGGCAATCCGCCTGACCGCCTCGAAATCACCGGGCGAACTGTAGGCAAACCCGGCCTCGATGATATCCACGTTCAGCCGGGCGAGCTGCTTGGCGATCATCACTTTTTCTTCGACATTCATGCTCGCTCCGGGTGACTGCTCCCCGTCACGCAAGGTGGTGTCAAAGATCCTGATCATGCGCGTCATGTCACGTCCCTCCCCAACAAAAAAGCCTTCCTCCCAGCCAGGGACGAAGGCTCATCGCGCTCCGTGGTACCACCCTGATTCAGTGACCGGCTTCGGCAAAGAAGCCCGGACACCCTTCATTCGACCCGTCACGGGGGTCACGCGGGGCCCATTACTCGCCCGTTGCGATCTTACGAGCAACGGGCACCCGGCTTCACGGGCCCGGCTCCGAGGCGAGTTCGGCGGGCGACGGGCTGGTTCGCACCTTGTCCGCACGCATGCCACACGGACGCCACCAGCTCTCTTTGGACCGTCGGGGTCGCCTACTACTCCTCTTCTTCGCCGCTCCTACTCTTTCGTCTCCGGCACGGGTTGATCGGATCCCAGACTGCCTCGTCGGCCGAACGCTCGGGCGATGAGACTCACCGCTTTCTCGATCGTGCCCGAGACGGCGTAGCCGGCGAACAGGACAAACAGCATCACTTGCGGCCAGGCCACAACCAGCATTAGTGTGAGGATCGCCCACACCAGATAGTTAAAGTGGTGGCCGCCCCTGAACTTGAGATCTTTAAAACTCCGATACTTGATCGTACTGACCATCAGGAATGCCAGCGCCAGGGTCATGATGAGAATCAGGAGCGGCTTCACCTCCGCGCCCATCCGCACGATGTGGTGATCGAACACCACCAAGGTGGCGATGACGCTGGCCGCAGCCGGAATCGGCAGGCCCGTAAAATACTTGCTCTCGGAGTTGGCGACCATCACATTGTATCGGGCGAGCCGAAGCGCCCCGCACGCAACAAACGCAAACATGACCGCCGAGCCCAGCATGCCGTGCGAGCTTAGCGCCCAGGAGTAAATGAGCAGCCCGGGGGCCACTCCGAAGGACACGAGGTCCGCCAAGGAGTCATACTCCACCCCGAACTGGCTCGTGCTGTTCATCAGGCGGGCCGACTTGCCGTCGAGCATGTCAAAGACGACCGCGACCAGGATGGCGACGGCCGCCGCCACGTAATTCGCATTGAAAACGGCGAGGATCGAGAACAGCCCGCTGAACAGGTTCCCGGTCGTCAGGAGATTCGGGATCAGATAGATACCCCGCTTCCGCTTGGGTTCTTTCATGAACGCGCCGCGCATGCTTCCTCCCCTTCCGTCAACTCTCCGAGAATCGTTTCGCCACCCTTCACAGAATCCCCCAGCGCCACCCGCACCCTGGTCCCCAGAGGCAGAAACGTGTCAACCCGCGAACCGAAACGAATCAACCCGAAGCGCTCGCCGCAGGCGACCGCTTCGCCGGGGGACGCCCAACAGACGATGCGACGCGCGAGCAGCCCGGCGACCTGGCTGCACAGCACCTTCCCTCCCCCGGCGGTCCGGATCATCAGGGCGTTCTGTTCGTTGTGCAGCGTGGCCTCCGGCCGGTTGGCAGCCACAAAACGACCGGGTTGATAGACGATGTGTTCGATCGTCCCATCGCACGGAATCCGATTCACGTGCACATCGAAGATACTGAGAAAGATGCTGACGCGGACCCCCCGATCCTTGAGGTACCGAGGCTCATATTCTTCTTCAATCGCGATGACGCGTCCGTCCCCAGGCGCCACGATAGTACGGGGCGTACGGGGAACGACTCGCTTGGGGTTCCGGAAAAACCAGGCCGTAAAGAGCGTCAGACCGCCCAGCACGTACGCCGGGACGACCCAGCCGAGCGCCCCCGCCAGCACCGCCGACCCGCCCGTCGCGGTCACGAACGGCAGTCCTTCTCGAACCATAGGAATGCCCACTGCACGGTCTGCCATCTGACGCGAACTCCGCCCCGGACTCCGTCGCGGGATTACCGACATCAGTTCTTGCTCTTATCAACGAGCTTGTCTTTCTTGAGCCACGGCATCATGGCTCGAAGCCGCGCCCCCACCTCTTCGATCGGGTGCGCCTCCCCCTTCGCGAGCAAGGCGTTGTAGACGGGACGATTGGCCTGGTTTTCCAGCACCCATTCCCTGGCGAACCGCCCGCTTTGAATCTCCTCCAGAATCTTCAGCATCTCACGTCTGGTCTCGTCCGTGATGATCCGTGGACCCCGCGTCACATCCCCGTATTTGGCGGTGGTGCTGATCGAGTAGCGCATGTTGGCAATCCCGCCTTCGTAGATCAGGTCCACGATCAACTTGACCTCGTGCAAGCATTCGAAATAGGCCATCTCGGGAGAATAGCCGGCGTTCACGAGCGTCTCGTAGCCGGCCTGGATCAGCGACGTGAGGCCTCCGCACAACACCACCTGCTCGCCGAACAGATCGGTCTCGGTCTCCTCCCTGAAGGTCGTTTCGATCACGCCGGCCCGCCCCCCGCCGATCGCGCTCGCATAGGCCAGGCCGACGCGACGGGTGTTCCCGCTGGGGTCCTGATGGATCGCGAGCAGCATCGGCACCCCGCTGCCCTTGGTATACTCCGACCGCACCAGATGGCCGGGGCCCTTGGGCGCCACCATGAACACGTTCACCGTGGCTGGCGGGACGATCTGCCCAAAATGGATGTTGAAGCCGTGCCCGAATGCCAGGTAGGCCCCTTCCTTGAGATTGGGGGCGATGTCTTTCCGGTAAATCGCCGCCTGTGTCTCGTCGGGGGCCAACAGCATCACGACGTCCGCGCTCTTCACTGCATCCGCGGTCGGCATCACCTTGAGCCCGCTCTGCTCCGCCTTCCGCCAGGAGCCTCCCTCCCTGAGCCCGACCACCACGGTGACGCCGCTGTCCTTCAGATTCAGGGCATGGGCATGTCCCTGGCTGCCGTAGCCGATGATCGCCACCTTCTTGCTGCGGATCTGCTGAATATCGGCATCCTGATCGTAATAAATCTTCATCGCTGACTCCCGGGTGAACAATACAAAGTGTGCGGCCGCCCGACGGCCCGGCTATTCGGAGTGAAGAACCCAGTCAGTCCTTGACAACCCGCTTCGGCTGAGCGACGGCGGGGCGAATCGGTTCCCGCGCGATCGCGACCCGGCCGGTCCTGACCAGTTCTTTGATCCCGAGCGGTTGAAGCAGATTAATGATCGCCTCGATCTTGTTGATATCACCCGTGACCTCGATCGTGTAGGTGGTGGGGGTCGAGTCGATCACGCTGGCGCGGAAGATATCGGCGATCCTGAGCGCCTCGGCCCGGTCTTCCGGCTTCGTATGGACCTTGATGAGGGCCGTCTCCCGCTCGACGAACTCGCTTTCGTTGAGGTCTACGACCTTGATGACGTCGATCAGCTTGTTGAGCTGTTTGACGATCTGCTCGATGATCCGATCTTCGCCCGAGGTGACGATCGTCATCATGGACGTGGACGGATCCAGCGAGGGCGCGACCGACAGACTCTCGATGTTGAAGCCGCGCCCGCTGAACAGGCCGGCCACCCTCGACAGCACCCCGAACTTGTTTTCAACCAGCACCGAAATGATGTGTTCCATATTAGCCAATAGCTGATGGCTGATAGCCGATGGCCGAAAGGCTCTTCACCATCAGCCATTAGCCATCGGCCATTTGCTCTTACGTTTACGCCGTCAGCACCGTGTCCTTGTCCTCTCCGACCACCTTTGCGCTCGCAGCTTGCTTCTTTTTGAGCTCGGGGGGATCGGCCAGGATCATCTCATGGTTGCAGCCGCCCGCCGGAATCATCGGATAACAGTTCTCGTACTGATCGACCGGCACATCCACGAACACCGGCTTATTCACCGCCAGGGCTTCCCGGATGACATCGTCGATCTCCGAGACCTTGGTCGCGCGCAGCCCGACCGCGCCGTAGGCCTCCGCGAGTTTGACGAAGTCCGGCACCACGTCCAGATAGCTTGACGCGTACCGCCCTTCGTAAAACAGGTCCTGCCACTGGCGGACCATGCCGTGGAATCGGTTACTGACGATGACGACCTTGACCGGCAGCTTGTGCACGACCGCGGTGGCCAGCTCCTGCGTGTTCATCTGCACGCTGCCGTCACCCGCGATACAGAGCACGAGCCGGTCCCGAAATGCGGCTTGCGCGCCCATCGCGGCCGGGAACCCGAACCCCATCGTGCCCAACCCCCCGGAGGTGAGCCATCGGCGGGGTTTAGCCAGCTTGAAGTACTGGGCCGCCCACATCTGGTGCTGCCCGACATCCGTCGACACGATCGGGTCGCGGTCCTTGGTCAGTTCAAACAGACGCTTGATCAGGTGTTGCGGCTTGATCGGGCCGTTCGGATCCTGCTCATAGGTGAGCGGGTGCGCCTGCTTCCACTCGTTGATCTGGTCCCACCACGGTTTCCTGAGCTCCTTGTGTTCTCCGTTCACGGTGGCCCGAAGAATCTGGTTCAACTCCTGCAGCACGCGTTTGCAGTCCCCTACGATCGGGATGTCCACGTTGACGTTTTTCCGAATGGAGGTGGGATCAATGTCAATGTGGATGACCTTGGCGTGCGGGCAAAATTCGGCCACCTTGCCGGTCACGCGGTCGTCGAACCGCGCGCCGACGGCGATCACCAGATCGGAATAATGCACGGCCATGTTGGACCAGTACGTGCCGTGCATGCCCATCATGCCCATCGAGAGGGGATGTTCGCCCGGGAACGCCCCGAGGGCCATGAGCGTCATATCGACGGGGATGTTCATCATCTCGGCCAGTTCGATCAGCTCTTCGGAGGCTCCGGAGAAGATCACCCCGCCGCCCACGTACAGGACCGGCTTCCGGGATTTCATGATCGCTTCGGCCGCCTGTTTGATCTGCCACTTGTTCCCCTCGTACGTGGGGTTGTAGCCCCTGATCGACACGGACCCGGGGTACTTGAAATCGGCCTTGCCCATGGAGACATCTTTCGGAATATCCACGAGGACCGGGCCAGGCCGGCCGGTCGTCGCAATGTAGAACGCCTCCTTGATGGTCACCGCCAAATCATTTACGTCCTTCACGAGGAAATTGTATTTCGTGCACGGACGACTCAGGCCGATATTGTCGGCTTCCTGAAACGCATCGTTGCCGATCAGGCTGGTCGACACTTGGCCGGAAAAGCAGACGAGCGGGACGGAATCCATGTAGGCGTCCACCAACGCCGTGACGACATTGCTCATGCCAGGCCCCGACGTGACCAGCGCCACGCCGGCCTTCCCGGTCGCTTTTGCATAGCCCTCCGCCATATGACCCGCGCCCTGCTCGTGGCGGGTGAGGATCACCTCGACGTCCTTTTGCTGGTGCAGGACATCGAAGATTTTGAGCACGACTCCACCCGGCAACGCAAAGATGGTCTTCACCCCTTCACGTTTGAGGGACTCCACAAAAATCTCCGCACCCGTCAGTTTCATCTCTACTCCCTCACGTATGGATTCCCGCTCCAGCAGCCGGGCAAAGTAGACCAGCCCCTCTAACGCAAGCTCCTCAGACAAATCCCGCCGAAAAACAACGAGATAGAGGCTGGGATAGTAACATCCGAAGCTTTTTCAAGTCAATAGAAATCACCGTGGCTACAGGTACCAACCCGACTGCCGTCGCACGTTTTTCCCCAGGGTTGTGCTCCGCCTCAGGTTGTGGGAAACTCGCGCTCGCGCCCGAGAATCTTTGGTTGCCCGGCCGGTGGGGCTTGGCTAATCGCTCCGGCCGGAGCGGGCAGCAGGCGCATGGGGATTGAAATGCTCCGAGTCACCATTCTGTCACGACAGGAGTGTCATCTCTGCGACGTGCTGCTGAAAATGGCGCGCCACCTGCAAGCCGAGATCCCGTTCGACTTGAACCAGGTGGACATTGACAGCGATGCGGAACTGTCGGCTCGGTACGGGTCCCGAATCCCGGTCGTCCTGATTGACCAGGCCGAGAGCTGCTCGGGCAAGGTCACGGAGGGGGAACTGCGGCGAGCGATAAAAAGGGCGCGCTGGAGAAGACCTGTAAGCCGGATTCTGTCCCGCCTCGGATTGACTCCTCAACGGGGATGATCATTTCTCTGGAGCCCGGGTTACCCCGAGCTTCGTGCGGCCTACCCGAGGGCCGCGGCCGGGCCGACCGCCGAGAAGCGGCACCGGTCCCCGCTCCTCACACCCTCCTATTTGGCCTTGCTCCGGGCGACGCTTGCCGGCCAGCCGTGTCACCACGACTGCGGTGGGCTCTTACCCCGCCATTTCACCCTTGCCTGATCCGCCAGCGAAGCGACGCTCCGTTGTCGGCCATCGGCGGTGTGCTTTCTGTTGCGCCGGTGTCGGATCACTCCGCCTGGGTGTTACCCAGCGCCCTGCCCTGTGGAGTCCGGACTTTCCTCCCGCCGGTGAGACCCGACGGGCGACCACCCGACCCTCTCCTGCGCGCGCACTCAGTATAGTCGCCATCTGGCACGGATTCAAGCGCAGTCGAATTGACCCGATGCGATCCGTCTGTTAGATTACGCGCCCCAACAAGGCCCTCTGCCTTTTCACTCCGAGAGTATCGCCGTGACCACTGAGGATTCTGTTCGGGACGGCAGCCGGATCGGCATTGATGAGTCCGGCAAGGGGGACTATTTCGGTCCCTTGGTCATCGCGGCTGTCTGCGTGACCCCTGAGTCCGAACGGGATCTGGCGCTGATGCAGGTGCGGGACAGCAAGCGGATTTCCGACGGCCGGATCCTGGAACTGGCCCCGGACATCCGACAAGTGTGCAAGCACAGCGTCGTGGCGATTGGTCCGCGACGCTACAATGAACTGTACGAGAAGATCCGAAACCTGAATCGGCTCCTGGCTTGGGGCCACGCGCGCGCCCTGGAAAATATCCTGGAGCAGGTGGAGTGCGGACTGGCCATTTCGGACCAGTTCGGCGACGAGCGGTTCATCCTGAATGCCCTGCTGGAAAAGGGGAAGCGCATCCGTCTCCTGCAAAGGCCAAAAGCCGAAGCGGATCTGGCGGTCGCCGCCGCCTCGATTTTGGCCCGCGCCGAATTCCTGACGCGGCTCAAGCGTCTCTCAGACGAGGTCGGCACGACCCTGCCCAAAGGAGCCTCCGGAGCCGTCGAGCTGGCGGCCCGCATGGTCCTGAAAAAACATGGGAGGGAAGCACTGCGGTCGGTTGCGAAGCTGCACTTCAAAACGACAAAGGCTGTCTTGGCGGGCGTTTCCGACGCTTAGACGGTTTCCTGCATATCATCTTCCGCTCGGTCCAGCGGCTCAGCGGCGACAACCGAGGCATTCACCGGTTCCCCTTCCCAGTAGAGAATCCGATGGCAATACGAGCAGGTCTGTAACACATCCGATCGCTTGACTTCGGCCACCAACTGAGGAGGGAGCTGGAGCCGGCAGCCGCAACAAATCCCGTCCCTGACCGGGGCCAGGGCCAGGTCTTTCCTGGCAGCCTTGAGTTTGGCATATCGGTCCAGCAACTCCTTGTCCACGGTCGCCGTCAATACTCGTTGCTTTTCCTCCAATTCGGCCAACTCTTTCACCAAGCCCGCGGCCAGCGCCTCCAGCCTGTTCTTCTCCTGCGCGAACTGGCGCTCCGCTTCGGCCACCTTGGCCTGCGCTCGTTTGACTTCCTGCTGTTTCGTTTCGATCCCTTCCATGAGCACCAGAATCTGTTCCTCGATCTCGCCTTTCTTCTTGTTCGCCATCTCGATCTCAAACAGGTAGGCTTGATACTCCTTGTTGGTTTTGAGCTCCGTGAGGCGCGCCTTGAGCTTCTCGGTTTGCGCCTCATGCGCTTCGAGGTCCCGCTCGCGGCCACGGCGTTCCTTGGTCAGAGCTTCGACGGAGACCGTCGCCTCCTTGAGGAGACGGGTCGCTTCACGGAGGGGAGCTTCTGCGGATGCGATCAGTTCAGGGGTTTTTCGCTGCAGCTCCTTGATCTCGACGATTCTGAGGTCAAGGGCCTGCAGTTCGATGAGGGGAGGAAGCTGGGGGTTCAACAGCGCCTCTGTCGCATAGTCAACGTGTTCGGCATATTACGGACGGTGTAACCATCGGCTCCGGAAAATGGTGGGCCCACCAGGACTCGAACCTGGGACCAACTGATTATGAGTCAGCCGCTCTGACCACCTGAGCTATGGGCCCCGTACGGCTCACTCGCCCTGGCGCGCTGCGCCACGCGTTCAACCGAGAGATTGATTTTAGACCCCCCGGGCAAGAGGTGTCAATCGGCTCAGAGCCGCCCTCAAAGACTTTCGACGAAGCTCTTGAGTTTTTTGCTCCGGCTCGGGTGGCGCAACTTTCTCAGAGCCTTCGCCTCAATCTGCCGGATCCGCTCACGCGTCACTTCGAAATCCTGGCCGACTTCCTCCAGCGTGTGATCGGTGCTCTCGCCGATTCCAAACCGTTTCCTAAGGACCTTCTCCTCGCGCGGCGTGAGCGTTTCCAGCGCGCTGTTGATCTGACGTTGCAGATCGTACCGAATTGCCGCCTCGAGGGGAGAAATGGCCTTTTTGTCCTCGATGAAGTCGCCGAGGTGGCTGTCCTCCTCCTCCCCGATCGGGGTCTCCAGGGAAATGGGCTCTCGCGCGATTTTCAGGATTTTGCGGACCTTGTCCAGCGGCAGATCCATGCGCTCGGCGATTTCTTCAGGGGTCGGCTCTCGTCCCAGCTTCTGGACCAGGTGGCGCGAGGTCCTGATCAGCTTGTTGATCGTCTCGATCATGTGTACCGGGATGCGGATCGTCCTGGCCTGGTCGGCGATCGCGCGGGTGATGGCCTGTCGAATCCACCACGTGGCGTAGGTGCTGAACTTGTAGCCACGCTTATACTCGAACTTGTCGACCGCCTTCATGAGGCCGATGTTGCCTTCTTGGATC
>JACQQM010000094.1 GCA_016207025.1 Nitrospirota bacterium | reverse complement strand
TGATGCTGGAAAGGACGCTGACGTCGTTGATTACGAGGATTATCACTAGAGAGGTTGTCACCATGCGTATGCACAATCCCCCTCACCCGGGGACCATCATCAAGACCCTTTGCTTGGACCCACTCGGTGTGAGTGTCACGCAGGCAGCCCAGGCGTTGGGGGTCAGCCGCAAGACACTTTCCGCCATACTGAATGGCCGTGCGGGTGTCAGTCCCGAGATGGCCGTCCGGTTGTCCATTGCCTTTGGCACGTCGGCTGAGAGCTGGCTCAACCAGCAGACTCAGTATGACCTGTGGCACGCTGAGCAACGCCGCAAACAGCTTCGTGTGGCCAAACTCGCGGTGTAGCGACACGCCTAACCTGGCGCTCCAGCCGACGCAGCCCTCTGGGCTGCGCGCCTGAGCTCGGTTCGTTAGCGCGCTAGGGCCTCATTGACAAATCTGTATCAATCAGACATCCTTGTCCATATGAAAACGACTCTCAACATAGACGAGGCTCTCCTCAAAAAAGCGGCGCAGCTTACGGGCGTGAGCGAGAAGACATCTCTGGTTCGTCTTGGCCTGGAGGCGCTCATCGCCCTGGAAAGTGCGCGGCGACTGGCCCGCTTGGGTGGAACCGAACGGGAGCTCCGACCGATCCGTCGGCGGCGTTCGGCGGCCTGATGGTGCTCGTCGATACGTCTGTCTGGATCGACCATCTGACCAGAAGCAACAGCCGGTTGGCCCAGCTCCTCAATGACGGGATGGTGATGTGCCATCCCTTCGTGATCGGCGAGCTGGCCTGCGGGCGTCTGCGCAACCGCCAGGAGATTCTCGGTCTTCTCGCCGCCCTACCGCAGGCTCCGGTGGCGGACCATGAGGAGGTGCTCCGTCTGATCGATCGGTACAGTCTTTTCGGGCGCAGACTTGGATGGGTCGATGTCCATCTTCTCGGATCCACGCTCCTCGCGGCGTCCGCGTTGTGGACCCTGGACAAGTCACTCAATCAGGCGGCCAGTGTGCTTCAGGTTGCCGCTGAAGTCGAGAGGGGGCGCTAACAACACGCTGCACTTGGCGAGGCTGAGCCCCGGGCCGCCGTGCTGCAGGTTGAAGGGCACCTCGCTGCCGCGCAGATTCGCGACTCCACGAGCCGCCTCGCACGGGAGCGGCAACGTTAGCGCGCACAAGGGAATAGGGCGGAATGCAAACAGTGGTGGGTCAGGATTAAGTCTCGAAACGAAAGGCCTCAGTTCACCACTGGCTGCTTGTACTCCACCTCGATTTCAAACCCCAGATCGGTGATCATCTTCCAGGCCTCCTGCGCTGGTTGGCCGGGAGTGGTGAGATACCCGCCGACGAACAGGGAGTCCGCGGCGTACAGCGACAGGGGCTGCAGGGTCCTGAGGTTGAATTCCCGTCCGCCGGCGATCCGGATCTCGGTCCGGGGATGGAGGAAGCGGAATAAGCACAGCACCTTGAGGCACCGTTGCGGCGTGAGATGGCGGCAGTGCTCCAGCGGCGTGCCGGGGACTGGGTGGAGGGTGTTGAGCGGAATCGAATCCGGCTTGACCTCCCGAAGGGCCAGCGCAAGGTCAATCACGTCGTCATCGCTTTCTCCCATGCCGATGATCCCGCCGGAGCAGATCTCGAGGCCGGCGGCCCTGGCGTGTTGAATGGTGGTCAGCCGGTCGCGGAACGTGTGGGTCGTGCAGATGGCCGGATGGTACGCCTCGCTGGTATTCAAGTTGTGGTTGATCCGGTCGACGCCCGCCCCCTTCAGTTTTCTGGCTTGCTCCTCGTTCAGGAGCCCGAGCGAGCAGCAGACCTGGATCGGGATTTCGCGCTTGATGGCTTGCACGGCCTCTGAAATCTCGGCGATTTCCCGGTCGAGGGGACTGCGCCCGCTGATCACGATGCAGTAACGCTGGGCTTTGGCTGCCGCGGCGCGCCGGGCACCCTCCAGCATCTCTTCCCGAGGGAGCAGTCCGTAGCGGTCGATCTGCGCGGTGGAGACGGCGGACTGCGAACAGTAATGGCAATCTTCCTGGCACGCGCCGCTCTTCGCGTTCAGCAGCATCTGCAGCCGGACTTTTCTGCCGAAATAGCGCTCGCGGACCTTGAAGGCGGCGTCGAGCAGGTCCAGGAGCCGTTCGTCCGGCGCCCGGAGGACGGCAAGACAATCCGCGCGTGTGAGGCCTTCGTCGCGGCAGGCTTTCTCGGCGAGCGTCTGAAAGTCGGTCATCTCGTTTCTCCAATTAGACGGTTTCGAATGGCGACGCAAGGCCCTGATACGGGACGGCACGGGCTTCCGGGCCGCCGCCCTCGCGGTGCGGCTCGGGCGTGGACGCATCCACCCAAGGGAGCGCCACGAAGGTGTTCCACTGGCCGCACCGGCGGCAACGCCCCGACCACTCGGTGGACTCCTGCTGGCAGTTGGTGCAGAGGTAGGGAACGACCACGCGCTTCTTGAAGCCCAATGCTTTCTTGAGCTCCTCCACGGCGTACTCCATCTGTTGCTTCCGAAGATAGAGGTTGGCCATGATCTTGTGAAAGTCGGACAGTTGGTCCTGAGGGCCTTCCAGCGTCGAGAGCAGGTCAAACGCCTCGTCGATCATCTCGAGGCGGTAATACAGTTTGGCCAGGTAGAACTTCAGAACCGGATTCTGCGGATCCCGCTCGACGGCTTTCTGGTACACGCGAATGATTTCCCCCGGTTCTCCCATGTCCAGGTACAGCTCCTCGAGACGGTGCAGGATGATCACGTTGCCTGTCTTGGCATAGACCTTTTCCAGGATCTCCGCGGCGTTCTTGGTTTTGCCCTCCCGGATGAGGATCTCGCCCAAGCCGATGTAGGCCGGCAGGAAGCGCTTGTCGCGTTTGATGGCTCCGCGAAAATAGTGGCGGGCTTTTTCCGGGTGGCCCCGCTCCAGGATCTGTCGCCCCACCTCGTAAGTGAGGCCGACGAGCAGGTTCGATTCGGCGCGCTGGTCCGGCTCCGGCAAGTTGGCTTTCATCAAGCGGTGCTGGATTTCGAGGGCGTCGCTCCATTTCTCGAGGCGGATGTACAGGTCGCGCTTGCGCATCAACGCCGTCAGGTTGGATGGGTCCAGCTTGAGGATGTCCTGCAGCGCCTGCAGCGCCTCCTCGAACCGCTTGGCGCCTTCCAAATCCTTCGCGAGCGCCAGGAGCACTTCCACGTTGCGCTCCTCGATGCTGCGCGCTTTCCGGTGCAGGCGGATCGCTTCCGGATAGTTCTGCTCGGCGCGGTGGATATTGCCGAGCCAGAGCAGGGCGTCGAGGTGATTGGGGTCGAGCGCCAAGGCTTTTTCAAACAGGCTGATGGCCTCGGCGGGGCGCTTGGACAAGAACGCGTGGGTCCCGTCCCGATGCAGGGAGTCCACCTTCTCCTCCCGTCGCCGCAGGCGGGCGCTGCGCCAGTTCACGATCAGGTGTCTGGTTTCGCGCACGCCGACCAGCAGCGTCACGATCAGCGCGCCGACCGCCATCGAGATGAGCACCAGGGAGACCGGGCTGAGGTCATACAAGGTCGACGGGCTGGTCCGGATGCTGATGACCCCGGGGTTCAGCTCGCGAAAATAGCTATACATGAGGCTGGCCAGGATGACGAGGAAGACTGTCAGCAGCAGCCGAAGCATCGGCTATCCCTGCTTTCGCGCCCGGACGGAACCGGGCTTGGTGGGACGCACGGAAGCCAGTGACGGCGTGGGGGGGCGTGCCGGAAGTCGCACACGCTTCGCGTCGCCCCACAATTTCTCAAGGCCGTAGTGCTCGCGGATGTCTGAGCGGAAAATATGAGCGATGACGTCGCCGCAATCCATCAAAATCCATTGCGCGGTCGTGGTGCCTTCGATGTTGAGCGGCGGGTCGCGCCGGCTTGAAAGCACTGTGTCAACATGTTCCGCGATGGCGCGCACTTGGCGCTCGGATTCGCCTGAGCACAGGACCAGATAATCGGCGACGGAGGTCAGTTTGGCAACATGCAGGACCAGGACGTCATTGGCTTTCTTCTCGAGGGACGCCTGGGCGATGGCAAGGGCTTTAGCCTTCGACTCGGGTACGATCGGCCTCCTCCTGATATAAACCGAATTGAATTATATAGGATTCGACCGGGGCAGGCAACAGGGTGGAGAGACTGAGCCGCTTTTTCAGCCGGTTTCGAATGTCGGAGGCCGAGGCATCGCAGGGAGGGAGCCTAAGCAGGGTCAAGACGGTGCCGCCGGGGCCAGGGCCTGGAATAGGCACATCAAGGCGGTCTTGTTCATGCGCATCGAGCGCCGCAAGCGATGCCCGGGCAATTGCCGGGAGCAGAGGCATCTCGGCGAGCGAGCGGAACGCAGTGCCGGGTCGCGGCACGACGACAAAATGGCAGAGGCGAAGCAGGTCGGACGCCTGCTTCCAACTGGGGAACTCACGAAACGCGTCCAGCCCGATGAGGAAAAACAGCTCCGTACCGGGCCCATACTCTCCGCGGAGCGTGCGGACCGTTTCGATGGAGTACGACTTGGTGGGACGACGGACCTCCACATCGGAGACCGCGAAGGACGGCTCGGCGGCGATGGCGCGTCGTACCATTTCGAGCCGATGCCGGGACGGAGCCAGAGATCCCGACCCCTTGTGGGGCGGGTCGCCGGTGGGGATAAACACAATGCGGTCAAGCTGGAGCCGGTCCCGGACTTGCGCGGCGATGATCAGGTGGCAGCGGTGGATGGGGTTGAAGGTTCCGCCGAATAAGCCAATACGCATGGAGAGCAGTAATGAGCAACGAGTTACGAGTGCCGAGTGATGAGGCGCGAGCCGCGAGAGGGGGAGTCTTCCCCACTCATCACTCGGCACTCATCGCTCATCACTCACAGGATGACCAGATTGTCCCGGTGTATGACCTCCTCGTACTCCTGATCACCCATTGTTTTCCGAATGTCAGCGGTCTTCAGCCCTTTGATCTTGTGCAGCGTGTCGGACGGAAAATTCACCAGGCCCTTCGCGAACTCTTTTCCATGACGGTCGGCGCAGGTGACGGCGTCACCCGGACCGAAGTCGCCGCTCACTGCGATGATGCCTGACGGGAGCAGGCTTTTGCCGCGGCGCACGAGCGCCTCGACGGCTCCGTCGTCAACCGACACCTGGCCTTTGGCCCGCAGGGTGAAGGCGATCCAGTGCTTTCGGCTGGTCAGCCGGCGGCTGCGAGGCAACACGAGCGTGCCCGCGGGGGACCCGTTAAAGACGGCCGGAAGGAGACCCGGCGTCTCCCCGTTCAGGATCAAGGTGGCGACCCCGTACTCGGCCACCTTCTTGGCCGCCTGGACCTTGGTGGCCATGCCGCCCGTGCCCTCGAAGCTGCTCGACGTCCCGGCGCGCCGCTCGATATCTTTGGTGATCTCGGAGACCAGAGGGATGAGCGTCGCGGAAGGATTACGCCGCGGGTCCTCAGTAAACAGCCCGTCCACGTCGGAGAGGATCACCAGCAGGTCGGCATCCACCAGATGGGCCACCTGGGCGGCCAGGCTATCATTGTCGCCGAAGCGAATCTCGTCCACGGCGACGGTGTCGTTTTCATTAATGACGGGAATCACCCCGAAGTCGATCAGCGCGGTCAGCGTATGACGGGCATTCAGAAACCGCCGGCGGTCCGCCAGGTCTTGGTGGGTCAAGAGGATCTGGGCGACCTTCTGGCCCAGCCGTTCGAACGCTTTCTCATAGGCCCACATCAGCCGGCTCTGGCCGACCGCGGCTGCCGCCTGTTTCACGGGCAGGCTCTTGGGATAGGCCTTGAGTCCCAGCTTCTGAATGCCGGACACGATCGCGCCCGAGGAGACCAGCAGCACCTCGCGGCCGCTCGCTTTGATGACCGAGATCTCGTCGGCTAATCGTTCAATGCGGTCGGGTCTGAGTCCCGATCCTTGGGAGGCCACCAGACTGCTCCCGATTTTAACGACGATGCGTTTGGCTTGCTTTAGGAGGTCGTCGCGCACGGCACCCTCAAGGAGGCGACCTGTTGACCCACGAAGTGGACGAGCGTGTCGAGCCCTTCGCGCGTGACGGATGAGATCGGGAAAAATCGGTGGCGATGCCGCTTGCAGTAGGCCCGCAACCGGTCCAGGCGCTGTCCGTTTCCCTTGATGTCCAGCTTCGTGCCGACCACGGCGAACGGGCGGCTGTTCAATGAGGGGTCGTAGGCGCCCAGTTCCTTCCGCAAGGTTTCGAAGCTGGCCACGGGATCCTCAGGCGCCCATTCCGAGATGTCGACCAGGTGGAGAAGAAACGACGTGCGCTCGATATGCCGGAGAAACTGGAAGCCCAGCCCCTTGCCTTCGTGCGCGCCCTCGATCAATCCCGGGATGTCGGCCACCACGAAGCTGCGATCCTCTCCCCACGACACCACGCCGAGGTTGGGCGTGAGGGTGGTGAAGGGATAGTCCGCGATTTTGGGATGCGCCGAGGAGATGGCCGCGATCAACGTGGATTTCCCTGCATTGGGGAATCCCACGAGCCCGACATCGGCCAGGAGCTTCAGCTCCAACCGAAGCCACCGTTCCTCCCCAGGGGTTCCAGGCTCGAACTGGGTCGGCACGCGGTTCGTGGAGGTCGCAAACCGGGTATTGCCGCGACCGCCCCGTCCGCCGCGGGCCACCACGTGGGACTGACCATCGGCGGTCAAATCGGCCATGATCTCGTCCGTGGCCTCATCGATGATCACTGTGCCGACCGGCACGTGGATCGTGACATCCGGCGCGGTGCGCCCGTGCCGGTTTGAGCCTTCGCCGGGACCGCCCCCTTTGGCCAGGTACTGCTGCTGGTAGCGGAGGTCCAGCAGGGTCGTCAGACGCCGGGAAGCGACCACCACCACGTTCCCTCCATCTCCGCCGTCTCCTCCATCAGGTCCCCCGTGCGGGACATACTTTTCCCGTCGGAAGCTGCAGACCCCGTCTCCGCCGCGGCCGGCTTTGACGAAAATGCGGACCTCATCAATAAACAGCAAGTTGCCTCAAGCCCCCGTAGTTATCCAAATCCCCCCGAAGATCAAGACAGTATAAATGTCAATGACTTCCAAAGCAAACCACAGACCCGGAATGGGGCAGCATCAGCGCGGAAGCTCACGGCTGGCCGTGAGGTTATGCTTGGGACGAAAGGAGACGCCTCGGGGGGAATTCTCCAGAGCGAAGCGCCTTCATCGCGAGCGGCGTTTCTTCGGCCGTTTCGTGGCGGCTCGAGGGGGCCGCTTGCCTTCCGATTCAGAGGCGGGAAACATCGAACGGAGTAACGGCAACAGCTTTGTGCTTAACTGCGCTTTGGCAAGAATGCCATCGACCGCCGCAGCCTTCGCCGCCGCTTTGAATTCTGCGCCAATTTCCACGGTCAGCAGCACGATGCGCGGGGCGGCCGGTCTGGCTTTGATTTGCTGTGTCGCCTCCAATCCGTTCATGCCCCGCATGGTCACATCCATCAACACGAGATCAGGGCTCAGACGAGTCACTTGCTCGACCGCCTCGTGGCCGGAGTGCGCCCGTCCCACGACCTGAACGCGCGAGTCCTTGGAGAGCCACCGCTCTTCCACATTCAGAAACACGTCGCTGTCATCAACCAGGAGCACGCGGATCGGGGACATTGAGCCCTCCCGCCGTATGGACGAGCAAATGGAATTGAGACTCGTGAAAGGTCAGGCGGACAGAGGGTCGGAGCGATTCAGGGGTTCGTTGTGGACGGCGAAGTCGGCGAGTTTGGATAGACGCTGACTTTCTGCCGGGCCCGTCCACCTTCGAATTTGACCACGCCGGTGATGCGCGCAAAGAGCGTGTGGTCGCGTCCGAGACCGACGTTGAAGCCGGGGAAAAACTTGGTGCCCCGCTGCCGGACGAGAATGCTGCCGGCCTTCACAGTCTCCCCGCCGTACGCCTTGACCCCGAGGTTCTGGGGATTGCTGTCTCGGCCGTTCCGGGATGAACCGCCGCCTTTGTTGGTTGCCATGACCCGCTCCTTCTATCTGCGCTAGGCTGTTTCGATGCCCGTGATCCGTACCTGCGTGAAGCCCTGGCGGTGGCCCTTGGTCCGCCGGTAGTTCTTCCGCCGCTTCTTTTTGAAGATCATCAGGGACCGGGTTCGTCCCTGGCTGACGATCTCCGCGGTGACGCGAGCCCGTTCGACCAAGGGGCGTCCGACCATGAGACCGGCGTCACCATGGACCAGCCGAACCTGGTTCAATTCCACGATGCCGCCCACCTCGCCGGGCAGTTTTTCGACGCGCAGGACCTCGCCGGGCTGCACCCGATACTGCTTGCCTCCGGTCTCCACAATGGCGTACATCCCTTAAGCCTCCTACAGTGAGACCAGGCTTTCTATCATAGACTTTTCAAGGGTGTCAAGGTCGGACAGATCAGTCTCCCACCGCCTGGGACTGGCGGATCGCATTGATCCGGCGAAGCACCAGCGTCGAATCGACCGTGGCCGTGACGTCCGTGCGAACGATGACGGTCTCCCCTTCGCGCTGGCTCTGCGAGGCCCCCTCTGTGATCTCGATGAGCCCTCTCGTATATTCCTGAATGTCGTTCAGGCTCAACCGAAGCGGTTTCAACTCCGTCACACCCTGAAGATAGGCCCATGCCTTTTCGAGCACGAGCCGTTGCGCTCCCAGGAGCGCCCGTTGCTTTGCCTCTTCAGGCGTGTCCTTGGCCGCCATTCGATATTCACCTGTGGCCGTGATCGTGTGCACCTCCGCCGCCGCTGGCCAGGCGGTCAGCAGGAATGACACAGCCGGCATGAACAGGAGGCCGATCAAAAACGAAATGCGGTGCATGGAACACCTCGCGTGTTAGGTCGGAATAATTTTGATAATTTTAAGGAAGGAAGCGGCAACTGTCCAGCGGATTGCGTATCCATCTCCGCGCTCGCTTGACTGCCCTTGAGAGGCGCTGCTATAGTGGCGGCGATTCCACAATTACATGTAATAGCTCAGTCACTCCGACCCTCGGGCATCCTGTCGGGCGAGCGATGCTGCAACCGAGCGAAAAAATCTGGATGGACGGGAAGTTCGTGAACTGGGCGGATGCCTCGGTGCACGTCTTGACGCATTCGCTCCACTACGGGCTGGCCGCATTTGAGGGGATCCGGTGCTACAAGGGCCAGAAGGGGTCCGCGATCTTCCGCTTGCAGGATCATGTGGACCGCCTCTTTGAATCCGCTCACATCTCGATGATGACGATCCCCTACGACAAGAAACAGATCATGGACGCGATCGTGGAAACGGTCCGCGTGAATCGGTTGGAGGCCTGCTATATCCGGCCCTTGGTCTATATCGGCTACGGGGCGATGGGGCTGTATCCGGGTGAGAACCCGATCCGCGTGGCGATCGCCGCCTGGCAGTGGGGCACCTACCTCGGCGAGGATGCCTTGACCAACGGGATCAGGGCCAAGGTGTCGTCGTTCACCCGGCATCACGTCAATATCGCCATGACGCGCGCCAAGATCTCGGGCTACTACGTGAACTCCATTCTGGCCAAACGCGAGGTGAAGGCCGACGGGTATGACGAAGCCATCCTGCTCGACCCGGACGGGTACGTGGCGGAAGGGACGGGCGAAAATATCTTTATCATCCGCAAGGGGCTGCTGAAGACCACCCCGCTCACGTCCATTCTGGAAGGCGTCACCCGCAACTCGGTCCTGCAGCTCGCGAGGGAACGGAATATCCCCGTGGCCGAGGAGCGATTCACGCGCGACGCGATGTACGTGGCGGATGAAGTGTTTTTGACCGGCACGGCCGCGGAGATCGCGCCGGTTCGTGAGATCGATGGCCGGAAGATCGGCAACGGCTCCCCCGGACCCATCACGAGGGATTTGCAGAAGACCTTCTTCGAGATCGTGCGCGGCGAGGACCGTGCGCATGACGCCTGGCTGACGCCTGTCTAGGGCGACAGCTCCTCCTCTTTCCTCTCCTCGCTCAATCAACGCGGCTGACGACGTGTTTGCGCTACGGCGTGGTCGGCGCGGGCGCCGGGGTCGCTTCGGTCGCGGGTCCGGAGGGCGGGGTCTGAGAAGATTCAGTGGCCTTGGTGTCGGCGTTTGTGTCGGATTGCGCGGCGGGCGCGGGCGTAGTGTCCTTTTGGTTGAGGTCGATCACGGTGGAGGAGATATTTCGCTCCTTCGAGAGCACCGCCAGGCCGAGCGAGGTCAGCATGAAAATGATCGCCGCCGCCACCGTGACTTTGCTCAGGAATGTGCCGGGCCCCCGGCTTCCGAACACCGTCTGGCTCGAGCCTCCAAAGGCGGCTCCGATCTCGGCCCCCTTGCCGGCTTGGAGCAGGATGGCGCCGATCATCAGGAAGCACACTACCACGTGCACAACAACGGCCAGGGTGTACATGCCCCTCCTTTTCCCTGTCAGTTCCTAACGAGCGAAACTCTGTGCGAGGGTCAAGATTGTAGCAAAGGAATGCGGATCGAGACAAGCCCCTCCCACCAGCGCCCCGTCAATCTGAGGTGACGCCAAGAATTCGCTGGCATTCTCGGGCGTCACGCTGCCACCGTATAGAATCCGAACCTGTTCGCCGGCCTCGGTGCCCCAGCCGCTTTCTAAGGTGGTGCGGAGCATGGTGTTCGCCCCCTCGGCATGGGCGCGCGAGGCGGGGTGGCCCGTCCCGATGGCCCAGACCGGCTCGTAGGCGATGGTGACCCTCCTAAGGTCTTCCTTGGAGAGGCCGTCGAGCCCACGCTGAAGTTGATCGGTAATCACGGTCTGGGTCCGCCCGCTCTCGCGGTCTGCGAGGGTTTCCCCCACGCACAGAATCGGATCCAACCCGTGCCGGAGCGCCGCCCGGACTTTTCGGTTGATCCCCTCGTCGCGGTCCCCGAACATCTGCCGCCGCTCCGAATGTCCTAGAATGACGTACCGGCACCCGAGGTCCTTCAGCATGGGCGCCGAGACTTCTCCCGTGAAGGCCCCCTGGTCTTCCCAGTGCAGATTCTGCGCGGCGAGCGCAAAAGAACGGGAAGCGGGCGACTGCGCGACGGCATGGAGCGCGGTGAAGGGTGGGGCGAGGACCACTTCGAGCGAGTTGATCGGAGGGACGAGTTCCGAGAGCCGCTGCACGAAGGCCGCCGCTTCGGACGCGGTCTTGTGCATCTTCCAGTTACCCACGATGAGTCGTCGGCGCACAGCACCCTCGGAGAGAAGGCCACGACGACCGCGGACGGCGGTGTCCGTTCAGCGCTGTTGATCCGGCAGAGCCGCGAGCCCCGGCAGCTCCTTGCCCTCCAGAAGTTGGAGGGTTGCGCCTCCGCCTGTGGAGATGAAGGACATACTTTCCGATTCACCGGCTCGGTGGACCGCATCGTCGGTCTCCCCACCACCCACGATGGTCAGCGCATAGGCATTGGCGACGGCATGGGCCATGGCCAATGTTCCTCGGGAGAACGCGTCGCGCTCGAAGACCCCCATCGGGCCGTTCCAGAGGATCGTTTTGGCGTTCTGCACCGCCTCCGTGAACAGTTTGACGGAGGCGGGGCCGATGTCCATCCCGTACCAGCCTTTCGGCATCTCCTGCACCGGCACGATCTTGGTTTCCGCGCCGTGCTCCGGGCTCGCCGCGACGACGCAGTCCACGGGCAGGTAGAACTTGACCCCGCGCGCGAGCGCGTGCTCCTGAATGCCCTTCGCAAAGTCCAGCATGTCGTTTTCAACAAGCGAGTTGCCGATTTCCAACCCCATCGCCTTGAGAAACGTGAAGGCCATCCCACCGCCGATGATGACCTTGTCCACGCGCTTCCCCAGGTTCTCGATGACCCCGATTTTCCCCGACACCTTGGCTCCACCCAGGATCGCCACGAACGGTCGCATGGGATCGGCCACCGCACCTTCGAGGTATTTAATCTCTTTATTCAGCAGATACCCGGCCGCTACATCCTTGACGAATTTCGGAATCCCCACAATGGAAGCATGTGAGCGATGGGCGGTTCCGAAGGCGTCATTGATGTAGACATCAGCCAATGCGGCGAGGGACCGCGAAAAGGCTTCGTCGTTTTTTTCCTCCCCAGGGTGAAACCGGAGGTTTTCTAGGAGCAGCACATCGCCGGGCTTCATCCGGGCCACCAGCTTCTCCACCTCTCGGCCGATGCAATCCGGCGCAAAGATGACCTCTCTTCCAAGCAGCCGCTGGAGCCGTTTTGCCACCGGCGCCAGGCTCAACCTCGGATCGGGTTTGCCCTTTGGGCGACCCAGGTGGGAGCAGAGAATGACCTTGCCGCCCTCATCCACGGCACGGTTGATGGTGGGCAATGTGGACCGGATGCGAGTATCGTCCGTGATCTGAAGCGCGTCGTCGAGCGGGACGTTGAAGTCAGCCCGGATGATGACGCGCTTGTTGCGAAGATCAACCTCTTCGATCGTCCGCTTGCGGATCATTCGTACTCCTCAGCCCGGGCTTTTGTCCGGTGATGCGGCGCCCTATTCTCTGGCTCGGTGCGGGAAGATTCAGTCGTGTTCGAGACGAGAAGCAATCAGGACCTGGCCGCAATGACTTTGATGAGATCGCGGACGCGGCACGAATAGCCCCACTCGTTGTCGTACCAGGCGATGACCTTCACCATGCGCCGGTCCATGACCACCGTCAGCGGCGCGTCCAGCGTCGCGGAGTGGGAATCGCCGTTCTGGTCCACCGAGACAATCGGGGCCTCGGAATACTGCAAGATGCCCCTCAACGGCCCCTGGGCCGCGCGGCGAAACGCGGCGTTGACCGTCGCGGCGTCGCAGTCCTGCTCCGTTTCCACCGTCAGGTCCACCAGCGAGACGTTGGGCGTGGGCACGCGAATCGCCATCCCGTCCAGCTTGCCCTTGAGCTGCGGGAGGACCAGGTGTAAGGCCTTAGCGGCGCCGGTGGTGGTGGGCACCATGGACAAGGCCGCGGCCCGTGCCCGGCGGAGGTCCTTATGCGGCAGATCGAGGAGCTGCTGGTCGTTCGTATAGGAGTGGATGGTGGTCATCACGCCGTGGCGAATCCCAAAGTTTTCCAACAGGACCTTGGCCACCGGCGCCAGGCAATTGGTAGTGCAGGAAGCGTTGGAAATGATGTGGTGCGCCTTCGGATCAAACGTGCCTTCGTTCACTCCCAACACGAGGGTCACGTCAGGGTCTTTGGCCGGAGCCGTGATCACCACCCGCTTGGCGCCGGCCGACAGGTGGCGGCTGGCCCCTTCCCGATCCGTGAAGCGGCCTGTGGACTCAATGACGAGGTCTACGCCCAGGTCCTTCCAGGGCAGCTCCTTGGGATCTTTCTTGGCCAGGACCTCGATGGGCTTGCCGTCCACGACGAGGTGGGAGTCCTTGACCTGCACGTCGGCCTTGAGCGTGCCGTGGAT
>JACQQM010000086.1 GCA_016207025.1 Nitrospirota bacterium | reverse complement strand
TCGCGGCTCTGGCCAATGCCTTGAGCAAGAGCTAATGGCCTATGGCTTATAGCTCAGGATTGCAGTACAGCGTGATCCGTTAGCCATAAGCTCTTCAGTCCAGCCTCTTGCCCCTAGCCTGTGAAGCTGCTACCATCGCGCGCATGGGTGTATCCACCACGGCAAAGCGCGGTGACGCCCGCAGTCCATTTCGCCAGCCATCCCATCTGAAGCACGAGGTGATCGGCGTTCTGCTGATCACGTCCAGCCTTTTGATTCTCCTGAGCTTGATCTCGTTCGCCCCGACGGACGTCGTCCTTTTCGGAACCGGCTCTTCGGAGGCCTCACCATCGGCTCCGACCCGCAACATGATCGGCATGGTGGGGGCCACCCTGGCCAGGACTCTGTTCTGGTTGATCGGAGGCGGCGCCTATCTGATGCCGTTTCTGCTAGCCATGTTGGGGGCGCGCTGTTTTGTGGAGGGCGCCCTCACGGTCACGCTCCGGAGCGCGGGCGGCTCCGTTGCGGCGCTGCTGTTTCTGAGCGGCCTCTTGCATCTCGAACTGGCCGCCGTGCCGACGTTCACGAGCGGCCTCGTGTATCGCGGGATGGCAGGGGGCGCGACCGGACACCTGATCGCTGACGGGCTGCGGGTCTATTTTGCGAGCACCGGCGCTCATATCATTGTGTTGGCCGGGCTGGTGATTTCGCTTCTGCTGGCCACGCCGATGTCGCTGGCCGATCTCTGGCGACGTGTGCCCGGTTGGTGGGGGTCGTTGACGGAGGTCGTACAAGGGCTTCTCCCTGAACCATCGGAACGAGCTGAGCGGGCGGACAAAGTGAAGAGAGGGAGACCCAAACCGGTCAAGATCAATCGTCCCGCCCCCGTGGAGCTCGCTGAAGCCGCGGTGGAGGTTGAGACGCCACCGGAGCCGGTTCGGACGGATACACCGTCCAACGTTCTCGACGAGCCGGCCGAAGCCGAGGTGGAAGAGCCGGTGATCGCCATGACCGGCGCGGTCTCGACCGGTTATGTGTTGCCGGACCCGCGCGAACTCTTGGATGACCCTTCCGGTCCGCTGGAGCGCATGACCGATGAGGAACTCAAAGCCCAATCCGACCTGCTGACGCGCACGCTGCTGAATTTCGACATCGAGGGCAAGGTCACCGAGGTGCATCCGGGCCCGGTGGTGACGATGTACGAATTCGAACCGGCGCCCGGCGTGAAGGTGGCCCGTATCGTCAACCTGGACAATGACCTCGCGCTTGCGCTCAAGGCCACGAGCCTGCGGATCGTGGCGCCGCTCCCCGGTAAGTCCGTGGTCGGCATCGAAGTGCCCAATCGTTACCGCGAGACCGTCTCGTTGAAAGAGGTGCTCACCAGCGACGCCTTCACGAAGTCCCGCTCGAAGCTGACCCTGGCGCTCGGGAAGGATATTTTCGGGGTACCGGTCACAGCGGATCTCAAGACGATGCCCCATCTGCTGGTAGCCGGCGCCACCGGGGCAGGGAAGAGCGTCAGCCTGAATACCATGCTGCTGAGCATCCTGTTCTCGGCCAGGCCGGATGAGGTGAAACTCCTGCTGGTGGATCCCAAGATGTTGGAGATGCAACTCTATGACGGGATCCCGCATCTGCTCCGTCCGGTGATCACCGATCCCAAGTCGGCGGCCCGCGGGTTGGGATGGGTGGTGCAGGAGATGGAACGGCGGTACAAGCTGCTGGCTGAGGCCGGGGTTCGCAACGTGGACTCGTACAATCGATTGGTGGGCAAGCAACAGGGCGTGCTTTCAAAATCGTCATCGGAACAGGTCCCGCAGCAAACGGATTTGCCGATCGAGTTTCTGTCCGAGGAAGAACGGCTCTCTGCCGGCGAGAGCGCCATACCGGAAAGCGGTCCGGTGGGGCCGACCGATTCATCCAAGACGCCGCCAGCGCCGCTTCCCTATATCGTGGTGATGATCGATGAGCTGGCTGACCTCATGGCGGTGGCGCCCAAGGAGGTGGAGGACAAGATCGCGCGGCTGGCCCAGATGGCGAGGGCTTCCGGCATCCACCTGGTGCTGGCCACGCAGCGGCCGTCGGTGGATGTGCTCACCGGTCTGATCAAGGCGAATTTTCCGGCGCGGATCGCGTTTCAGGTCTCCTCCAAGACCGATTCCCGAACGATCCTGGATGCCAATGGCGCCGAGGCGTTGGTGGGACGGGGCGATATGCTGTATCTCGCCTCAGGCACCGGGCGGATCATCCGCCTTCACGGATCGTTCGTGGCGGACGATGACGTGCGTCGCGTGGTGGAATTTGTGAAGAAGCAGGCCACGCCTGTGTACAGCGAGGAACTGCAGTCGCTCAAGCAGGACGAGGCGGCGGAGGAGCAGGAACGAGACGAGGTGTACGAGCAGGCCAAGGACCTGGTGATCTCGTCCAGTCAGGCCTCCGCGTCACTGATCCAGCGGCGTCTGCGTGTGGGATATCCCCGAGCGGCGCGGATGATCGAGCGCATGGAACAGGAGGGCATCGTCGGGGCCGCCGGCCGTGATGGACGACGGGAGGTCCTGGTGCGCCGCGGGCCAGTGGGAGAGGAGGAGGCATAGCGCATGCGCAGGGCAAAAGGCAAAAGGCAAAAATCAAAAGTGCTGTTCAGGGTTTTTGCCTTTTTACTTTTTACTTTTGCCTTGGGCCCAGCGACGGGGCTGGCTGCGGACGATGCGAAAGACGGGAAAGAAGTGCGGGAGGTGCTGAAGAAACTGCAGGCCCGGTACGAGCGGACGCGTGATCTCCAGGCTGAGTTTATCCAAACCACCAAAATCGAAGGGTTTGCCACGCCGATCTCGTCAAGTGGGCGGGTGTACATTAAAAAACCGGGTCGGCTTCGATGGGATTACCTGGAGCCGAATGTGGAAGAGATCTACGTCAACAAAAACGACGTCATGATGTACGTGCCGGAGCACAAACAGGTGCTGGTTGGCAAACTCACGCAGATGGCCGCCTCTCAAGCGCCCTTGCAGTTGCTGCAAGGAGTGGCCAAGCTGGAGGAGCAGTTTCATATAGAACCCGCTCCCGAGGGGAAGCGCGGGGAAGGCGGGATCCCGCTCATCACGCTGCTCCCGAAGGAGGTCGAGCCGGAGTCTGTGCGAACGGTGGAGCGGATCGTGTTGGAAGTACAACCGAAGACCTACTTCATTAAATCGGTGTCGATTCATGAGATCAGCGGGAACGTGTCAACGTTTCAATTCACCAACCTGAAGCCCAACAGCGGCCTCAAGAATTCGGTGTTCGAGTTCGAGGTGCCGGCCGGTGTGGAAGTGGTGAAAGCCCCCGCTCTGAGCCCGCCGTAGGGACAGTGCTGAGCGATGAGTGCTGAGTGGAAAGTTATTTGAAGAGGCAATAAGAGGCACAGAATGATGAAGGCGACACCTATGGCAGAGGCGGTTGAGCAGGCGGTGGCCGCGCTTGATTTCGAACGGCTCCGCAAGGAATACTGGGACCAGGACGAATTCGTCTTTCTCGGCGGCTTTCTGCCTCGATCGGTGGTGGAAGAGACCCTGGTTCCTCAGGTCCAGCGCCTGAAGCCCGAATTGAATCGCAATTTCATCCCGGGGCACAAAAAGGGGGGAAGCGTCAGCTACTACACGGTACGGGAAAAGGCCCCGGAGTTCATGGAGCTGTACCGATCACCCGTCTTCATTGATTTTCTCAGCCGGCTGGTGAACGCGCGGTTGATGCTCTGCCCGGAGCATGATCCGCATTCGTGCGCGCTCTACTACTATACGGAGCCGGGCGACCACATCGGATTCCACTACGATACCTCGTATTACAAAGGGGCGCGGTACACCATCCTCATGGGGTTGGTGGACAAGTCCGAGCACTGTTGCCTGGTGTGCCAGCTTTACAAGGATGATCCCACGCGCGAAACGAAGGAACTGAGTCTCGTCACCAAGCCCGGCGATGTGGTCATTTTCAACGGCGACAAGCTCTGGCACGCGGTGACGCCGCTTGGGGAAGGGGAGGAGCGTGTGGCGCTGACGATGGAGTACGTGACGAATCCGGAGATGGGGCCCTTCAAGCGGATCTACTCCAACTTGAAGGACGCGTTCGGCTACTTCGGCCTCAAGGCGCTCTGGAAGCGGGCCTAAGGATCTGCCTGCATGAAGGGTCAACCCCACAGGCGGGGTCGCCGGATCGGCGACCCCGCCTGTGTTCATGCGGGCGGCGAACGGCTAGGCGGTGAATTGATCCTTCAGGATCTCGTGCTGATCCACAGACTTCTTGATGACGGTCAACAGCTCGTCCTTCGACACCGGCTTGACCAGATAATCCATCACTCCTTGCCTCAACAAGGACACCGCCAGTTCAACGTCCGGGTAGCCGGTCAACACCACCACGGGCACGCTGGGGTACTGCGTCCGGAAATAGGCGATCGCCTCGGTTCCGTTGATCCTCGGCATCCGGATGTCGCAGAGAATGGTGTCTACCATCAGCGGATTGTCATCCGAGTTCAGCCG
>JACQQM010000090.1:0-15000 GCA_016207025.1 Nitrospirota bacterium | reverse complement strand
GCTTGGTCTTCGGCTCGATGGCCATCGCGATGACCGGTTCGGGGAATTTCATCACCTCAAGCAGCACGGGGCGTTTTTCGTCGCACAGCGTGTCCCCCGTCGTCGCTCCCCTCAGGCCCACCGCCGCCGCGATGTCGCCGGCATAGACCGTGTCAATGTCCTCGCGCTTGTTGGCGTGCATTTTCAACAGCCGGCCGATCCGCTCCTTGGTGCCCCTCGTGATGTTGTACACCGAGGTGCCGGTTTTGAGAGTTCCGGAATAGACCCGGAAATAGGTCAACTGCCCCGCAAACGGGTCGGTCATGATCTTGAAAGCCAGTGCCGAGAATGGCTCGTCGTCGCTTGACCGTCGCGCGACCTCCTTCCCCGTCGCTGGATCGACGCCGACGACCGGCGGGACGTCGAGCGGAGACGGCAGATACTCCACCACCGCGTCGAGGAGCTGCTGGACGCCCTTGTTCTTGAATGCGGACCCGCAGATCACTGGCGTCACCTTCATCGCGATCGTCCCGGCCCGGATGGCCCGCCTGATTTCCTCCTCGCCGAGCGACTCGCCATTCAGGTACCGTTCCAGCACGCGCTCATCGTGTTCGGCGACCGCTTCAATCATTTTTTCTCGGTATTCCTTCGCCAGTTCCCGCAGGTCGGCCGGGATCTCTTCGATCTGATATTTGGCGCCCAAGGATTCGTCGTCGTAGAGGTAGGCTTTCATCGACACGAGGTCCACCGATCCCCGGAACTCGCCTTCGCGGCCGATCGGCAACTGAATGGGGACGGGGTTCGCCCCCAACCGATCCACCAGCGACTGTACGCTCGTGTAGAAATCGGCGCCGATCCGGTCCATCTTGTTCATGAAGGCGATCCGGGGCACGCGGTACTTGTCCGCCTGACGCCAGACCGTCTCCGATTGGGGCTCGACGCCCTGTACCGAATCAAACACCGCCACCGCTCCATCCAACACCCGCAACGAGCGCTCCACCTCAATCGTAAAGTCCACGTGACCGGGCGTATCAATGATATTGATCCGGTGGTCGTGCCAGAAGCAGGTCGTCGCGGCGGCGGTGATGGTGATGCCGCGCTCCCGCTCCTGCTCCATCCAGTCCATGGTCGCGGCGCCGTCATGCACCTCGCCCATGCGGTGCGAGACTCCGGTGTAAAACAAGACCCGCTCCGTGGTCGTGGTCTTCCCGGCATCAATGTGCGCCATGATGCCGATATTCCGCGTCCGCTCTAGTGGAACCTGCCTCGCCAAGTCACCCTCCGAAAACAACGATGCTGCAGCGCCACCTTCCGTCAGGCTACGATGCAGGGTCATGAAGGACCCGCTCGCAGCGTGGCCCAACTGCAGCACGGATACCGTCTTTACCAGCGATAATGAGCGAAGGCCTTGTTGGCCTCCGCCATCCGGTGCGTGTCTTCCCGTTTCTTTACCGAGGAGCCCGTATTGTTGGCCGCATCGAGCAGTTCGCCGGCCAACTTGTCGCTCATGCTTTTCCCGCTCCGCGCCTTCGCATACTCAGCAATCCATCGCAGGGCCAGCGACATCCGGCGCACCGGCCGAATTTCGACCGGCACTTGATAGGATGCGCCGCCCACGCGCCGCGACTTCACCTCCACCACCGGCTTGACGTTGTCAATCGCGGACCGGAAGACCTTGAGCGGGTCATTCCCTGTTTTCTTCTGAATCATCTCGAAGGCCCCGTAACAGACCCGCTCGGCTGTGCTCTTCTTTCCGCGCGACATGAGAGTATTGATGAACTTGCCCACCAGCTTGTCGTGGTAGCGAGAATCGGGATGCACTTCGCGCTGTCCGAACAACCGTCTCCGTGGCATCTTGCTTTATATCCTTTGCACTTTCCGTATCCGTTACTTGGGCCGCTTGGCGCCGTACTTCGAACGACTCTGCTTCCGATTCGCTACTCCCACCGCATCCAACGCACCCCGCACGATGTGATAGCGGACTCCGGGCAAATCCTTCACGCGGCCGCCGCGAACCAAGACAATGGAGTGCTCTTGTAAATTGTGGCCTTCCCCCGGAATATACGAGGTCACCTCGAAGGCGTTGGTCAGACGCACGCGCGCGACCTTGCGGAGCGCCGAATTCGGCTTCTTCGGCGTCGTGGTGTAGACCCGAATGCAGACGCCTCGTTTTTGTGGGCAACGCCTCAGCGCGGGGCTTTTTGTCTTGCCCTTCGACAGCGTTCGGCCGTGCCGCACCAACTGGTTAATGGTTGGCATTCCCCCTCCTCTTGCTCACTCTCCAAGCCTCACGGAAGGCCTGCGCGATCAAAAAACCTACGCATTATAGTGAAGCACCCTGAGCGTGTCAAGGTGAATAGCCGCTCAACCGCCCGCCGCGTCGGCCTCCGCCTGTTTCCCTTCTGGCCCAATCCCCACCGGCTCGCTCCCTCCCAGCGCCGGCGGCGCCAGTTCCTTCTTGGGGCTGATCACAAAGGTGTCCCGATACTCATCGAATCCGGTCCCGGCCGGGATGAGTCGGCCCACGATCACATTTTCCTTGAGGCCGAGGAGAGTATCTTCGCGACCGTTGATTGCCGCCTCGGTCAGCACGCGCGTGGTCTCCTGGAAGGACGCCGCCGAGATGAAGCTGTCGGTCGTGAGCGAGGCCTTCGTAATGCCCAGGAGGACCGGTTTCCCGAGCGCGGGTCGACCGCCTGCGGCGAGCACCCGCTCATTTTCGTCGTCGAACGCAAACTTGCTCACCTGACTGCCCGGGAGAAACTCGGTATCGCCGGGATCCTCAATACGGACTTTCCGAAGCATCTGCCGCACGATGATCTCGATATGTTTGTCGTTGATCGAGACACCCTGCAGCCGATAGACGTCCTGCACCTCGTCCACCAGGTACTTCTGCAGTTCCTTCGGGCCCAGCACATCCAGGATGTCATGCGGATTGGCCGACCCATCCATCAACGGCTCGCCGGCCCGTACCCAGTCCCCTTCGTGGACATTCACGTGCTTGCCCTTGGGAATGAAATACTCCTTCACATCCCCCAGCTTGTTGTCCACCAGCACTTTCCGCATGCCTTTCACGAACCCGCCATACGAGACCTCGCCGTCGATTTCGCTGATCACCGCCTGTTCTTTCGGCTTTCGCGCCTCGAACAGCTCGGCCACCCGCGGCAGACCGCCGGTGATGTCTTTCGTCTTGGTCGTCTCGCGAGGAATCTTGGCCAGCACATCACCGGGGTGCACGATCGTCCCCTTTTCCACGAGAATGTGCGCGCCGACCGGCAGCAGGTAGCGCGCCACTCCAGACGCACCCGAGACCTTCGCCGTCTTGCCGCCTTCGTCCTTGATCGAGACGCGTGGCCGCAACGTGGCGCCGGTGTGCTCAATGACGACCTTGCGGGACAGGCCGGTGACCTCGTCAAACTCCTCCTTCATGGTCACGCCCTCGAGGATGTCACCGTACGCCACCTTTCCACCGACTTCCGTGAGGATCAACAGCGAGTAGGGATCCCACTCAACCAGCTTCTGGCCGATCTCCACATGGCCCCCGTCTTTGACCTTGATCCTCGCGCCATAGACGACCGGATATTTCTCCCGCTCGCGGCCGGTCTCGTCGTAGATCGCGATCTTGGCGTTGCGGTTCATCACCACCCACTCGCCTTCCTTATTTTTGACCGCGATGCCGGCGTTGTGGATATCGGCATTCTTCTTGGCGTCGAAGCTCATGAACTTCAGGCTGCCGGCGTGTTTCGCCTCCAGAACCGTTTGCTCCACCACCTTGCTGGCGGTGCCGCCGATGTGGAAGGTACGCATCGTCAACTGGGTGCCGGGCTCCCCAATGGACTGGGCCGCAATCACCCCGACCGGCTCGCCCTTCTCGACCAGGCGCCCGCGCGAGAGATCCCGTCCGTAGCATTTCACGCACACGCCGCGACGGGACTGACAGGTCAGCACCGACCGGATCTTGACCCGATCCACTCCGGCCTCCACGATGCTCCTCGCATGTTCTTCGTCGATCTCTTCGTTGGCTTTGACGATGATCTCGCCGGTCAGCGGATCGCGAACATCCTCGGCGGCCAGCCGCCCCAGAATACGTTCCTCGATCGGCTGGATCACCTCGCCGCCTTCGACCAGCGCGGTCACCACAATCCCGTCGGTCGTCCCGCAATCCAACTCGCTCACAATGACGTCCTGCGAAATGTCGACGAGCCGCCGAGTCAGGTAGCCGGAATTGGCGGTCTTCAGGGCGGTGTCCGCCAACCCTTTTCTGGCTCCGTGCGTCGAGATGAAGTACTGCAGCACCGTCAAGCCTTCACGGAAATTGGCCGTGATGGGCGTCTCAATGATCTCGCCGGACGGCTTCGCCATCAACCCGCGCATACCGCCCAACTGCCTGATCTGCTGCGAGCTGCCGCGCGCGCCGGAGTCTGCCATCATGTAAATGGGATTGAAGGCCTCGTGCGTTCTCCCATCCTCGCCCGCGCCCAGCTCCTTCATCATTTCGTTGGCCACCTGCTCGGTCACGTGGGCCCAGATGTCGATGACTTTGTTGTACCGCTCCCCGTTGGTGATGAGGCCCTCGCTGTACTGCTTCTCGATCTCATTGACCTCCCGTTGAGCCTTGGTGATCAACTCCTCCTTCTTCGTCGGGATGTGCATGTTGTCGATGCAGATCGACACGCCGGCCTTGGTGGCGTAGTAGAATCCAATGTCCTTGATCTTATCCAGCAGCACGACCGTCTCCCGAAGCCCCGCTTGACGGTAGACCGTGTCAATCAATTTGGTCATCTCTTTCTTGGTCATGAGCTGATTGGCGTGCGAGAATGGGATCGAGGGCGGCAGAATCTCTCCCAGCAACACCCGTCCGACCGTCGTTGCCACGAGGCTGCTGTTGACACGCACTTTGATCTTCGCGTGCTCCTCCACTTCCCGGGCGTCATAGGCAATCCGCACTTCCTCCGGCGAGGCGAACACCTTACCCTCACCCCTGGCACCGGCCCGCTCTTTCGTCAGCCAATAACAGCCCAGCACCATATCCTGCGACGGCACCGCAATCGGCTTGCCGTTCGCTGGTGAGAGGATGTTGTTGATCGACATCATCAGGACTCGGGCCTCGACCTGGGCTTCCACCGAGAGGGGCACGTGGACGGCCATTTGATCACCGTCGAAGTCGGCGTTAAAGGCGGCGCAGACCAAGGGATGCAGCCGGATCGCTTTTCCCTCGACCAACACCGGATCGAACGCCTGGATACCCAGACGGTGGAGCGTGGGGGCGCGGTTCAGCAGGACGGGGTGTTCTCGGATGACTTCGTCCAGGACATCCCAAACCTCCGGACGCTCTTTTTCGACCAGCCGCTTGGCGCTCTTAATCGTGGTGGCGGCACCGCGCTCTTCCAGCTTGTGAAAGATGAACGGCTTGAACAGCTCCAGCGCCATCTTCTTGGGCAGGCCGCACTGGTGCAAGCGGAGTTCGGGGCCGACGACGATGACCGAGCGGCCGGAATAATCCACGCGCTTCCCGAGCAGATTCTGGCGGAAGCGACCCTGTTTGCCCTTCAACATGTCGCTCAACGACTTGAGCGGCCGCTTGTTGGGGCCGCGGATGGCTCTGCCTCTCCGCCCGTTATCAAAGAGCGCGACCACCGCCTCCTGGAGCATGCGCATCTCATTGCGGATGATGACGCCGGGCGCCTTCAATTCAATCAAGCGTTTCAGCCGGTTGTTCCGATTGATCACCCGTCGGTAGAGATCGTTCAGATCCGAGGTGGCGAATCGCCCGCCGTCCAGCGGCACGAGGGGCCGCAGCTCGGGAGGAAGCACCGGGATCACGTCCATCACCATCCACTCGGGCTTGTTCCCGGACTTGCGGAACGCCTCCAGCACTTTCAGCCGCTTGGCGTATTTTTTCTTGAGCGCGGCCGAGGTGGCTTTCTTGGCCTTGACGTGCAGGTCGTCCCACTCCGCGTTGATATCCACTCCCTTCAGCAATTCCCGGATCGCCTCGGCTCCGATGCCGGCCTTAAAGGCGCTGGCGCCATACTGTTCCTGATACTCGCGGAGTTTCTCTTCCGTCAGCAACGCTTTCTCTTTGAGGTCGGGAACGTCGCCCGGGTCGATGACGACATACCCTTCGAAGTACAGGACTTTCTCCAGGTGCTTCAGGCTCATGTCCAGCAGGGTGCCGATACGGCTAGGGACGCCTTTCAAGAACCAGATATGCGCCACTGGTGCCGCCAGCTCGATATGCCCCATCCGCTCCCGGCGCACCTTGGATTGAATCACCTCGACACCACACTTGTCGCAAACGATGCCACGATGCTTCATCCGTTTGTACTTCCCGCAATTGCATTCCCAGTCCTTGATGGGCCCGAAGATCTTGGCGCAGAACAGCCCGTCCTTCTCGGGCTTGAAGGACCGATAGTTGATCGTCTCCGGTTTCTTCACCTCCCCGTAAGACCACGACCGGATCTTGTCTGGCGAGGCGATCCGGATGCGCATGGCATCGAACGACACGGAGTCGCGGGGCTTTTCAAACAGGGTGTACATACCTTCCAAGGTCAGTCCCTCCCTCTTTAGAGGCACAGTGCTGAGTAACGAGTGCTGAGTGCTGATAGACCCGGAATCCGGATCTTCGATCGCCTGTTAATTCTTTGTTGCTCAGCACTCAGCACTGTCGTCAGTCCTTCGACTTGATCAACTCCACATCAAGACCCAGACTTTGCAGCTCTTTGACCAGCACGTTGAACGATTCCGGGAGGCCCGGTTCCAGAAAATTCTCTCCTTTGACGATCGCCTCGTAGATCCGAGAGCGACCCGGCACATCGTCCGACTTGACGGTGAGAAACTCCTGGAGGGTCGAGGCGGCGCCATACGCCTGCAGCGCCCACACCTCCATCTCGCCCAACCGCTGCCCGCCGAACTGGGCCTTGCCCCCCAGCGGCTGCTGAGTGACCAGTGAATACGGTCCGATCGACCGCGCGTGGATTTTATCGTCCACGAGGTGATGCAACTTCAGCATATACATGTGCCCGACGGTCACCGGGCTCCCGAACGGCTCGCCGGTCCGACCGTCGTACACGATGGATTGCCCGCTAGGCGGGAGCTTGGCCTTTTTCAACAGCTCCTTGATCTCTTTCTCTGACGCGCCGTCAAACACCGGGCTGGAGACGTCAATGCCCAGAGCTTTCGCCGCCCAGCCCAGGTGAGTCTCGAGAATCTGGCCGACGTTCATGCGCGACGGTACTCCCAGAGGATTCAGCACGATCTCGACCGGCGTGCCGTCCGGAAGATACGGCATGTCCTCTTCCGGAAGAATCCGAGAGACCACGCCTTTGTTGCCGTGCCGGCCCGCCATTTTGTCGCCGACCGACACCTTCCGCTTCATCGCAATGTAAACTTTCACCAACTTGATCACGCCGGGCGGGAGCTCATCACCCCGCTTCAGCCGACCCACTTTTTCGTCGTAGAGGGTCTGCAGGATCTCGATCTGCTCTTTGGACTGACGTTCGATCTCCTCAAGAGCCTTTTGCTCGTCCGGGTCGCTCAGAATGATATGCCGAACGTTATCGTCGGAGAGCTTCTTGAGAATGTCGGCCGTGAGCTTCCCTTTCTTCTTGAGAATCACCTCGCCGCTCTCCGGGTCCATCAGGTCTCGCCCGACGACCTTCCCCAACAGCAGCTTGCGAATCTTCTTGTTCTTTTCTTCCTCGATGATGCGCAGCTCGTCCTGGTGATCCCGCTGGAGCTTCAGGACGTCCTCGCTCTCGATGCTCTTGGACCGCTCATCCTTGTCCGACCCTTTCCGCGAGAAGATCTTGACATCGACGACGATCCCCTCCACGCCGGGCGGGACCTGCAGCGAGGTATCTTTGACATCGCCAGCCTTTTCACCGAAGATCGCCCGGAGCAATTTTTCCTCCGGGGTCAATTGCGTTTCGCCCTTGGGCGTCACCTTCCCGACCAGGATGTCTCCCGGCTTGACTTCGGCCCCAATGCGAATGATCCCGCTCTCGTCCAGGTTCCTGAGCGCCTCCTCGCCAATGTTGGGGATATCACGGGTAATATCCTCCTTGCCCAACTTGGTGTCCCGGGCCTCCACCTCGAACTCTTCGATATGAATGGAGGTGAACACGTCTTCCCGAACGAGCTTTTCGTTGATCAGGATGGCGTCCTCGAAATTAAACCCACCCCATGGCATAAACGCCACCAGCACGTTGCGCCCCAATGCCAGGTCGCCGCGATCAATGGCCGGGCCGTCCGCCAGCACCTGCCCTTTCTTGACCGGCTGCCCAACCCGTACCACCGGCTTCTGCGTGATGCAGGTGTTTTGGTTGGACCGCTGGAACTTGATGAGATCGTACACATCCAGACCGGCGTCGCTCTTGCGGCCCCCTTCCTCTTTCTTCCGGACTTCCGACCGGACCACAATGCGGGTGGCATCGACGCTTTCGACGACGCCCGACCGCTTCGCCTGGACCACGTACCCGGAATCTCTGGCCACCACCGACTCCATGCCGGTTCCGACGAGTGGGGCCTCGGTCTGAATCAACGGCACCGCCTGCCGCTGCATGTTGGAGCCCATCAGCGCCCGGTTCGCGTCGTCGTGCTCCAGGAATGGAACCAGAGCCGTCGCGACGCTCACGACTTGCTTGGGGGAGACGTCCATGTACTCGACTTTGTCCGGCGTGGCGGTAATGAAATCGCCACCGTGCCGAGCCGAGACTGTTTCCGATACCAGACGGCCGGACGCGTCCAGCTTCGAGTTGGCCTGCGCGATGACGTAGCGCTCGCCCTCGATGGCCGAGAGAAACTCGATCTCATCGGTCACCCGCCCTTTGCGGACCTTTCGGTAGGGAGCCTCGATGAACCCGAAGTCGTTGATGCGCGCATACGTGGCCAACGAGGTGATCAGCCCGATGTTCGGCCCTTCCGGGGTCTCGATCGGACAGATGCGGCTGTAGTGGGACGGGTGCACGTCACGCACCTCGAACCCAGCCCGTTCGCGGGTCAACCCACCTGGCCCCAAGGCGGACAACCGCCGCTTGTGGGTGATCTCCGCCAGCGGGTTCGTCTGGTCCATGAATTGGGAAAGCTGACTGCTGGAGAAGAATTCCTTGATCGCCGCCACGACCGGCTTCGCGTTGATCAGGTCATGCGGCAACACCGTCTCCATATCCAGGAGGTTCATCCGTTCCTTGATGCTCCGCTCCATCCGGGCCAGGCCAATCCTGAACTGGTTCTCCAGCAACTCGCCCACCGACCGGACCCGCCGGTTCCCCAGGTGATCGATGTCGTCGATCTCACCTTTCCCCATCTTGAGGTTGACGAGGTAACGAATCACTTCGACGACATCCTGCGGTGTCAGCGTGCGTTGCTCGAGGGGAAGATCCAGGCCAAGCTTTTTGTTCAGCTTGAGCCGACCGACTGGCGAGAGATCGTACCGTTTGGGATTGTTGAACAGGTTGTCGAAGAGCACCCTGGCGGTCTCGATCGACGGGGTCTCCCCCGGCCGCAGCCGTTTATAGATTTCCACCATCGCTTCTTCTTTGGACGCGGTCCGCTCCATCTCCAGGGTGTCCAGGATCACCGGAGTTGCCGTCGCGGTGTCCAAATAGATGACCTTGAAGCTTTCGACGCGGCTGCCGAGGATCTTTTCGATCGAGGGTGGCGCGAGCTTGTGGTTCTTTTCCAGAATTTTTTCCTTGCTGACCGGGTCCACCAATTCGGTCAAGACCGCGCGTCCGACCAATTCCGCAGCATGGACCGGGATCTCCTTCACCCCAGCCGCGCGAATGCGAGCGATCAGGGGTTTGGTCAGCTTGGTGCCCTCCCGAACCACGGGCTCTTTGCCTCCCTTCTCAGTGACCTCGATAGAGCATTTCAGGCCATGGTGGATGTCGGGGTCCAGCTTCCGGAGCAGCTTACCTTTGACCACCCTGATCTCCTCGATCGGGTAGTACATCTTGAGCAGGTCGTCGGTTGAATACCCAAAGGCTTTGAGGAGAATAGTGGCCGGCATCTTCCGTCGCCGGTCGATCCGGACATAGAGGATGTCCCGAGCATCGAACTCAAAATCCAGCCACGAGCCCCGGTAGGGAATGATGCGGGCTGAATACAGGATTTTCCCGCTCGCATGCGTGCGCCCCTTATCGTGCGTGAAGGAGGCTCCGGGCGAGCGATGGAGCTGGCTGACGATCACCCGCTCGGTCCCGTTGATGATAAAGGTGCCGCGCTCGGTCATCAGCGGGAGCTCGCCGACGTACACCTCCTGCTCTCGCACGTCGAGCACTTTCTTCTTGGGCCCCTTGTCTTCCTTGTCGAAGACCACCAGGCGGACCCTGGTCTTGAGGGGAACGGCATAGGTCATTCCCTGCTCGAGGCACTCGCGCACGTCGTATTTCGGCGTACCCAGCGAGTAGCTGGAAAACTCCAAGATGGCCGTGTTGTTGTAGTCTGCGATGGGAAACACGCTGGTCAGCGCCGCCTGGAGCCCTTTGTCCTCCCGCCGCTCCGGCGCGCATTCCATTTGGAGAAACCGCTCGTAGGACCGCTTTTGGATTTCGATCAGGTCAGGGATGTCAATGTGGGCCAGGATTTTCGAAAAATCCTTTCGTTCAATCAACCCATTGACGGTCGATTCCAGCATACCCAAGCCCCTCCTCGTAGATCGTCAGGCCACCCGCCGCGACTCAGCCGGTCGAAACCCGTCCGGCTCACTGCCACACGCCGAGCTTACTTCACTTCGATCTTGGCGCCGCTCTCCTCCAACTTCTTCTTCATCGTCTCGGCTTCTTCTTTCGTCACCCCGGTCTTTACCGGCTTGGGGGCGCCTTCCACCAGGTCTTTGGCTTCTTTCAAGCCGAGATTCGTGAGCTCGCGCACTACCTTGATGACCTGGATCTTCTTGTCCGCGGCGGCACTGGCCAAAATGACATCGAACGCCGTCTTCTCCTCCGCAGCAGCCGCCGGCCCGCCGGCCGCCGGAGCGGCCGCCACTGCCACCGGCGCAGCCGCCGTGACGCCGAACCGGGCCTCCAGGCCCTTGACCAGTTCGGAGAGCTCCAGCACGGTCATGCTCTCCACCGCCTTAATGAATTCCTCCTGCGACAGTTTTCCTTCGGTCGTTGGCATGTCTCCCTCTCCTTTCCTCTTGTCTTGAATGGCAACCATCACGCCGACCAGCCCCCTCAGCAGCCCGCTCAACGCATAGACGCACCCGCGAGTCGGCCCTTGCATCGCAGAGAGGAGCATGGACAGCAGCACGTCTTTTTTCGGCAGGCTGGCCACGGCGGCTAGCTGGGCGGGCTTTACCAGTTTGCCCTCCAGCACGCCGATTGTAATTTTGATTTTTTCGTCTCGCTTTTCCGCCTGGATGAAGTCGCGCAGGATCTTCGTCGGCAGCACCGGATCGTCATACCCGATCGTGACCGCCATCGGACCCTTAAAGTGCGGCTTCGCTTCCACCAGGAGGGTCCCTTCGACCGCGCGAGCGGCCAGCGTGTTCTTGACTACCCGAAATTCAGCCTTGGCTCCCCGCAATTGCTTGCGCAATTCCGTGATCTGATTCACCGGCACGCCGGCGCATTCGGCCATGATCGCGAGCTTGGCCCGCGAAAACTTTTCGTGCAATTCCGCGACCGCAGTGGCTTTCTCGTCCTTTTTCATGCTCGACCCCTTCGCATCAGCCTCGACGGGCTCTCCTTAACTCCACTGCTTGGTAATGGCAACGGTATCGAGGCGGATCCCCGGCCCCATGGTGCTGGAGATCGTGGCGCTCTTTAAATAACGGCCCTTGCAGGAGGCCGGTCTGGCTTTGACCACGGACTCAAGGATCGAGTGGGCGTTCTCGTACAACCGTTGCGCGTCGAAGGAGACCTTGCCGACCGGGACGTGCACGATCCCGGCTTTTTCGACCTTGTACTCAACTCGCCCCTTCCTGATCTCGGCAATAGCTTTCGCTACTTCAAACGTGACGGTCCCGGTTTTCGGGTTAGGCATCAGTCCTCGGGGCCCCAGCACCTTGCCCAGCTTGCCGACCGCCCCCATGAGATCAGGGGTCGCGATCGCTTGATCGAACTCCATCCACCCGCCCTTGATCTTCTCCATCAGATCCTCGGCCCCCACGTAATCCGCGCCGGCCGCTCGCGCCTCCTGCTCCTTCTCGCCCTTGGCGAAGACCAGCACGCGCAATTTTTTCCCGGTCCCGTGGGGAAGCACGGTCGTGCCCCTCACCATTTGATCAGACCGCTTGGGATCCACGCCCAGCCTGAGGGCCAGATCCACTGACTCATCGAATTTCGCGTATGCGGCTTGCTTCACGAGCCCCACGGCCTCCTTCAACCCGTAGAGGCGCGGCTCAACCTTGCTCGACGCCGCCTGCATTTTCTTCCCCATAAGGTAGCTCCCTCGTCGTACTACGGCAGACGCTCAGCCCTGAACGACGACTCCCATGCTGCGAGCGGTTCCCTCGATGATTTTCATCGCGCCTTCCACATCCGCCGCATTCAGGTCCGCCATTTTCTGCTTCGCAATCTCGCGTAATTGAGCCCGGGAAATCCTGCCCACCTTGTCCTTTTGCGGAACCCCCGAGCCCTTGATGATGCCGGCGGCCTTCTTCAGGAGATCGGACGCCGGTGGGGTTCGCGTAATAAAGGTGAAGGTCCGGTCCTTGTACACCGTGATCACGACCGGGATGATGCTCCCCTCGTCCTTCTGGGTTCGGGCGTTGAACTGTTTACAGAACTCCATGATGTTCACGCCGTGTTGCCCGAGGGAGGGGCCTACGGGCGGGGCCGGGTTGGCCTTGCCAGCCGGAATCTGGAGTTTGATCTGACCGGTGACTTCCTTCGCCATGCGTCACTCCTCGCCGCTTAGATGCGTTCAACCTGCAAAAACCCTAACTCCACCGGCGTGGACCGTCCGAAAATACTGACCAGCACCTTGACCCGATTATGATCGGCGTCCACCTCATCCACCAAGCCGTTGAATCCCAGAAAGGGGCCATCTATGATTCGGACGTTGTCGCCTTTGATAAACCGGATCTGTTCGCGAGGCGTGGCGGTGCCGGAATCCACCTGCTTGAGCAGCGAATCCGCTTCCTCGCTGGTCAGCGGGATCGGTCGGGTTCCCCCTCCGATGAAGCCGGTGACCTTCGGCGTTTCTTTGATCATCTGCACCGTCTCGTCCGTCAGCGGGGTTTCCAGTTCCAGCAGGACATAGCCGGGGAAGAATTTCCTCTTGGAGGTCCGGCGCTTGCCGTCTTTGATCTCAATGACGTCTTCGGTGGGAACCAGAACCTGTCCCAGTTTCTCGACCAGCCCCATCTGATTCGCGCGCTCCAGGATGCTGGTCTTCACCCGCCCCTCAAATCCCGCGTAGGTATGGATCACATACCAACTTTTACCCATTACGATCCCTCTACGATCCCTCAAGAACCCGCCAGTTTACCGACTTGCGAACATCATCATGCTGGCGCCTTCGGATAGCCTTAGATCACTTTGCCGACCAGCTGGACCAAAAACGAGTCCACGATCGAGAGATAAATCGACATAATGACGCAGAAAATGATCACAACCGTGGTGGATCCGACCGTTTCAGCTTTGGAGGGAAAGGACACCTTCCTGACTTCGCTTTTGACGTCGGCCAGAAACTCAACGACCGAGGACCACAGTTTCTTCAACACGACAGACTCCTACGTTAGCGACAGACTCTCTTGAGATCGGCTCACTGGTTTCAGCGTGGCAGGGGCACCAGGAATCGAACCCGGACCTTCGGTTTTGGAGACCGACGTGCTAGCCGTTGAACACCATGCCCCTTCTTCTTGAACGCTGAATGATGGCTGCTGAACGATGAATCGGCCGCTCCGCATTCCGCACTCATCGTTCATCACTTGACTTCTTTATGGGGTGTGTGTTTCCGGCATGAAGGGCAGAATTTACTCCGCTCCAGACGGTCCGGATCGTTCTTTTTGTTTTTCGTCGTCGAATAATTCCGCTCTTTGCAGACCGAACACGCCATGGCAATGATGTCTCGCATGTCACACTCTCCGTTTCACCCCGAGGGCTTTGCCTCTTACGCGAGGATTTCGGTGACGACGCCGGAGCCGACGGTCTTGCCGCCCTCCCGGATCGCAAACCGCAACCCCTGGTCCATCGCAATCGGCGAGATCAACTCCGCTGTGATCGACACGTTGTCCCCCGGCATCACCATCTCCACCCCCGGCGTCAGCTGCACCACCCCCGTCACGTCCGTCGTCCGGAAGTAGAACTGCGGCCGGTACCCGTTGAAAAACGGCGTGTGCCGGCCCCCCTCCTCTTTCGTCAGCACGTAGACTTCCGCCTTGAACTTCGTGTGCGGCGTGATGCTCTTGGGCTTGGCCAGCACCATCCCCCGCTCCACCTCTTCCTTCTTCGTCCCCCGCAACAGCACCCCGATGTTGTCCCCCGCCTGCCCCTCGTCGAGCACCTTGCGGAACATCTCCACCCCCGTCACCACCGTGCTCGTCGTCGGCCGCAGCCCCACGATCTCCACGTCGTCGCCCACCTTCACCACCCCCCGCTCGCACCGCCCCGTCACCACCGTCCCCCGCCCGCTGATCGTGAACACATCCTCGATCGGCATCAAAAACGGCTTGTCGATCGGCCGCGCCGGCGTCGGAATGTAGGTGTCCACCGCCTCCAGCAGCTTGTGGATCGCCGGCACCCCGATCGGCGACTGATCCCCTTCCATCGCCTTGGTGGCCGACCCCACGATGATCGGAATCTTGTCCCCCGGAAACTCGTACTTGGTCAGCAGCTCCCGCACCTCCAGCTCCACCAGATCCAACAGCTCCTTGTCGTCCACCTTGTCCGCCTTGTTTAAAAACACCACGATGTAGGGCACCCCCACCTGTCGCGCCAGCAGGATATGCTCCCGCGTCTGCGGCATCGGCCCGTCCGCCGCACTGACCACCAGGTTCGCCCCGTCCATCTGCGCCGCCCCCGTGATCTTGTTCTTCTCGTAATCGGCGTGCGCCGGGCAGTCCACGTG
>JACQQM010000089.1 GCA_016207025.1 Nitrospirota bacterium | reverse complement strand
TCTTCGCGCAGCGCCTGTTGAAAGGCGAGGAAATGCGGGGTCTCATCGTCGACGATCACCCCGTTGAAATCAAAGATGATGGCGCGGAGCGGCATGGCCGCACGATGCAAGTTAAAGGTTCAAAGGTAAAAGGTAAAAGTGTTGAGACGCATCCCTCCTGACAGTGCTGAGGGAGATGAGCGGGTGGAGAAAGCCCTACTCTTACAGAGCCGGCAAGACCCTAAACCCTTCGCGGTAGGCGGCTTCCCGTAGTCGTTGGTCAAGACAAACAAACTCATTGCCTGTCGGGTGTCCGGCTGCCCAGACAAGAGCGGCTGCCAACTGCAAGGAGTCTGCTGCCCTTAAAGGGTGGAAGAGAAGAACCCGTCCCGCCTGCTCTCTGACCTTGTTGCTCGGTTCGATCTCCGTCCATTCGGCGAGGAGCTGAATGGCAAACCGGCGTGCGTGGTCTTCCTCGGTTCGCGATAGAATGCCCTCGCGCCGTAATCGGGCAAAAGTTGAATAGCATTCAACGAGGGCCGTCCACCAGACGACGAGCGCCCTATCCTCTTCCGCCAGCCTCTTCAGACGATCGCTTCGAGGCTCGTCTAGGCAGAGTGGAACGATCGCCGAGGAGTCCCAGAACCTCATCGTCCCTCTGCTCTCTCTTCGAGCAGAGCTTGAAGGGCCAAGCCCTTGGGGTCCTTCGGCCTGGGTAGCTTCCAGAAGTCACGAGGGAGCTTCCCTGATCCCAGCCGAACCAGCCCGGCACGGGCCAGCTCAATGAGATGAGGAGGGAAGGTTCCTTCTTCGTGTGAGATCGGGACGATCTTGGCGATGGGCTTACCCCGCTCCGTGATGATGACCTCCTCTCCCGCCTTGACCTTGGCAAGATACTCGCTGAGGGTGGCTTTGAGCTTGGACACCGTTGCGCTTTTCATGCAGGCCTCCACGGTCAATAGGACTTGACCATTCTAGTCAGATATGACACCTTGTCAAGCATAGGCCGTTCCTCAGTTTTGTTATCAGGCCCTCGGCCCACCATAGTTCCCCTCGTTTAGCATGGCAGACTCAGCGGAACAAGCCATGCGGCCTTGCGTCGGAAGCCTGCTTCCTATATTCTGCGCACAAGGACCGCAAACTCAGTCTTCAGCACCCAGCACTCAGTCCTGAGGAAAGATGCCCACTCCCGATGTCTTGAGCGACCTGCTGGTGATCTTTGTCGTCTCGATCACGGTGGTCTTCGTGTTCCACCGGCTTCGCTTGCCCTCAATCGCGGGGTTCTTGGCGGCCGGGGCGCTGGTGGGCCCCTACGGCTTGAACCTGGTCTCTGACCTCAATCAGGTGCACGTGATGGCCGAAATCGGCGTCGTCCTCCTGCTGTTCACGATCGGGGTCGAGTTCTCGTTGGCGCACCTGGCAGCGGCGCGCGGCCTTCTCCTCGTCGGCGGGCCGTTGCAGATTGCCGGTGTCCTGCTGCTGGCTACGCTCGGCGGCGCGCTGGCCGGGCTGCCGTATCGCCAGGCCATCTTTTGGGGCTGTCTCCTGTCCCTCAGCAGCACCGCCATCGTGCTGAAGGCCCTGGCGGAACGGGGCGAAAGCGATTCGCTGTACGGCCGGGCCACGATCGGCATTTTGATCTTTCAGGATCTCGCCGTCGTCCCGATGATGCTGGTCACGCCCTTCCTCGGCAGCCAGTCCGAGGACACGATCGGGAACGTGCTCCTGGCGCTGGCGAAAGCGGCAGTCTTGGTCAGCGTGATTGTGGTGGCGGCTTGGTTCCTGGTCCCCAAACTGTTGGAGCACATCGTTCGAAGCCGCAGCCGCGAGCTGTTTCTGCTGACGATCATCGTGCTCTGCCTCGGCATCGCCTGGCTGACCTCGCTGACGGGGCTGTCGCTCGCGCTCGGAGCCTTCATCGCGGGGCTGGTGATCTCCGAGTCCGAGTACAGTCACCAAGCCATGGCGGAGGTGCTGCCGTTCCGGGACAGCTTCAACAGCCTGTTCTTCGTCTCGATCGGGATGCTGATGGATGTGCGCGTGGTGCTGGCCCACCCGGCGCTCGTGGTGGCGCTGGTCGGCATCGTCTTGGCGGGCAAGTTCATCACGGCGGCGATCCCGATGCTGGCGGTCGGGCATCCTCCTCGCTCGGCAGTGCTGGCCGGGATCGCGCTGGCGCAGGTCGGGGAATTCAGCTTCATTCTGGCGCAGGAAGGGCAAGAAGCCGGGTTGCTGACCGGCGAACCGTACCAGGTATTCCTGGCGGTGTCGGTCCTGACGATGGTGGTCACCCCGTTTCTGATCCAGTGGGCGCCCAAAGTCGCCCGGCGGACGGAAGCGTTCCAGCGCCTGCATCACTGGTTCCCCGGCCGGACGACCGCGCACGCGTCCGGTGCTGGAAGGCACCATCTCAGGATCAAGGACCACGTGATCGTGGTGGGGTATGGGTTGAACGGCCGCAACCTGGCCCGCGTGCTGGACGAGACGGAAATCCCGTACGTGGTTCTGGAGTTGGATGGCGATACGGTGCGGCGTGAATCGCGGAGCGGCGTGCCCATTTACTATGGAGACGCCACGAATCCGAGCGTGCTTCGCCAGATGAAGATCGAAGACGCTCGGGTGCTGGTCATCGCCGTTTCGGATCCCTTCTCGGCTCGTCGCACGGTCCAGATCGCGCGGGAACTCAACCCCGGCCTGCATATCGTGGTGCGGACCCGGTATCTGCGAGAGATGGAGGACCTCCACCAGTTGGGGGCGGATGAAGTGGTGCCGGAGGAGTTCGAGACCTCCATCGAGATCTTCACGCTGGTGCTGCGCACCTACAAGATGCCGCAGGAAGTCATCGTGCAAAAGGCGGAACAGGTGAGGCGGGAAGGCTATGCCTTGCTCCGGCGCAGCGAGCTGCCGGAGCTGGCCCACCATCTTCGGGCCGGCACTTTGACGGACGTGGAAGTGGAGACCTGCCGGATTGAAAGTGATTCGCCGGCGGCCGGGAAGACGCTGGCGCAGGTGTCCGTCCGCCCCCGGACCGGCACATCGGTCATTGCGTTGACCCGGAACGGGGTCACGGAATCCAACCCTTCCGAAAAGGTCCGTTTAGAGGCGGGGGATGTGGTGGTCTTGCTGGGCACCCGCGATCAGATCCGACGCGCGATGGGGCTGCTGGCTCACAGCAAAGCGGAATGATACCGCCGCTCAGGGCTTTTTGCCGGTCATCAGATCGTAGGCTTCCTGCAACGACCCGACCTCAATCACGGTGATATTCCGCTGTCTGCCCTGCTGGAGGAGGTCCCATTCCGAGGTATGCGCCTGGCTCTTCGGCACCAGCATGGTATGCATGTTGGCGCTGGCTGCGCCGTCGAGTTTGCCCAAGAGCTGGCCGACCTCGAGGATGCGGCCATCCGCCGTGATCTCCCCGGTTAGCGCCACGCCTGGACGCACCTGGTCGCCGCGCCAGGCTGCCATGATCCCGACCGCAACGGCGCTGCTGGCGCTCGATCCGTCGGTGAAGCTGCTGTAGGTGCGGTTCTTGAT
>JACQQM010000084.1 GCA_016207025.1 Nitrospirota bacterium | reverse complement strand
GTTGTACATTCTTGACGTGATTGATGGGAGGCCATCATGAAACTCTCGATCAGCGAAGCACGCAAACGGCTGCCCGCGCTGGTCCGCCAGGTCCAACAAGATGCCGGCACGAGCGTGCAGATCATGGTGCACGATCAGGTCGTGGCGGAGCTGCGCGCGGCGCAGCCTGAGCCCGAGCCCGGCGCCGCCGCCAGGAAACTCCTGCAGTTGATGAAGCGGTTGCCGAAACATCGCGGCCGGAAGACTCGCCTTTCTTCTCATGTCAAAGAATACCTGTATGGACCTCGCAGCGCGAGTCGGTAATGGCGCTTCCACCCCGCCTGTTTTGCGACACTTCGTTCTTCTACGCCTGTTTTGACCCGAAGGACGCGAACCACGACCACGCCCGAGTCGTAATGACTGAAGCGGCTGCGTCGGAAGCGGCCCTTTGCGTGACCTGGGACATTATCAGCGAGACGGTCACCCTCCTCCGCTACCGGCGAAGCTTCCACGCCGCCCTGTCGTTTCTGACCGAGGTGGAGCCGGGGCTCCGGATCGTGGCCTACGGCGACCGCGTACGAGTCGAGGCCGAGCAGATTTTCAGGCAATATGGACGAGATCACCGTCTCTCCTTTTGTGATGCGATCTCTTTCGTGATGGTCACCACGCTGCTGGATCACATGCCCTGCCTTGCCTATGACGAAGACTTTCGCCGCCTCGGTCTGACGGTGGTGACCTGATCCGCTTAGCCGCGTGTCCACTGGAACCTCATTCCTTCTCGATGGCACGGAGAATCTTCTCGCGCGTCGCCGGGTCGAATTCATGGCCGTAGAAGCGGAGGAAGAGGGCGCGGCGGATAGCGGCAGGAGTCGCGTGCGGGTCCTTCTCCAGTACCGAGGCACGAACCAGCGCTTGGGCCGTCGCGAACATTGAGCAGCCCATTTTCAGACGCTCCTCATCGGATCGTTGAAGCAACATGGCTCGGTATCGTTGCTCAATTTCCGGTGACGTATCACTCATTCGCTGATCTCTTTACCTTTGCGAAGAATCTTCTCGGCTTCTTCCTCAACCGTCGCCTGAAGAGTCTCTGGTCGGATGACTCGCACGCCGGCGCCGAAGCTGAGCACCCACCCCACAAGCTCGCGTGTGTCCGCCACGGTGAGTCTCATCTGGAGCCGCCCGCCTTTGAGCGGTGCGAGCTTCTGACTGGGATGCCAGACTCGGTCCTTCACCCAGGCCGCCGTGGGCTTCTCAAAGAGCAGCTCCACGTCGATGCGCTTCCCCCGCATAACCACCAAGGCGTCTTCCACATAGGCGTTCACATCGAAATGCAGCGGCATCTGATAGGGATGGTCGGTCAGCGTGAGGGACCTGATGCGCTCCACCGCGAACATGCGGACATCCTTCCGCCAATGGCAATAGCCAATCAGGTAAAGAGCCCCGTCCACATACCGGAGTCGATACGGGTCTACCTCTCTGCGCGACGTCACGTTGCGGGAGGCGGAGTAATACCGCATCTGGACAGTGCGTTTCTGGGCGATGGCTCGCGTGAGCGTGTCGATGGCAGCGCGGTGCTGCCGGTAGTGTTTGTGCGGTCCCAGGCCGACCGAGAAGGAATTCTGCAGTTGCTGGACGAACTCCATGGCTGGGGGCGGAATGCTGGCCGATGCCTTGCTTAGCGCCGAATCCAAAGCAGTCTGGATTTCCGTGCCTTCCAGCGGAGTCAGCAGATGCCGACTGAAGGCCAGGGCCATCAGTTCAGTGGGCGACAGGGGCAGCGCCGGGATGTTCCGAAATCCTTCCATGAGGCGCCATCGGACCTGCCCGTTCACCCGTTCGGTGACGATCGGGAAGTTGGCCGCCTCTAGGGCGGCCAAGTCCCTGCGGATCGTGCGCGGGTGTCGTGAGAGATCAGGCGGCAGGGCGTCCAGAAACTGCGCAAGGGTGGCCCCATGCCGTGCGGCCTCAAGCTGCTGCAGCAGGTACAACTGCCGGATGACCTGGTCGTTGCGGGGCATAGGCTGACCAGAAGCGCGTGGGATGCGTGACTGCGGAAGGATACCGGTTTCCTTGGACCGTGACAAGCTGATGGGGCAGGGGCCGTGCAATGGGAGAGAGCCGGTGGCCTGTGCGGGCAAAGTCTTGACGTATGCATCAAGGATGCATACCCTTGAGGCATATGCAGGGAGGTTTCCAATGCGTACCACGCTGAACCTGGACGAAAGGCTTGTCCAGGAGCTTATGAAAGCCACGCAGGCCAAGACCAAAACTGAGGCCATCAGTCAAGCCATCTCTGATTTGATCCGCCGCAGGAAGCTTGACAAACTGAAGTCCCTGAGCGGAAAGATCCATCTCGTGCTTGATCGGCAAAAGCACGAGAAAGTAGAGATGCGGCGTCAGGACAAAGTTCTGCGGCGGTGGCATGGTCATCGCTGACACCTCGGTCTGGATTCCCTTCTTCAATCGCCCGGACTCCTCGGAAAAGCGAGCCCTTGATTTATTGATCGACGCGGATGAGGTCGCTCTAATCGGTGTGGTCCTTGCCGAGCTCCTGCAAGGGTGTCGGTCTCAAGGCGTCACCTTGCCGATCACCGACTTACTCGTCGTCGCCCTCGCTTTTGAGCACTCCTGCGCCGTGTACAGTCTGGATGAACATTTTAGAAAGATTCCCGACCTGCTCCGCTATTCACCAACTGTCCGATAAGGTTGTCTCTCAGGTCTTCACTCGCCGTGACAAGCTGAGCACTGGTGCGTATAATGCGCTTGTATGGCCGCAATTGATCCTTCTCCGCCTAAGCAGGCGTTTGCCCCTCCGGATCATACCCTCGTCGCTGCGACCGTGCGGACCAAGCTTCCGTTCCGCGCCTCACTGGTCAAACTGGTTCCGCTCCCCGGTGATGCTTCGAACCGCCGCTACTTCCGCCTGGAACTCTCGGGTGGTCCCCCTCGTTCCGTGATTCTGATGCAACTGGCGGAGCCGGAGGCGTTCAAACAGTCGGAAGAAGCGGTCAGCGGGATGGTGAAGATTACGGAGCTGCCGTTTCTCAACGTGCAGCGTCACCTGGCCAAGGCCGGAGTGGCTGTTCCCGCGCTCTATTTCTACGATCAACCCGCCGGGCTACTGTATCTGGAAGATTTCGGGAATGTGCTGCTGGTCCAGGCCTGCCCGGAGGGCAAGGCTCGGGACATGGCCAAGCTGTATCATCGGGCGATTGAGACCTTGGTGCGCATCCATACGAAGGCGACGGTTCCTCCAGATCCCGCCTGCCTTGCTTTCAACCGCGCCTTCGATGTGCCGCTCCTGATGTGGGAGTTCGACCATTTCCTTGAATATGGGGTGGTCGCCCGCAATGGCAAGCCCATGAAGCCGGAGGACGAGCAGGCGGTTCGGGCCGAATTCCAAAAGATCGCGGAGCTGATGGCGGCGCAGCCGCGCCTGTTCACTCATCGTGATTATCACTCACGCAACCTGATGGTGGACGGTAACCGGCTCGGCGTTCTGGATTTCCAGGACGCGCTGATGGGACCGGCAGCCTACGACCTGGCGTCGCTGTTGCGGGATGCCTATCTTGCGCTCGATGAGTCGCTGATTGACGAGCTGATCGCCGCCTATCTGGACCGGATGGCCGAACACGGAACGGTCTGGGCCGATCGTGCGGCGTTTCGACGGTTGTTCGATCTGACCAGCATCCAGCGGAATCTCAAGGCGGCGGGCCGCTTCGTGTACATCGACCGGGTCAAGAAGAATCCGAAATTCCTGGCCGATATCCCCCGCACGTTGGGCTACGTGCGCCGGAACCTGGCCAAGTATCCTGAACTGGCCACGCTCCGGAAACACCTTGCGCCGTATGTGCCTGAACTCCAATAGGCTTTGGCGAGAGGCTATAGGCGATAGGCGATGGGGGCTTCCTTCTGAAGAACCCCTAGCCTATAGCCTATCGCCCATAGCCTGCGCGATCGCGCCATGCGAGCGATGATTCTGGCGGCGGGGCTGGGCACGCGCCTGCGTCCGCTCACGAACGCCCTGCCGAAACCGCTTCTGCCGATCGCCGGGAAGCCCCTCATCCTCTGGAATCTGCACTTGCTGCGCCGGCACGGGGTCACGGAGGTGGTCGTGAACCTCCACCATCTCGGCCATCTGATTGAAAAGGAACTCGGCGACGGCTCGCGATTCGGCATGCGCGTCTCGTACTCTCGGGAACCGGTCATCTTGGGAACGGGCGGCGGCATCAAGGCGGTGGAACCATTCTTTGAGGGACAGCCGTTCCTGGTTCTCAACGGGGACACGCTGCTAGAGCTGGATCTCGGAGCCGTCATCAGATTCCATGAAGAGCGAGGCGGGCTGGCCACGATGGTGGTCCGCGACGATCCCGACGTGGACCGATGGGGAGTGGTGGAGGTGGACGCGCGGCAACGCGTGGTGTCCATCAACGGGCGGGGAGGGGCGACAGCCGACCCCACGGGGAGACTTCAGCGCTACATGTTCGCCGGCGTCCATGTCATGCACCCTCGGTTGTTGCGGGAGGTTCCATCAGGCCAGGAGTCTTCGATCATCGAGGCGTACGTCCGTGAGATCGCCCGCGGCGAAGCCATACTCGGCTACCGGATGGACGGGTACTGGTCGGATGTGGGAACCCAAGAGCTCTACGCGCAGGCCCAGCAGGACGCCGAGGCGGGACGTATTGACCTGGCTTCGCGCAGGTAGCAGGTCATGCGGCGGGGCGGGGCTGAGAAGAGGATCAAGCGATCGTGTTGAAATTATCTTGCAGCCGGAAGAGCTAGGTGGTGGTTGCCATCACGAGGCGAGTTTTGCGGAGCGACATGATCGCCAGTTGGCCTTGGGTCGGACCATGGCGTTTCTTACTCGTTTCGTCGAAGACCTTATAAAATTGCTCCACCATCTCCAGTGCGTCTTTATGACGCCCGGCCCGTTCCAGCAGGTCGGTGAGTCGGAGGTAGGACGGTACGATGAAGGGGAGGTCCCGTTCCTCTTGGGCATTGTCCACCACAAAGCGGTAGTGTTCGATGGCTACGTTTGAATTGTTCTCCTCAGCGCGCATGGCCTCCAGGATGGCGAGCGAGACCTGATCAACATTGACACCCGAGCGCCGCGCTTGCGCCCCGTCGATGAAGGCTCCGAATTTCTCGCGGGATAATCGGACCCTTCCGTCATGTGCCTTGAGCTGTGCCTGCAGGCGCTCGGCCTCCGGCCAGGCCCCGTAGAGCCCCACCATCAGGCATCGGCAATCGCCCGGATTTGCACAAGTTTGGTCTGTGGGCCTGAATTTCTTCGCCGCGACGACAGACGGAGAAAAAGCCATGCCGTAGGCATCCCGGCAGGCCGCACAATTGTGCGGGTCCTCCGGCGCAGCCTGGACGAAGAGCCGGATGCCGGACTGGCTCCATAGATCGACGGCTTTAATGGTACCAGCTCGGACCTGGATATTGTGGATCTGCCAGACGATCAATAAGCCCAGGATGGCAAGCAGGTAGGGAACAACCTCTGGAATGCTGATTTCCGGCATATCCTGCGGGTGTCTCCTGAATAGCCCGTAGCGCCTTATACCACGGCATTCTGGAAAAAAAAAGAAAAAAGGCGTTACGCCGCGGCTGTCGGCGTAAACCGCCTCAACCTCAGCGCGTTCCCGACGACGCTCACGGAGGACAGGCCCATGGCGGCTGCGGCCCAGATGGGGTTCAGGAACCCGAAGGCCGCCGCCGGGATCAGCAGGACATTGTAAATGAAGGCCGCGAACAGGTTCTGCTTGATGTTGCGCGTGGTGGCCCGCGAGAGCGCAATGGCGGTCACGACGCCGCGGAGATCCCCGCTCATAAGCGTGATGTCGGCGGTCTCCATCGCCACGTCCGTCCCGGTCCCGATGGCGATCCCCACGTCGGCCTGGGCCAGCGCCGGCGCGTCGTTGATCCCGTCGCCCACCATGGCCACGACGTTGCCCTCATCCTGGAGCCGCTTGACCTCGCGCGCCTTCTGCTCAGGGAGGACCTCCGCCAGCACGCGGTCGATCTTGAGTTGATCGGCGATCGCCCGCGCGGTACGCGAATTGTCGCCGGTCAGCATGACCACCTCCAGACCCAGCCGGTGTAAGGCCGCCACCGCGTCGCGGGCATGCTCCTTGAGCGTATCGGCGACGGCAAGGAGACCCACGATCTCACCATCCCGAACACCACCGGGTCGGGCGCTGCCGCGGACCGCCAGGTACATGGGCGTCAGGCCGGCCGCCGCCAGTTGGTTCGCTGTCTTTTCGACATCCGGTCCCATGGGAATGCCTTCGACTTCCATCAGGCGGAGGTTACCGAGGTACACGGCGTGTGACTCGGAGGCCCCGCCGACCGTTGCTCGGACACCGTGTCCGGGAATAGCCTGAAACTCCGTGGCGTCCTCCAGCTTGCGACCCTGATCCTGCGCGTGGCGCACGATCGCTTCTCCGACCGGATGTTCGGAACCCCGTTCGACGGCCGCCGCCAGCGCGAGAAGCTGCTGGGCCGTCCATCCGTCCGCAAGCGGCACCACCGCACCGACGGACGGCTTGCCTTGTGTCAGGGTTCCGGTCTTGTCCAGCACGACCGTCGTGAGCTGGTGCGCGCGCTCCAGCGCGTCGCCACCTCGGAGCAGCACTCCGTGCTCCGCGCCTTTCCCGATGCCGACCATGATCGAGGTAGGTGTCGCCAGGCCGAGCGCGCAGGGACACGCGATGATCAGGACCGCCACAAAATTGATCAGCGCGTGCGTCAGCGCCGGAGACGGCCCCAGGATGAGCCACAGCGCGAACGTGACACTGGCGATCCCGATGACGGTCGGCACGAAATAGGCCGCGATCCGGTCCGCGAGTTTGGCGAGCGGCGGTTTCGCCGCCTGCGCCTCCTCCACGATCCCGATGATCCGAGCCAGCGCCGTGTCGCGCCCGACCTTGGTCGCTTCGAATCTGAGGCTGCCGGTTCGGTTCAGGGTGGCGCCGGTCACGAGATCGCCGGGCTGCTTGTCCACCGGCAGGCTCTCACCCGTGATCATGGATTCGTCCACCGCCGAGGTCCCCTGGCGCACGATGCCGTCCACCGGCACTTTTTCGCCCGGCCGCACGATGACCAGATCACCGACCCGGACCTCTTCGACCGGGATGTCCTGTTCGCGGCCGTCCCGGATAATCCGCGCGTGCTTCGGTTGCAGGCCGATCAGCTTCCGGATCGCTTCCGAGGCGCGTCCCTTTGCCCGCGCCTCCAATAGGCGTCCGAACAGAATCAGCGTGATGATCGCCGCCGAGGTGTCGAAATACACGGCGGGGGTCACGCCACTGGACGTAAAGAGCCCCGGGGCGAGGGTGGCGGTCAGGCTGTACAGGTAAGCCGCCGATGTCCCGACCGCGATCAGGGTGTTCATGTCGGTGGAGCCGTGGCGGCCCACCGCGAGCGTGCCTTTATAGAACTGCCAGCCGGCCCAAAATTGAACGGGCGTGGTCAGCAGGAGTTGCAACAAGAAGGACGCGGAGTGGGTGAGGGGCAACCTGAGATGCTCTGACATGCCCAGCACCATCACGGGTACGGTCAGCGCTGCGGCGATCCAGAACCGTAACCGGAGGTCCCGATACGCTGCTTGCTTCCGTTCCTCCTTCAATGCGGGAGTGTCTGCCGCACTGGCGATCGAGCCGGTCGTCTCGACCGGCGTGTAGCCGAGGCTGCGGATGGTGTCCTGGATGGCGGCCGGGCCCGTGAGCCCCGGCTGGTATTCGACCGTGGCCTGCTCGGTGGCCAGGTTGACCGAGGCGCGGACGACGCCCTGCATGGACTGTAAGCCCTGTTCGATCCGGGCCACACAGGACGCACAGGACATGCCTTCGATCGGGATCGTCAGGCATATGGTGGCGGCCTCTAAGGCCGAGGACTGAGGACTGAGTGCTGAGTGCTGAGGTTCAGGTCTCAGTCCTCGTACCTCAGTCCTCATCACTGGTCTTAGGGTGACCGTCTGCGATCCCATGCTCTTCCCCATCCCTCGGGGCCCGTTCCGGAGGACCGCCTCCGGATCGGCTTCGAAGGTCCGCTTGCAGCCCGGGGCGCAGAAGTAATACGTGGTCCCCTGATAGACCGCCGTAGCCGGAGCCTTCTGTTCGTCCACGGTCATCCCGCAGACAGGATCAATCGCCATGTGTCGCTCCGCATAGGCCATAGGCGCGAGGCCAGAGGCGATGGGCCAGAGTCCGTAACGCGTTAACCCATAGCCCCTTGCCCCGAGCCTCTCGCCTGCGCCCCTTATCCTAACAGGGAAGGGGCGTGGAAAATCAACTGATCGGCTGATCGGGGGAAATATTCTTCTGCTTGATGAGTCGAGCCAGGTAGGTGCGCTGCAGCTTGAGACGCTCAGCCGCCTTGGTCTGGCTCCCGTTGGCGCGTCGGAGGGCTTGGAGAAGGATGTATCGGCTGTGCTGCTCCATGGCTTCGTGATACGGCAGGTCCTGATAGCCGGGCGACTGGTCCGTTCCTGAGCCGGTGAGCCCCTCCGTTGTTGCAAGGGCGAGTTGCTCGGGTCCGATCTCGTCGGACGGGCTCAACACCACCGCGCGGGCGATCGCATTCTCCAGCTCACGGATATTGCCAGGCCAGGAGTACCCGCTCATGGCGTTGATCGCTTCGGTCGTGAGCCGCATCTTCGGCTTCTTGGCGTCGCGCGCGTGTCGCTTCAAGAAGAACTCGGCCAGCAGCGGAATGTCTTCCGATCGTTCCCGGAGCGGCGGCAGGGTGAGGGTGATCACGTTGAGGCGGAAGAACAGGTCTTTCCGAAACGTTCCGGCCTTGACGACCTGTTCGAGGTCCTTGTTCGTGGCGGCGATGACACGGATGTTGACCCTGACCAGACGGGTTCCCCCCACCCGGGTGAACTCGTGGTCCTGCAGGATGCGCAGCAACTTGGTCTGCAAGGGCATCGGCATGTCCCCGATCTCGTCCAGGAAGATCGTGCCGCCGTCCGCCATCTCGACCTTGCCTTTCTGCAGGCGGTCGGCGCCGGTGAAGGCGCCCTTCTCGTGCCCGAACAGCTCGTTCTCAAGCAACGTCTCGGTCAGCGCCACGCAGTTGATGACCACGAACGGCATAGAACGGCGCGGGCTCCACTGGTGGATCGAGCGTGCAAAGAGTTCTTTGCCGGTGCCGCTCTCGCCCAGGAGCAGCACGCCGGCGTCGAATTGGGCCGCTCGCTTCGCGAGCTCGATCACCGATCGGGTCTTCGGGCTCGTGCCGACAATGTCAGCGTATTTCGTCTCGACCTCGGTGCGGAAATATTCCACCTGTCGTTTCAGCGACGTCCGCTCCAGGGCTTTCCGGATCACGATCGAGAGATGGTCCACATCAAAAGGTTTGGTGACGAAGTCTTCGGCCCCTTCCTTCATCGCCTCCACGGCCCGAGCAATGGTGCCGTGCGCCGTCATCACAATGACCGACAGATCGTGCCCCTCCTGCCGGCTCTGGGCAAGCCGCTTCAGGACCTCGAGGCCCGACAACTTGGGCATTTCAAGATCCAGCAGCATCAGGTTGGGCGTTTCCTGTTCGACCAATTCCAACCCGCGGTGTCCATCGCGGGCGGTGATGGTCTCATAGCCGAGCGACTCCAGCCGATCGCGCAGCATCGTGACAATGTCCGCGTCATCATCAACGACAAGGATTTTGCCTTGCATGGCTGTTCCTCACAGGCAGCAGGTGGCGCCGTCAGGCCGGCCCGATGTGGCGCGCTACTCCTCCATCACGTTCATTTCCATCACATTCATGACTAGGCCGGTGAGCGGCTTGGGGAAGAAATAGGTGGACTTGTGCGGCATCCGTTCGCCGGCTGCGGCGACGGCGCGGACTTCGCTGACCTTGGTGGGATTGAGGAGCAGGGCTGCTTTCGCCGTTCCCCTGCGAACCAGGTCCAAGGCCTCGTCGTCGTCTTTGGTGTATAGGATGGTCTGCTCATCGGGCCGTGACGTGAGCAGCGGGGGGAGAATCTGGTTGTGAAGAATTGAGACATCCAACCTGTCTTTCGCGGAGGCGCCGCCGGAAATGCGATGAACAGATCGCAGGGTGAGCAGCACATAGGCGCTGATATCCTGGAGGGCGAGGCCGAAAGCATGTCGGTTCTGACCCCGTGACCGAAGGATGTGGAGAAACTGCCTGCGCGTTTGGGCCTCAGTGTTGGCCTGGAAAGGGAATTCCTCGATCTTGAAGTCCTCGTGAAGGCGTTCTTTGATCTCAGCAATTGGGGGCAGCGGAGTTCTGAGCACGCGATGGGTGGGCAGGACCGTGAGCCCCGGGTCTTCCAGGCTTGAGAAAAGCATGAGCACCCCGTCGTAGGGCTGGAGGCCGGCGGGCAGTCGAGAGCCGGCCTGTTGGCGCCGGAGATTCCTGTAGGTGAGCGCGGTCTCGTAACGATGGTGCCCATCCGCAATGAACAGGGGCTTCGATTTCATGGCCGTCACGATCTCGCTCAGGACCGTCCGGTCCGTGATCGACCAGAGGCGATGACGGAACCCCTCGTCATCCCGAAAATCGACGCGAGGCTTGTCCGCATTGACCGACTTCTCGATCAGGGGCAGGATGCGTGCCTCGGGATCGGAGAACAGCGAGAAAATCGGGCTGAAATTGGCCCGGCAGGCCTCGAGTAGCTTCAACCGGTCCGCCTTGGCCGCGCCGCGCGTGTTTTCGTGCGGAAAGATACGCCCGGTTCCGAACTCTTCCAATTCAACCGTCGAGAGGAAGCCCTTGAGGACCCGGCTGGCTGCGCCGGACTCGCCCGACGGAGCGCGGTACTCGATCGTGTAAGGATAGATCGCCGGCTCGGAATCGCGCCGCAGGATGCCGGTGGCCAACCAGTCCCGCAGCGATGATGCGGCGCGGGTGTACCGGTTCTGCGTCGGGCCGTCATCGGGCCGATCCAACCCCAGCTCCAATTGAATCACATTGTTCGGGTAGCGGGCATGCAGCGTCTTCTGGAACTCCGCGTCGATCACGTCGTACGGGGGGGCGACGACTCGGGCCATATCGGTGATACGGCGTGGATCGTACAGCACTCCCTTGAATGGGCTGATATGTGCCACTCTTCGAATTCCTCCTTAAGGAATGGCGAATGGTTGATGGTTAATGGCTGATGAACTCCGGAAAATGCGCTGTCCTGGTGTTCTTCATCAATCATCAACCATTGGCCATCAGCCATCGGCTCTTATTTGTACCGCTTCACTTCGAAGCGGAGCAGTTCAATCGGGATGTCGGGACCGAGGCCTGCCTTCTGCCGGGCGGTCGCCACCTGTTCCGCCACCGAGTTGATCCCCTCGATGTCCGGCAACAACACGCTGTACCGCTGGCCTGATCGGACAATGATGCCGTATCGCCGATGATCCAGTCCAGACAGGTCGGGCACCGGTTCGGATGGCCCCAGCACGTCCACGGAAATATCCAGCGCGTCCAGCTCGGACTGCTGGACCGGAGGAAACCGGGGATCGCGTGTGGCCGCGCCGATTGCGTGTTCAATCACCTCGGCTGCCAGCGTCCTGTGGACCGGTTCGGTCCGCCCGATGCACCCCCGCAAGAGCCCCTGCCGCTTCAGACAGACAAACACGCCCGCAGGGATCCGCGCCTCCGGCATGACGGCGAACAGCGTGTCCGGGGGCTCGATGACGCGCTGATCGGAGACGTAGGCCACGATCGCCTCCGCTGCCAGCCAGACCAGGGGATGTGAAGCGTCATCCTGCATCGGCTGCGACAGAACACGTCGTATTGAAATGTGTGGGCGGCTACCGATCGCGGTTAACCATGTAGTCCGCGACGACCGACAACGCTCGCTTTGGCGAGGAGTCCTCGAACGAGGCCAGATCCAAGTTGGCCGCGACCACGAACTCGCTCGCTCGGTCCATGGTGTACGAGATGGAGCCATATTCCTGCATGAGCGAGATGATCCTGAGGAGGTCCGCCTCGGTCAATGTCCGGGTTTCCATGCGGTCCTTGATCATCTGCTTGTCCTGGTCCGGGCAGTGCTGCAGCAAATGCAGCAGCGGAAGGGTGGCCTTGCCCTGCCGGAGATCCTGGCCAAGGGACTTTCCCAGCCGGTCTCCATTTGCGGCATAGTCGAGCGTGTCATCCGCCAACTGGAAGGCAATACCGATGTGCTGGCCGAATCGGAACAGGGCCGCCTGCTTGTCGATCTGCGCGCCGCCGATGATGGCGCCGATGCGGCACGACGCTGCGATTAAACTCGCCGTCTTGTATTCCACGATCCGCAGATATTCGGACTCGGTGATCAGTGGGTTACCGTTGTAATCAAGTTGGAGCACCTCACCTTCAGCCATTTTGTGACAGGCCTCAGAGAGAACCTCATTGATCGCCTGGTTCTGGAACACGACCGTCTGGCAGATGGCCTTGGAATACAGGTAGTCGCCCACCAGGATGCTGACCTGGTTGCCCCACACCTTGCCAGCAGTCCGCCGACCGCGGCGCAGGTCCGCCTCATCCACCACGTCGTCGTGCAGGAGCGTGGCAGTGTGAATAAGCTCGATCAGGCTCGCAAGAACGAGGTGGTCTTTGTCGGTATGCCCGCAGAGTCGCGCACAGAGCAGCACCAGGAGTGGACGGATGCGCTTGCCCCCGCCGCTGAGGAGGTGAGCGGCGACGGTATTGACGAGGGTCACCTTGGAGTCGAGGTTCTTACGGACCTGATCCTCGACCCCTTCCAGTTCCTCTCGGTAAGCGTCCCACACGTCTGCCATGGTTTGGAGCGTGGAGGTCACAGGTCCGTTTTTCATGCGCGGATACTAGGGGCAGGGGCCTGGTTTTGTCAAGCTGACGGAGCGCGTGTTCGGGGCGCGCTCGGCTTGACAGAATGACGCCGCATCCAGTAAGGTGACAATTCAATTTTGTCCGTAACTTGTGAGTCTTGACCGTGGGACGGCTCTCGGTCGGATTCCTTGCCATGGTCGGTCCGACCGAGCGGTCACGCGGGCAATCAACCGAACAGGGTTTGAACGCGAGATGAACATCCCCGGCCTTCCTCCCAAACAGGGGCTCTACGATCCGCGGTTCGAGAAGGACGGCTGCGGCATCGGCTTCGTGGCCCATATCAAGGGTCAGAAGTCTCACAGCATCATCCAGAAGGGACTCCAGGTCCTCGACAACCTCTTTCACCGCGGAGCGCAGGGCTGCGATGCCTGCACCGGCGACGGGGCCGGGATTCTGCTGCAGATTCCGCACCAGTTCCTGAAACGGGCCGCGGCTGATGTGCGCGTGAAGCTTCCGAACGCCGGCGAGTACGGTGTCGGCATGGTCTTCCTCCCTCCCGATGCCGCGGCGCGCAAGCAATGTGAAAAGCTCTTCGAGAAGGTGATTGCAGAGGAAAGCGCGCGGCTGCTCGGGTGGCGCGACGTGCCGGTCAAGAGCGACGCGATCGGGGCGCAGGCGCGCCGCACGGAGCCGGCCATCCGGCAGGTTTTCATCGCCCGCGACATCCTGAACGAAGCGCAGTTCGAGCGCAAGCTGTATGTCATCCGCAAGCGCGTCGAGAACGCCGTTCGCGAATCGGCCATTGAAGGCCGTGAGTATTTCTATCTCCCGAGCCTGTCAGGGAACACGATCGTCTACAAGGGGCTGCTGCTCCCCCACCAGATCTCCCGGTACTATCAGGATCTGACCGATTCCAGCATGACCAGCGCGTTGGTCGTCATTCACTCGCGTTTCAGCACGAACACGTTCCCCACCTGGCCGCTGGCACACCCCTACCGCTACATCTGTCACAACGGGGAGATCAACACGCTGAAGGGCAACGTGAACTGGATGCGCGCGCGCCAGGGCCGCCTGCAGTCGGACCTGTTCGGAGCGGACATCCCTAAGCTGTTCCCGATCGTGTACGAACACCAGAGCGATTCCGCCTGCCTCGACAACGCGTTGGAATTTCTGGTGATGGGCGGCCGCTCGCTGCCGCACGCGATGATGATGCTGATCCCCGAGCCGTGGGTTGGCAACCCCCAGATGGACCTCGACCGGCGCGGGTTCTATGAGTACCACGCCGCCATGATGGAGCCGTGGGACGGTCCCGCGGCCGTGTGTTTCACCGACGGCAAGCTGATCGGCGCGACGCTCGACCGCAACGGGCTGCGCCCCTGCCGGTACCAGGTCACCACCGACGACTTGGTGGTGCTCGCTTCCGAGGCCGGGGTGCTCCCGGCCGAGGCCAAGGACATCCGTCAGAAGGGCCGCCTGCAGCCGGGCCGCATGTTCCTGGTGGACACCGTCCAAGGGCGCATCATTGACGACGAGGAGATCAAGGCGGACATCGTGGGCCAGAAACCGTACAGGGCCTGGGTCACGCGGTACCGGATCTCGCTGGATGAGTTGCCCGAGCCCCTGAACGTCCCGCAGCCGGACCACCCGACGATTAGGCAACGCCAGCAGGCGTTCGGCTATACGGTTGAAGAGCTGAAGATGGTGATCACGCCGATGGTGGTCACCGGGGAGGAGCCGGTCTCCTCGATGGGCACCGATACGCCGCTCGCTGTGCTGTCGGAGCGGCCCCAGCTCCTGTTCAAGTACTTCAAGCAACTGTTCGCGCAGGTGACGAATCCGCCGATCGATCCGATCCGTGAGCAGCTCGTCATGTCGCTGGTCACGAACATCGGCCCGAAGCCGAACGTGATGGCCGAGACCCCGGAGGCCTGCCGCCGGATCAAGGTGCAGCAGCCCATTCTGACCAACGCCGATTTAGAGAAGATCCGCGAGATTGCCGACCCGCACTTCAAGAGCAAGACCTTGCGGTTGCTCTTCCGTGTGGCCGAGGGGCCGGAGGGGTTGGGCGCGGCGGTGGACGACCTGTGCCGGCAGGCTTCGGACGCCATTAAGGAAGGGTACAAGTTCTTGATCCTGAGCGATCGGGGTGTGAACGAGGAGTGGGCGCCGATCCCGAGCCTGCTCGGCATTTCGGCGGTTCACCACCACCTCGTGCGCGAGTGCACCCGGACCGAGGTCGGGCTGATCCTGGAGACCGGCGAGCCGCGCGACGTGCATCACTTCGCCTGCCTCATCGGCTATGGCGCCGGGACGATCAATCCCTACCTGGTGTTCGAGACGCTCGTGGACATGGAGCGGGACGGCTATTTGCCGGAAGGCCTCGACGCGGCCACCGCCGAAGCCAAGTTCATCAAGGCCATCAACAAGGGCCTGCTCAAGATCTTCTCGAAGATGGGGATCTCCACGGTCCAGTCTTACTGCGGCGCGCAGATTTTCGAAGCCATCGGGCTCAACCATGCATTGGTGGACCGGTACTTCACCGGGACCGCATCCCGCATCGAAGGCATCGGTATCCGCGAAATCGGCGAGGAGACGCTGCGCCGACACGCCCTGGCTTACGGCCCAGCGCCGATCCGTCAGCTCGACTTCGGGGGCGAGATCCATTACCGAGCCCAGGGCGAACACCATAACTGGAATCCGGAGACGATCTACAAGCTCCAGCACGCCACGAGGGCGAACGATCCCCCGACCTACAAGGAGTTCGCGGCGCTCGTGAACGATGAGAGCAAGCGTCGGTCGAACATCAGGGGGCTCTTGGAGCTCAAGACCTTGCCGTCGCCCATCCCGCTGGAGGAGGTCGAGCCGGCGAAGGAGATCGTGAAACGCTTCACGACCGGCGCCATGTCCTTCGGCGCGATCAGCAAGGAAGCCCACGAGACCCTGGCCATCGCCATGAACCGGATCGGCGGCAAGAGCAACACCGGCGAGGGCGGCGAAGATCCGGAACGCTTCATCCCCCTCCCGAACGGCGACTCCAAGAACAGCGCGATCAAGCAGGTGGCCTCGGCGCGGTTCGGGGTCACCACGGACTACCTGGTGAATGCGAAGGAGTTGCAGATCAAGATGGCCCAGGGCGCCAAGCCCGGCGAAGGCGGACAGCTCCCCGGCCATAAGGTGGACGAGACGATCGCTCGTCTGCGGTACGCCACCCCAGGGGTGCAGCTCATCTCGCCGCCGCCGCACCACGATATTTATTCCATTGAGGATCTGGCGCAGTTGATCTTCGACCTCAAGAACTCGAATCCGCAGGCGGACATCTCGGTGAAACTCGTCGCGGAGGTTGGGGTCGGCACGGTCGCGGCCGGCGTGTCCAAGGCCAAGGCCGACAAGGTCTTGATCAGCGGGGACAGTGGGGGGACCGGGGCCTCGCCGCTCTCCTCCATTAAATATGGGGGCATTCCCTGGGAACTGGGCCTCGCCGAAACGCAGCAAACCCTCGTCCTGAACAACTTGCGCGGACGCATCAGGGTGGAAACCGACGGGCAGATGAAGACCGGCCGCGATGTCGTGATCGCCGCGCTCCTGGGTGCCGAGGAGTTCGGCTTCTCAACCGCGCCCCTCATCGTCGAGGGCTGCATCATGATGCGCAAGTGCCACCTGAACACCTGTCCGGTCGGCATCGCCACCCACGATCCGGTGCTCCGGGCGAAGTTCACGGGCCAGCCGGAGCACGTCGTGAATTATTTCTTTTTCGTGGCTGAGGAAGTCCGCGAGCTGATGGCGCAGCTCGGGTTCCGGAAGTTTGAGGAAATGATCGGCCGCACGGACAAACTCAAAGCGCAGAAGGCGATTGACCACTGGAAGGGGAGGGGGCTGGACCTGTCGGCAATTCTGTACCGGCCCGAGGTCGGTCCGGAAGTGGCCACCCATTGCGTGGAAAAGCAGGATCATGGATTAGAGGGAGCCCTTGACTGGAAGCTCCTCGAGCTGTGCGGGCCGGCCATCGAACGCAAGCAACCCGTGAAATTGGACTTGCCCATCCGCAACGTGAACCGGGCGGTCGGTACGATCCTTTCCAGTGAGATCGCCCGGCGCTATCGCCTGGACGGTCTGCCGCCCGACACCATCCACATCAAGTTCACGGGATCGGCCGGCCAGTCGTTCGGGGCCTTCCTGGCCAGGGGCGTGACGCTGGAGCTCGAAGGCGAGTCCAACGACTACCTGGGGAAAGGACTGTGCGGGGGGCGGATCATCGTCTATCCCCCGAAAGGCTCCACGTTCGTGCCGGAGGAGACGATCCTCATCGGGAACACCTCCCTGTACGGGGCCACGCAGGGCGAGTGCTACTTTTACGGGACGGCCGGTGAGCGGTTCGCAGTCCGCAACAGCGGCGCAAGAGCGGTCATCGAAGGGACCGGCGACCATGGGTGCGAGTACATGACCGGCGGCGTGGTGGTGGTTCTCGGCAAGACGGGGCGGAACTTTGCGGCCGGCATGTCCGGCGGCATCGCCTTCATTTTGAATGAGGACGGCAAGTTCGAGCAACGCTGCAACATGGGCATGGTAGAGTTGGAGAAAGTCGTTACCGCCGAAGACAAGACGGTCTTGCGCACGATGATTGAGTCGCACCTCACGTACACCGGCAGCCGCAAGGCCAAGATGGTGCTCGATGCCTGGGAGACGATGCTGCCCAAGTTCGTGAAGATCATGCCGGTCGATTACAAGCGGGTCCTGGCTGAGCGGAAGGCGGCGGCCGCCAAGGAGCAGGCGCAGAAGGAACACAAGGAGATGGTTGCGCATGGCTGACCCGAAGGGCTTCATGAAATACGCTCGGGAAGGCCCCAAGCGCCGGCCGGTCGAACTCCGTGTGTTGGATTGGAAGGAATTCTACGAGCCGATTCCGGAAGACAAGCTCAAGGAACAAGGCGCGCGCTGCATGGACTGCGGCGTCCCGTTCTGCCAGAGCCACAACGGCTGTCCGGTCGTGAATCTGATCCCCGAGTGGAACGATTTGGTCCACCGGGGCCGCTGGAAAGACGCCCTCAAAGCCCTCCACGCGACGAACAACTTTCCGGAATTCACGGGACGCCTCTGCCCGGCGCCATGCGAGTCAGCCTGTGTCCTCGGCATCAACGAGGACCCTGTCTCCATCCGAGTGATCGAGTGGAACATCATCGACAAGGGGTTCGACGAGGGGTGGGTCGAGCCGATTCTCCCTGTCTCGCGGACCGGTAAGACCGTGGCGGTCATCGGCTCCGGCCCGGCCGGCCTGGCCGCCGCACAGCAACTGGCGCGCGCAGGTCATCGGGTAACTGTCTTCGAGAAGGCGGACCGTATCGGCGGGCTGCTGCGTTACGGCATTCCCGACTTCAAGATGGAAAAATGGGTCATCGACCGTCGGCTGGAACAGATGAAGTCCGAGGGGGTGGAGTTCAAAACCAATGTTCATGTCGGCGTAGACATCAGCGAGGAGGAGTTGCGCCGCCGGTACGACGCGGTCTGCCTCGCACTGGGCGCAGAACAGGCCCGCGAATTGCCAGTGCCGGGGCGGGAGCTCAAGGGCATCCACCTGGCGATGGAGTACCTCACCCAGCAGAACAAGCGCAACGCCGGCTATACCATCCTGGAGGAGCCCATCACGGCCAAGGGCAAGCGCGTCGTCATCATCGGCGGCGGCGACACCGGATCGGACTGCCTGGGCACCGTGCACCGGCAGGGGTGCAGCGAAGTCCATCAGTTCGAGCTGCTGCCGGAGCCCCCGCCCAAACGGGCCGACTCGACCCCCTGGCCTCTCTGGCCGATGCAACTTCGGAGTTCGCACGCGCACGAAGAGGGCTGCGACCGGCAGTGGAGCGTCTCCACCACCAAGTTCACCGGCCATAACGGACACGTCACCAAGCTACACGCCCATCGGGTCGCGTTCGAGAACGGCAAATTCGTCCCCATCCCGGACACCGAGTTCGAGATGGAGGCGGATCTCGTGCTGCTCGCAATGGGCTTCACTGGACCGGTGAAGAACGGGCTGCTGGATAGCTTGGGCGTGAAGTACGATGCGCGCAGCAACGTGGTTGTGGACGAGAACTACATGACCACTGTGGACGGCGTGTTTGCCGCCGGCGATGTGAAGCGCGGCGCTTCGCTCATCGTCTGGGCCATCGCCGAAGGCCGCAAGATGGCCGCCGGCGTCGACAAGTACCTCCGAGCCGGCCGGTTGGCCACGGTCGGGGGCTGACCTCATTTCCCTGCTTTCTGATCCCCGCACACTCTTCCTTTTCCTCAAGAAGCAGGCGGTTGCTAAGTTGATCACGTCCAGGAAGACCCTTGCCTTATTCCTTGGCAGCGTGGTGCTGCTCGCCGGATTCTATTTCACTCTGGACAAACTGCGGATCACGCTCGAAGGGCAACTCGCAGACCGGTTTACCCAAGCGATTGATCAGCTTGGAAAAGACAATCTTGAGCTTCGACTCGGCGGCATCTACGCCCTCGAACGGATTGCCAGAGGCTCCGAGACTGACCATTGGCCAGTTATGGAGGTCCTGACCACCTATATCCGAGCGCATGCTTCTTGGAAGGAAAACCGATCACCCCAAGACGAGCCGCCGCCGCAAAAACTTACCGCTGACATTCAGGCCATCCTGACCGTCCTCGGACGGCGCGAGCGGACTTACAAAAATGGAGAGGATCTGCGCCTTGATTTACGCGGAACCGACCTCCGGCGGGCGAACCTCAGCGGAGCGCATCTGGAGGGAGCCATCCTCAGCGAGGTTCGCTTAGAAGAAGCAAACTTGGCTGGGATCAACTTGGAGGAGGCGATACTCAGAGAAGCTCGCCTGGAGCACTCGAACCTCACAGAAGCAAATTTGCAAGGAGCCTTCCTTTTAAATACGAGCTTCAAAGGGGCAAGACTCCGAAATGCAAATCTTCAGGGAGCTTTTCTCGGTGGAACTCGCTTTGATGAAGCAGACCTCCTCGGCGCCGACTTCACGGATGCGTTCGGCCTCACGTGGGAGCAAATCCAAACGGCGAAGAGAGACCACAAGACTCGATTCCCGGACTACCTCAAGGTGCCTGGGCCAGTGGAGCAGGAAGCCAGGTGAATGTCCGGCGGCGGACTCGTCTGAGTCGCTCACCTGACGCTGACGAAGCGGCCGCGGGCGGTTTCGCGCAGGCGCGCGATGTCTTCCCGGCGGGAGATGGAGAGGGGCACGGTCTGCTTGAGCTCTTCGAGGAGGAGCGCCGTGTCGAGGGGCCGTTTCAGGTGGAGGGCCCGGTAGAGCGCAGCCACCACCGCTTGCTCGATCTCCGCGCCGCTGAATCCGTCGCTGGCCGCAACGATCCGCTGCAGATCGAACTTGTCCGGCTCCTGCTTGCGCAAGCCCAGGTGAATCCCCAGGATCGCCTCGCGCTCCTCCTCGGTCGGCAGGTCCACGAAGAAAATCTCATCGAAACGGCCTTTTCGCAGCAACTCGGGCGGGAGGATCGAGAGGTCATTCGCCGTCGCGACGACGAAGACCTCCTGACGCTTCTCCTGCAGCCAGGTCAGGAACGCGCCGAACAAGCGGCGGCTCAGCCCGGCATCAGCCTCGCCGCTCCCGGCCGCGACCATACCCTTCTCGATCTCATCGATCCAGAACACGACCGGTGCCATGGATTCGGCCAGCGCGATGGCTTTCCGAAAGTTCTTTTCAGACTCGCCGATGAACTTGTCGAACAGCCGTCCCGCGTCAAGCTTGAGGAGCGGCAGCGCCCACTCGCGGGCGATGACCTTGGCGGCCAGCGATTTCCCGCAGCCGGGTACGCCGACGATGAGGATGCCGCGCGGTGGCGTCAAGTTGAGCGCCCGGGCTTCCGTGCTGAACCCGACGCGAGCTCGGTCCAGCCAGGCCTTAAGGTTGGCGAAGCCGCCGAGCTGAAACCGGTTGTCCTCCACGGGATAGTACTCGAGCAGCCCTCCTTCGCGGATCGCCTGAGCCTTGCGATTGAGCACGCCTTGCGCGGCGCGGGCTGTTAACTTCCCCTCTTCAAGCACCGCATGAGACACAGCCTGCCGGGCCTGATTCAGAGTCAGGCCTTGCAGGGCGCGGAGCAGCTCGTCACGCTCCTTGGCGGCAAGCTGGACGTCGCGGTGGGGATGTTTCCCGAGCGACTGGAGCACGCAATCGATGGCCTCTTCCAGCTCCTCCCGGTCAGGAAGCCGCAGGTGGTAGCGGACCGCTGCGTGTTCGATCTCATTGGGGAGCCGGACGTCCTCCGCGGTCAGCACGGCTGTCGAGCGCTTCTGCGTGAACCGTTGCGCCAGTTCCCGAAACTGCCGGGCGACCGCCGCGTCGTCGAGGTGCCGGGAAAAGTCCTTCAGAAGGAAGAGGCCCGCCACGCTGAGCCCCTCCAGGTGCTGGAGCAGGCTTGCCGGACTCGCCGTCAACCGATGGGGGGTATTGGACTCCTCCGCTCTCGTGAGTCCCCGGGTGATCGACCACTCGAAGAACGGCATCCGCAACTGCGCCGCCACGGAGAGCAGCAGGGCGTGCACGCGATCTTCCTCGACCGTCTCGATGGCGATGAGGGGGTGCGAGGACAGCACCAGGGTCTTGATGTCGTGCACGCTTGTGGAGAGGCTCATGGGTCTATCGTGTGCGCTCGTGCATGCTGGTGTCGCGTGCCGGAACCGATTTGGCGCAGCGGAAGCCGATCGTCGGCGCGCGCTGGTCGGGAGGTGCGCCGCCGCGCGTGGCGGCGCGCAGCATCGGCGGGTCGCTCCTCCATGAGCCGCCACGGACGACTTTGTAGCGCCCGGTCTCCGGCCCCGGCGGGTTGCGGTCCGGCATCGAGGCGTAATAGTCGATCCCGCTCCAGTCTTGAACCCACTCCGCCACGTTGCCGGCCATGTGGTGGAGCCCGTAAGGGCTGCGTCCCGTGTTGAAACTGTCCACGGGTGCCACCGGTGGAAGGGCCTTGTTGTTGAGCTGGCCGAAGATGGCCCGTCGGGCATCCGGAGCCGCTTGGCCCCACGGAAACAGCCGTCCCTTGGTCCCACGCGCTGCCTTTTCCCACTCGGCTTCGGTCGGCAGGCGCCTGCCGCTCCACGCGCAGTAGTCGCGCGCCCCTGCCCACGAGACTT
>JACQQM010000009.1 GCA_016207025.1 Nitrospirota bacterium | reverse complement strand
GTTTTCCAGGTAGGCATTCGATAGCACTATCGCACAAAGGCCCAGATTGACGAACAAAATAGCGCGAATTCTCGAAAGGGCGTCGGTAATGCTGGTTAAGTATAACTCGACTGGGCTTGCGGCAGGCATGGTAAGACCTCCTTCATCTGCCTACTGTCATCATGAACTTGCGCCTCGATGACATGACGGTCCGGCCGCGATTGTCGGCCTAACTATTGAGTAGACTGGTCAGCCTATCTCCACCAATCAGTTTTCTGGTTGCGGAAAATTCTATTGGCTTTTTCAGCACTTAGCAAGGAATTTTTCGACGGTCCGGAACACGACAAACACTGCAATTCATGTCAGCCTATTCCGGCTTACCCAAAGGACTCTCCACCTCCAATCCGAGGCGATCAGCCGGGCTGTGGACTCCCCGACCGCCTCGGTTTAACACATAGGTGTAGATCATCGTCGTGCTGACGTACCGGTAATCCAGGAGCTTCTGAACCGTCAGGATGTCATAGCCATCTTCCAGCAGGTGGGTCGCAAAAGAATGCCGGAACGTGTGACAACTGAGGACCGTGGAAAAAGTACCTGGAATCTTTTCAGGCCATTTGTCACAATCTTCGGCCAGTCAAGATTGTGCCTGGGCAGCCGACGGCGGCGGCTTCCTTGCTCTATCTCGGAGAAGATTATGGCTCTACTGAGGACGGATCGACGGGGAGACAGGAGGCGCGGCCGGTCCGCACACGACAACCATGCGCCGGCTTGTCGGCACCTGGCCACGCGCGATCCGGTCTTGCGAGGGCTGATCGCCCGCATCGGCCCCTGCCGACTGACCCCGCGTCGGCACCACTTCGCCACCCTCTGCGACTCGATCATCGCCCAGCAGCTCTCGACCCGGGTTGCGGAAGTCATTTTCGACCGCTTTGCCGGACTCTATCCTCAGCGACGGCCGACACCCCAGGCCGTCGTGCAGACTCCGTTGCCACGCCTCCACTCCGTCGGCCTCTCTGGTCAGAAGGCAAGGTACTTGAAGGACCTCGCGGCGGGATTTCTGGATGGCCGGATCAGGCCAAGCCGACTGCCGCGTCAGTCCAATGAGGAGATCATCGAGGCGCTGGTCTCGATTCACGGGGTCGGCCGGTGGACCGCCGAGATGTTTTTGATTTTTTCTTTGAACCGGTCGGATGTGCTGCCGGTGGACGATCTGGGGATTAAGAAAGCGATCCAGCGCTGGTACGGGCTGCGCGCGCTACCCTCACCCGCCAAGATCCGAGCGATCGGCAGTCCCTGGCATCCCTACGAGAGTATCGCCTCCTGGTATCTCTGGCGAAGCCTGCATCTCCAGGGTTAGCTCTTCCGGCTCGTCTTCGCCATGACGCTGCTGATCAATTGCTCCATCCGCTTGCTCTTACAGGACGGACAGGTGACGGCTCCGCTGTCATGGTCCTTTAAGGTGAGAGCCAGCGTCGCCTCCTTTCCGCAATCCAGACACTTGTACTCATACATGGGCATCGGCACTCCCTCCTTTCCCCGTCAAACTTACAACCGTGCCTGCTGGTAGACAAGGGGGGAAAATTCTCGGATTCTCCGAGACTTCTACGCCCAACGAGCTGCCATCAAATTTTCTTGCATCCCGCTTATGAACTTTTGTACAATCCGCGCCGTTTGCCTGCCGGTGGTTATCTCGGAAATCTCTACTTAATTTAGGAGGGTTGTTCCATGAAAAGAGTGTTTACGGGAATCCTGAGTCTCAGCCTGTCGGTCCTGATGAGCGCGTCCTTGGCGCTGGCCAACGAGCCCAAAGGCGCGCCGGACTACAGCGGCATCTCCTACATGTACTACACGTTGATCGCTCTGATCCTCGGCTACGGCGTGTACGATACCTTCTTCAAAAAGTCCTGATCTCGCACCGCGCGAACTACACGAGCACCCGAAACCGCGCGCCATCGGACTGCGGTCTGATGGCGCACGGCTTGGGCGCGATCACGCCAGCACGACAGCCGAAAGGCTCCTTTCTCAGGAGCGGCTTGACGCCCCACGACCCAACAGCGGCTCGAGGACCGGCATCAGGTGGTCCACGATCACGCGGTACCCTTCCGCCGTGGGATGGATCCCGTCAGCCTGATTGAGCGCCGTCTTCGCAGCCACGCCTTCCAAAAAGAAGGGTATCGAGACCAGGCGGTACCGACGGGCCAAATCCGGATAGAGCGCGGCAAAGCGCGCGGTATACTCGGGCCCATAGTTGGGAGGGAGCTTCATCCCGGCCAGGACCACCGTGACCCCGGCGGCTTGCAAGCGGGTGATGATCTGCTCAAGGTTGGCTCGCGTCTGGCTCAGGTCGATCCCGCGCAACCCGTCGTTCGCGCCCAGTTCCAGGATCACAATGCGAGGACGACTGCTCAGCACCCAGTCAATCCGACGGACTCCGCCGGCCGTCGTATCCCCACTGACCCCGGCGTTGATCACCCGGAACTGATAGTCGGCAGCATCCAGTCGCCGTTGGAGCTGAGCGGGAAAGGCTTCCTCCGGCGACACGCCTAGGCCAGCCGTGAGGCTGTCCCCGAACGCCACGATCGTCGGCCGCTCGGCGCGCGGCTGCTCGCCGCTGCGCCCCGGTTGGCTCGTGACATCGGTGCCAAGCCGCTGCCCGAACCCATCGCGAGGCCCACCGGCAACCGAAGGTGGTTGTGTCTGATCGCTGGTCGATGAGACCGGTTCCGAAGCCGGCTCACACCCTAGAATCGCAAGACAGACCGCGCCTACGACGAAGCCGGGGAAGGCCATTCGTCGAAACAGCGAAAAGAGATGAGGGAAGTGAAAAGGCATACAGTATAATATAGCCTCCGTTTCGTCCCTGCATCCTTCAAATTTTCAGAGAGAGAACATGATCGCCGTTCGAAACCTGACGATGCGCCTGACCGCGGGCGGGCACGCTGTGACGATCCTGCAGGACATCACCCTCGAGATTCCGGACAAGCAGGTGATCGCGATCACGGGGCCGTCCGGCAGCGGCAAGTCCTCGCTCTTAGGCTTGATCGCTGGCCTCGATAAGCCGACCGCCGGGTCCATCAAGCTGGATGGCGTGGAGATCACGGCGTTGCACGAGAGCCGGATGGCCCGTTACCGGCGGCAGAAGATCGGGTATATCTTTCAGTCCTTCCATCTGATCCCCACGCTCACCGCCCTGGAGAACGTCGCGGTCCCGTTGGAGCTGAACGGAGACCAGAATGCCAGGGCACGAGCGGCTGAGTTGCTCACAGAGGTGGGGCTGCAAGACCGTCAATTTCACTACCCGGTGCAACTCTCCGGGGGCGAGCAACAGCGCGTCGCGGTGGCGCGGGCATTTGCCTGCCGACCGCCGATCCTGCTGGCGGACGAACCCACCGGCAATCTCGACTCGGCAACCGGCCGCCAGGTAATTGATCTGATCCTCTCGCTGAACCGCGATCACGGCAGCACCTTGGTGCTGGTGACCCACGATCCGGACCTGGCAGCCTACGCAGAACGGATTGTCTCCCTCCGCGACGGCCGGATCGAGTCGGATCAACGGTCCCGCGTGTATTCAGGATCGAAGGCATCCGCGCCTGGAGAGCAGTCGTGACTTCGTTCCCTCTGAAGATGGCCTGGCGGGAGACGCGGGCAGCTCATGGTAGCTGACGACAAGCGCGATGACATTGATCGCGTAAGGCGTGAGGAGGAGCAACGAGGGAAACGTCGCCCACCGCCGGATAAAGACAAACTTAAATCCATCAGGGAACAGAAAAAGCAGTGGCGAGATATCTTGCAGGCGATGACGTGGAAGGAAGTTACCGATGCCCTCGGGCTGCAACCGGGGATGCCGGAGTACGATGACTTTTACCAGACGTGGCGCGAATATCAGCAGGACCGCGCTGAAGCCGAGAAGAAGCTTCGGCGGCGAGGGCCTGGAAAGCCTTAAGCCTTTTCTTTCTTTCGACCGAAGGTAGCCGGTCAAAGTATTCCTGGGTCAATTCGGCTAGGCGTCTTGCGGCTTCGTTTAAGGAGAGTTTTTTAACCTGCTGCTTCATAACGTTGGTATTCTACTTTCTACTACCTCACAATTTCCAGTGTCCTAACTATAATGGCTCACCCGTTAGAGACGCAAGCTAATTTTCTTGTCTCTTCCGGAACTCGTGTGGGTGTTCCTGTACACGACGGGTGTGGTAGGGGCCAGAGCGGATTTCGCCGGACGAGCGGGGTAAGACCCGGCCGCCTCACCGCCTCGGCGGCGTGCGCAAACGTGACGCTCGTTATTCCTCGCGTCGCGCACCCCACCGAGGCGCTGCGGGATAGGAAAGCCGGAACTGACCACGGCACCACGGTCAACACCCGTTGCAACAAAGGAGCAACGGGTCCCCGGACCGTGGCCACGGGAATTCCGGAAGGCTTCCGGCCCGAAACGCCCGGAAGGGTCGCTCGGAGAGGCGCGGAAGCGATGGCTCTTGCCACACCCGCACGAACGGCCATTCTGGTAGTCCATTACCCACACAAGAGCCGGAAGAGGCAATTTCTTGTGAGTGAGTAGTGTGCCGCATATGAATCTGTTTCCCCTTCGCATGGCCTGGCGGGAGACGCGGGCGGCCTGGCGCCATTTCCTCTATTTCTTCGTCTGCATCGCATTAGGGGTGGGGGCGCTGGTCGGCGTCTTTCTGTTCGCGGCGAACGTCGAACGGACCGTCATGCGGGAAGCGCGAGGGTTGATGGCGGGGGATCTGGAGGTCCGCCTGTCCCACTCCCTGAGCGAGAACGGGGAGGCGGTCCTGCGCTCGCTGGCATCCCGTGGGATCGCCGTCACCCATGTCAGTGAACTGGTGGCAATGGCCACTGCGACAAGCGGCGGATCGACCCGGCCAACTCAGATCGTCGAGCTCAAGGCGGTGGAAGAGGGCTATCCGTTCTACGGTGCGCTGAAACTCGACCCCGACCGCCCCCTGATCGACCTGCTCGTTCCTCCTGCGACAACGTGCTCTTCTTCTCCATGTTACGGGGTTGTCGTCCAGAAATCGCTCTTGATCAGGATGGGCCTCTCAGTGGGCGACCGTCTCAAGATCGGGCAGGCGGTCTTCACGATCACCGGCCTCCTGCGCAAGGAACCGGATCGCGTGGCTGGTGCCTTCAGCCTCGGCCCGCGTGTGATGATCTCGCGCGAGGGCCTGGCGGCCGCCGATCTCGTGAAGCCTGGGAGTCGCGTCCGCGAGCGGTACCTGCTGCGTGTCCCACCGACCGTCTCGGCCGACACGCTGCTGTACGAGCTGCGCGGCCGGCTGGCCGGCGAGTCCGCCCGCGTGTTTCCGTATCGAGACGCCCAGCCGCAGCTCCGCCGGTTCCTGGACCAGCTCACGCGTTATCTCGGGCTCATCGGGCTGACCGCACTGTTCGTGGGCGGCATCGGGGTGGCCAGCACGGTCCAGGCCTTCCTGCGAGAAAAACTGAACACCATCGCCATCCTGAAGACCGTCGGCGCCGATTCGGAAACGGTGGTCCGCACCTATCTCTTTCAGGCGGTGCTGCTCGGCTCGATCGGGAGTCTCGCCGGAGCCGCCCTTGGCATCGGACTGCAGGGGGCCCTACCCACGCTCCTGGCCAACCTGCTCCCTCTCGATGTGATCGAGCTGGCCACGAGCCCCGCGACCATTTCCTTCTTGCCAATCCTGAAGGGGATCGCGATGGGAATCCTGACGACGCTGCTCTTTACGCTCTGGCCCTTGCTGGAAATCCGGGACATTCACCCCGCGCTCATTTTCCGCCGGGAAGTGGCAGCGGCCGGAGCGGTACAAGGGTCGGACAAGTCCGCACAGCAGTCCGGACGCAGGCTTGAGTGGACACGCGTGACGGGGACTGCGCTCCTATCACAACGGCTGAAGGCGCAATGGCTGACCGTGCGTTCAGTGGTCGCCCTCGGCATCGCGGTTGGCTTAGCGGTCCTGGCCATCTGGCAGGCCGGATCGCTGAAGATCGGCTTGCTGTTCATCGGCGCCCTGGCGGTCGCCGTGGTCCTGCTCCTGCTGGCCGCCCATGTGCTGATTCACGTCCTTCGTGCGGTGTCCGCCCCCCGCTCCCTTGCGCTCCGCCAGGCCATCGGGAACCTCTATCGGCCCGGCAGTCAGGCGACGGGGGTAATGGTGTCGGTGGGCATCGGCGTGATGGTCATCGTGGCGGTCTCACTCCTGGAACGGTCATTGGTCGATCAGCTCGGCGAGAGCCGTCCGGTTGATGCGCCGACCTTCTTCTTTATCGATATCCAGCCGGATCAGAAGGACGCTTTCTTGCATCTGATCCGCGAGCGGACGACGGATTCCCGTCCCGAAGTCACCCCGCTGGTGCGCTCCCGGCTGCATGCGATCAACGGGAAGCCGGTCGTGGTTGACGAGTATCGAGAAGAGGCGCCGGGCAAAGAGCGAGACGGCCAAGAACGGGAGGGGAGAAAACGCTGGTACGTCACCCGAGAATACGTGTTGACGTTTCTGGAGGACCTCCCGAAGGACAACGTCATCACGAAGGGGGCCTGGTGGGGTAGGGCTGAACGGCCTGCGAAACGTCTGGTCTCGGTCGAGGAGGATGCCGCGAAAAATCTGGGGCTGGACCTGGGGTCCACCGTCGAGTTCGACATCCAAGGCGCGACCGTGGCCGCCGACGTCAGCAGCATCCGCAAAGTCGAATGGGGAAACTTCTCCACGAACTTCTACATGATCCTGTCACCCGGCTCCTTGGAGGGCGCGCCCTTCACCTATGTGGCCACGGTGCGCGTGCCGCCGGAGGGGGAGGTGCCGCTCCAACAAGCGGTGGTGGCCGCCTTCCCGAACGTGACGGCCATCAACATCGGGGATGTACTGGAGAGCTTCGCCCGGATCCTGGAACACCTTTCGCTGGCCATTCGGGCCGTGGCCGTGTTCTGCATCCTGGCTGGCGGGATCGTGATGGCTGCCGCCCTGGCCGCCACCCGGTACCGGCGTCTCTATGAGTCGGTGATTCTGAAAGCCCTGGGAGCCACCCGAGGACTGATCGCCCGCTCCTTCGCGGCCGAGTACGCTCTGCTCGGCGTAGTGGCCGGCCTTATCGGGATCGTCCTGGCCAACGCGCTGGCCTGGGCGGTTCTGCGATATATCCTGGACATGCCGTGGACGATCCAGCCCCGCATCCTGGCTGCCGGGCTGGCGCTCACCGTGCTCCTCACCCTTGCCGTCGGCTTCCTCAGCACCTTCCGCATCCTGGACCAGCGCCCGCTGACGGTGCTGCGCCACGAGTAGCTGTTACCGAATCAAAGCACAAGCAAGGTCGCCAGCCACAGAAAGACTCCCATGCTGACGACATCGGTGGCAGTCGTCAGAAAGATGCTGGAGGCCGTGGCGGGGTCCGCGCCCATTTTTTTCAACCCCATCGGAATCAGAGCCCCGGACAGGCCGCTGGTGACACAACTGGCGATCATCGCGAGGAACACCACGAAGGCCAGCATCAACGCCGCGGGATGGTGCTGCAGGCTGGCGTACAGATACATGCCCAGGCCAGCCGTGACACCGACGAACATCCCGTTCAGGAGACCGAGAAAGGCCTCCTTCGTCACGAGCAGTTTCCCTTTGCCCGCTTTGAGTTCGCCCAGGGTCATCCCGCGCAAGGTCACGGCGAGGGCTTGGCACCCCGTGTTGCCCGATTGACCGGCTAAGACCGGCAAGAAGACCGCCAGCGCCACCACCTGTTCAATCGTCTTTTCAAACAGACCGACCACGGCCGCGGCCAGGAAGGCCGTCAGCAGATTGAGCTGCAGCCACGGGTGGCGGAACTTGAGACTCCGCCACCACGGAGTGGACAGTCGGTCTTCTTCTTCCACCCCGACCATGCGACCCGGCTGGGCGCTGATCACCATGGTCTGCTCCTCGAAAAGCACATACCCGCGCACGAGGCCGATCAGGCGGCCGGCCTCATCGCAGACCGGATAGACGGGATAATGGCGAGGCAAGGCTTGCTGCAAGGCATCCGCCAGCGACAGGTGCGGGGTGAGGTAAAACGGATCCCGGAGCATGATCTCGCGCAACCGCCGCGTCTTGTCCGCCAACAAGAGGTCGCGCATGACGATCACGCCCAGGAGCGTTCCCGCTGGATCGGTCACATACCCATAGGTGATAAACGCCTGTTTCACCAGCTCGCGCAATTGCTCCACCGCCTCCTGGACGGTGAGATCCATGCCGAAGACGGCCACCGGCTGATCCATCAGCCGGCCCACCGTTCCCTCGGGATAGGCTTCGTTGCGCGCCCACTGCTTGCTGCGTTCTGCGGGGACGGCCGAGAGGACAGCCTGCCGCCGCTCGGCTTCAAGCCGCGAGAGGATCTTGAGCGACATCGCGGGATTGAGCAAGGCCAACACCTGGGCGATGACCGTATCGGGTTCGTCGTTGAGGAATTTGATCGCATCGTCAGGGGCTCGCTGTTCCACCTCGGTCAGCAGTTTCTTGATCTGACTCTCATCCACCGGAGTGGACACAGCTTGCGGCGAACTGGACGTGGGTTCCATCATCAAGCTTTGGCTCCTCTGTGCCGTTCCCAGTATGGTGAACGGCGGCTTGAGATACCGACCGAGATGTTGCTAGCGCGAGGCGACGCGCGCGAGATAGCGGTTCAGCGCCGCTCCTTCACGCGCGCGGAATGCGACGGCGACGCGTAATTGCTCCAGATACTGGTCGAGTGTTTTCCCACCAAGCTCGATCTTCCGCTCGGCGATAAACCGGTGCACATCTTGCTCCAGCTCGGGCGTCGCGAGGCCGGTCACCCCCTCACACATCCGGCGCAGCCCGTTTTTGGGGTACAGCCGGTCCATGGTGTCCCAGTTTTGCTTGACGAACTCCCACGCCCGCTCACGCCCGGCAACCTGCAGCAACAGCGCCCGGACTACGAACGGCGCATCTTGCATGCGGACCTCCCCGTTGATCGCGCGCGCGAGCGTCCGGTCCACGAGCGCGGAGGGCTGGAACAAGGCAAGCGCGAACAAGTAGCGCCGTTCCTCCTGCGGCGTGGCCGCTGAGCGGAACCGCCGGAAAAACTCGTCGTACCGGGCTGAGTCTCCCGCGTAAGCGAGCACCGCGATGAGCGCCGGGAGCACGTTCGGGTCAATGTCGCCGGAACGGCCGGCGATCTGGTCACAGGTATATTCCGCATAGAGCTCGGCGGCGCGGGCCTGAACAGCCCGGTCATTCCCAATGGTCCCGAGGGCTCGGATGAGGTCCCCACGGAGTTGCCGGGTCAGTTCGTGCTCGCCGGCTCGAGGAACCCACCCGAGTTCGGCCACCGCGGGCCCGACACGATCTCGCACGAGCGCCTCCAGCGCCGGCCGATCAGCGGGCATGATGAGCCGGTGCAGCGCATGAAACGATTCGATCAAAACCGCCCACACGTTTCGGTCTCGATCGGACTTGAACCGGGCCGTCAGCTCGAGGTACTCCGTGAGCGGGATCAATCCGGCCGTCGCGCCCGCCCACGAGTCGTTGACCAGGTTGAACCGTTCGATCGCCGCCAGCCTGTCCGGCACCAGGCGCAGGAGACGCTCCAGCAGCTCTGGCGCGTAATGCACACGGTAGAACCCATGGCCGCCCTCGTTGACCAGGACGGAGTCAAACCCCTCCGGCAGGTCAAGGTGCGTCTCCGTTTCCGTGAGCAGGACCCGGAGCGTGCTGGACGTTCCATGGGTTGTGATCCGAATCTGCAAGGGCACCTGCCACGGCTCGGGCCGCTCGCGCTCTGACCCGGCCTCGGCCGCGGTATCCGGCAGGTAGGTGAAGTGGCGCTGCGCGAGGACGAGACGGACCCCCTGAGCAAGGCCGACGCTGATGAGCGGGTACCCCGGGCGGAAGATCCATCCGTTCATGACCGCCGGGACCGGTTGCTGTGCCACGCGTCCCAATGCTTCCCACAGATCACCGGTGTCGGCGTTGGCGTAGACGTGCGCGCGCAGATACGCGCGGACACCGTTGCGGAAGACCTCAGGGCCGAGATACTGATCGAGCATCCGCAGGACCGATGCACCTTTCTCGTAGGTCAGCACATCGAACATCGCGTCGGCGTCCTTCGGCGCACGCACGGGATATTCGATCGACCGCGTGCTGTGCAGTCCGTCCACCGACAGCGCGGCGGCCCGCGAGACCCCGAAGGTCGTCCACCGCTGCCAGTCCGGCTTCCACGCATCCACGGCGAGCATCTCCATGAACGTGGCAAACGCCTCATTCAGCCAGAGCCCGTTCCACCACGACATCGTCACGAGATCGCCGAACCACATGTGCGCGTTCTCGTGCGCGATCACGTCGGCTACCCGCTCCAGCTCCGCGTGGGTCGCCGTGTGCTCGTCGACCAGCAGGGCGCTTTCACGGAACGTGATGGCGCCCAGATTCTCCATGGCGCCCGAGGCAAAGTCCGGAATGGCGAGCAGGTCCAGCTTGTCCGCCGGATACGGGAGTCCGTAATACTCCTCGAAAAACCGGAGCGAGAAGCTCCCGATCTCCAGCCCGAACGAGGTCAGGCGTCGCTTGCCGGGGACGCACCAGACCCGCAGCGGCGTCCGGCCGACCATGACCGGGTCAGTGGCCTCCAGCGGGCCCACGACGAACGCAACCAGATAGGTGGACATGCGGATCGTCTCGCGGAACCGCACCACCTTTTTCCCGTCCTCGCGATGCTCGGAGATTACCGGCGTGTTCGACACAGCGGTCAGCGCGGGATCGATCACGAGCGTGGGCGTAAACACGGCCTTGAACGCCGGTTCGTCCCAGCACGGAAACGCCCGACGCGCGTCCGTGGCTTCAAACTGGGTGGCGGCCAACACGCGGGAGTCGCCGGCCTGATCCTGATAGGTGCTCCGGTAAAACCCCCGGAGTTTGTCGTTGAGGATCCCCTTGAAGTCCAGACGCAGGTGCCACGTTCCGACCCCGAGTGCCTCGGAAAAGCGGAGTCGGCAGCGCTCCGCCGCTTCATCTAATTCCACACTGCCGCGAAGCACGCGGCCTTCGCGCCCCACCGTCACGTCCGTGATTTCCAGCTCGGCTGCGTTCAGGATCATCTCAACGGTCGGCTCGCGAACCTCCACAGTCACGGTCTCGACCCCGGTGAAGGTGCAGGCGACCAGGTCCGGCTCCAGGCGAAGCTCGTAGCGTATGGGCACGACCGTTTGGGGCAATCGATAGGGGTCCACGGAGTTCCTCATGGGTCGGCGGGGGAACTCGGCAGCCGGTCGTGGTGGATCATCGGTTAGCCGCGGTCTGGATCTCGACCCCACGTGGGGTCCCGACGATCAGCACATGGGTCCGGCCCACAAAGAGGCCGGTCTCCACCACGCCGGGAATGACGTTCAGCCGGGCCTCGAGCCCGGCGGGGTCCGTGATCCGATCGATCTGCAGGTCCAGGATATAGTTCCCGGCCTCGGTCTTGTAGCGCTGCCCGCCGTGCTCGCGGATCACCGCCTTCACGCCGAGCTGTTCAATCTGGCACGCGGTGCTCTTCCAGCCGAAGGTGGCCACTTCGACCGGCAGCGGCATCGGGTGTCCCAGCACCGGCACCCGCTTGCTCTCGTCCACGATGATGATGAGCTGCCGGGCCGCGGCCGCCACGATCTTCTCCCGCAACAGCGCCCCGCCGCCGCCTTTGATCAAGTTAAGCTGGGGGTCCACTTGATCCGCGCCGTCGATCGCCACGTCGATTGCCCAAGCGCCGTCGTTGTTCAGGAGCGGAATGCAATGCTTGTGCGCCAGGTCGGCGCTCTCCTGCGAGGTCGGCACCCCCTTGATGCTCAACCCCTGCCGGACCCGCTCGCCCAGCGCAATGACCATATATTTGGCGGTTGAGCCGGTGCCGAGCCCCACCACGTCGCCATCGCGGACGAACTTCACCGACTCCTCCGCCGCCATCCGCTTGAGTTCTTCTAATCCTTGCTTCTCCACCTTACTCTCCATTTTCTTTCCTTCACCCTGACTCTCTTTTCTCTCACTGGCGCGGGTGCTACTGGCTCACCCAAGCCAGAGGCATGCGGTCAGAAACGCCCTGCGCCGGAGCGCCGTGCTCACCCGTTGCAATACAAGAGCAACGGGTCCCCGATGCCGCGGGAGGCGCCTAAGTGCATGGCCGCATGCCTCTAGCCAGACTCGTGTTGCTCCTCCCGTACCAGCTCTGCCGCCACCGACGCCGCCCCCAGCAACGCGGTCTTCTGGTTCATAATGACGCGCACCGGAATGGAACTCAACAACTGTTTGTAGCGTCCTTTCCCCGTGAACGCCCGCATGAAGGTGCCGTCCTTCAGCTTCGGCAGCAGCTTGGGGGCGATCCCGCCCCCGACGTAGACCCCGTCCAACGCCAGCGCTTTGAGCGCCAAGTTCGCGGCCTCTGCCCCGTAGATCGAGACGAACAGGTCCAGCGCCTGTTTGCAGATTTCCGCTTGGCCGCTCAGCCCGATTTCGGTGATGACGGCGGCGGGATCGCCCACTTTCAGGCGTTCCGCCACCCACGTGGGCTCGTTTCGTTTCGTGTCCCGAAGGAATTCATAGATGGCGTGCAGGCCGGCGCCCGACAACGCGCGTTCGTAACTCACGTGCAGATAGCTGAGGCGCAGGTACCGGAGCAGCTCGATCTCAATGTCGCTGTTCGGCGCGAAGTCCGTGTGGCCGCCTTCGGACGGCATCGGGCGATAGCGCGCGCCGTCCCAGAACAGAATCGCTTCCCCCAGCCCCGTGCCGGCCGCGATCAGCGCCATCGCGCCTTTGGCCGGAGAAGGACTGCCGGCGTTCAAGACGGACATTTCATCAGGGCGCAAGGTCAGGAGCCCATACGCCGTGGCCTCCAGATCGTTCAGAAGACGCACGTGCGGGATCTCAAACCGCTTGGCTAACTCGGCCCCATCCACAACCCACGGCAGATTCGTGGTCCGGGACCGGTTCTGAAGCACCGGCCCGGCCACCCCAAAGCAGGCGGCCTCGATCGTCGGAGATTCTTCGGGGGCAGAGGCGCTGGACGGTTCGGATGCTGATTCCTCCTCGGCGGGTTCGAGCGAAGGCTTCGCAGGCGGTTTCAGAAATTCGGTCATGATCTCTTCCAGCGATCCGAAGTCGGGGCTGGCAAAGGTCTGTTCCCGAACCGGCTCCACACGCTCGGTCTTCCAGTCGAGCAGGGCCAGATTGGTCTTCGTGCCGCCGATATCGCCTGCGAGAATCATTCACTCCTCATGAGAGACCACATTTTGCTTCGTGACCGCAAGGGCAGCGGCGGCAGCTCGATCCACCAACCAGATCAGCCGCCCGCTCACCGGGCGGACCAGCTTCGCCGGGATTTGCCGATCATTTTGACCTCGATCCTCAAGCACCGCGTGAACGGCGGTGGCCTTACCGGGCCCGCTGACCAGAAAGACCACCGCTCGCGCTTCGTTGATCGCCGGGGCCGTGAGCGTCAGTCGCTGCTTCGGCTCGCGCGGCGCCACCGAGGGCACGACCAGGCGTGCGCGCTCATCGAGAGCCTGCGTGTTCGGAAACAAGGAGGCGGTATGCCCATCCTCTCCCAGGCCGAGCAGGATCAGGTCAAAGCTGGGCCAGCCCGGAGCGGGGGCCTCGAACCGTTCCCGGATCAGCTTCTCGTACCGGCGGGCGGCCTCGTCGGGGTCGCCGGATTCGCCGGACATCCGGAAGATCCGCTCCGGCGCCATCTTGAGCGGACGGAACAGGGCCCCGTTCGCCATGCCGAAGTTGCTCTCGGCATGGTCGGGCGGCACGCATCGCTCATCCCCAAAGTAGAACTCGACGCGACGCCAGTCCAACTGTCCTGAGAAGGCCGGGCCGGCCAATGCGGCGTACAGGGCTTTCGGCGTGGACCCGCCGGACAGCGCCACCCGAAACCGCCCGCGCGTCCCGATCGCCTGCTCGCCGAACCACACAAACAGCTCGGCGGCCTCACGCGTTAGTTCCTCGCTGTCATTCATGACCCGGAGTTCAGGTGCCGCGCTCATGCTGCGATGGTCAGCCGCGTTTCTGCGCTCATTTCTTTTTCGGCAGTGGGACGATCATGGAGACGTTCCGGCGGTATTCCTCATAGGCTTGACCGTGGAATTTCAACAGATCGCGCTCCTCGAATTGGATAGCGAGCAGGATGTAGGCCGTCGTGGCGAGCGCAAAGACGAGGTGGCCTACGGTCATGACCGGTGACGCCCAGAAGGCGATGATGAAGCCCACCATGATCGGATGCCGAACGTAACGGTACAGCGCCGTCATCTTGAATCCCGGTGGGGTGTACTCCTTTCCGCTCGCATATAGGTACACCTGCCGCAATCCAAACAGATCGAAGTGATCAATCATGAAGGTGGACAACAGGACGATCAGCCAGCCGGTCCAGAACAACCCCTGCAGAATGAGTTGGCCGAAGGGCTGGTCCACCTTCCACGCCACGCCCGGCAGAGGCTGCCATTGCCAGAAGAGAAAGCCCAGCAACAAGCTGGAAATCAGGACATAGGTGCTGCGTTCAACCGGTTGAGGGATAAGTTTGGTCCACCGTCTCTTGAACCACTGCCGCGCCATCACGCTGTGCTGAATCGCAAAGAGTCCGAGCAACACGGCGTCTATGAGCAGGGCTTGGTCTGCCGACCCTTCTGCACCAGAATCAATGGATTTCGGAACCACCACGTTGCCGACAAAGCCCATCGCGTACAGAAACGTGACGAAAAAGATCAGGTAACTGAGCACCCCGAACAAGAAGACAATGCTCCCACTCATAGATCGCCCTCCTTTGTGGAGGAAGGAGTTCTTTCAGCCCTTTGTGATCGCGCGAGTGGTCCACCGGCGAGCATCGCTGTTCCTGCTCAACGCACGGGCAAGCGTTTTGATCGTGGCAGCTCCATTCCGTCTGAGGCGTATCCGCACAACCGGCCGCTGGTGCGCTTGGAGCGACTGGAGGTCCCCTGCCGCCTGCGCTTCGGCCAACGTACCAAACGTATAAGGCGCGCCCGGGATCTCGATACCCTGATTCATGTCCTCCACGAGCAGTAGAAAGAGGCCCGTGCCCGGGCCGCCTTTGTGTAGCTGGCCGGTTGAATGCAGGTACCGAGGCCCATACCCTGCTGTGGTTGCCACCCGGTACCTGGTCAGGGCTGCCTTGCGAAGCGATCTGAGGGCCGTCTCGGCTGCCCGCGAAGGACGCATATAGGCCAGGACCGCGAAGTACTTGCCCGGCGCCGCCTGGGCCAGGAGATTAGTGAGCGCGCCATCCGCTTGCACGGAGGGGACCCGGCCATGCGCACGGACTGCCTCAAGATTCCGGTTCGTGTTCTCTTTGCTTTCCTGCACATTGGGCTGGTCGAACGGATGGAGGTCAAGAAAATGGCCGGCGACGGCCGTGGCAAACTCCCACCGGAAGAACTCGGCACCCAGATCATAACGATCGCGCAACGTCAGTCGGAGCACTGGTTGGCGCGCGCGTTCCAGCGCCTGGACATGACGATCAGTCATACTGTTGGCGTCACCGTTGAGCCGCAGATACACGAACAGACGATCATTCCCATAGGCCTTCGGCGCGGCCATCGGTTCCTCGGCGATCGGCACCAGTCCCTTGCCTTGCTTCCCGGTGCTTTCAGCCAGCAATTGTTCCGCCCACAACCCGAACGTTTTCACCTTCGGGGAGGCGATCAGCGTGATTTTATCCCGGCCGGCTCCGCCGAGTATCCCCAGCACCGCCCCTAGATACGCGCCGGGATTCTGGTGGGGAAGATGGGTTGGGCCGCAGGCCTGCGCCATCTGGACTCCGCGGCTGAGCAGCGTCTTGAGGTCCAACCCCGCGAGCGCGGCCGGCACCAACCCAAAGTACGACAGGACTGAGTACCGCCCACCGATATCGGGCGGATTGAGAAACGTTGCCCTGAATCCGTGTTCCCGTGCCAAGGAGGCCAACCCTGTGCCGGGATCGGTAATCGCCACGAACTGAGTTCCCCCGGTGTTTCCGCGGGACCTGGCCACCAGATCCAAGAAGTAGGAGAAGAGGGACATGACCTCGATCGTGCCGCCGGATTTGCTGGCCAGGACGAACAGGGTTTTGGCCGGGCGGATGGACTTGGTGACGTCACGCACGGCGCCAGGGACGGTGGAATCCAGCACCCAGAGGCGCGGAAACCCTCGGGCGGAGCCAAAGGTGGAACGCAGCACCTCGGGGCCGAGACTGCTGCCGCCCATGCCCAGCAGCACGACATGTCGGAAGCCGTCGGCACGCACGGCTTGCGCAAACGCCTGCAGTTGACCTACCCGCTCCAGCATCTGTTCGGCCACCGTGAGCCAGCCGAGCCGATTCGTAATCTCGGTGGGGTCCGGCTTCCACAGCGTGTGGTCTTTGGCCCACAGGCGCGCCACGACCCTCGCGTGCACCATTTCACCCAGCGCGGCCTCCACACTGGTTTGCCAGGATCCCAGCCGCGCACTCATTTTGGTCACCACCATCGTTTCCCCTTCACCGGCCGCAGAAAAAAAATTGCGCGCAATATTACACAAAGGCCGTATCTTAGGCTGGCGAGGAGTAAAACGCAAACCGGTGGCGAGAGAGGATGCGGGCCCTCGTTTACAGAGATGTCGCTCTGCGGATCAGCATGGGCATGCCGTCGGTGACAGACCAGGCAAGCGATTGTGCCGCTTCTTCTGAAAGCGTGAGGCGAAGATGGGCGCCGAGGGCCGCCTGGTCGGCGGTGACGGTGACACGGACCCAGGCCACCACGTGTCGCCACCATTCCCGCAGGTGGCTCTTCGCCCACAGCCATGGCTGTTCGCTCAGCGGTGGCGCCACAGCGAGGATGAGGGCCGGATCGAAGACAAGATCATAATCCGCCGGCATATCATGGAGATCAATGGGATCCGAAGAAGGATCCTCGCCCGGCATGGCTTTGGGACGGACGACGGGAGGTCTGACGAGTAGGCGAAACACGACGGCTAACGGGCCTTCTCCGGAAAGACGCCAGTCAATGATCGGGAGACGGTAGAGCTCGACGCCGCGGCCCTTGATCAAGACGACTCGTTCGGAGCAATCCACAAGGAGGTACACCTGGGGGCGAGCGGCCAGCTTGATTTCTTCTTCCAGAACCCGGTTCGCCTCCCGCACCGTTTCAAAATCACCAGTCTCCAGACTGCTCGGCGAGGCCGGGCCTGCGGTCATCGTGAGGAAGGCGAGCAAAAGAGTTGCACAGCGGGCGAGACACACGCGGTTCATCGAGCGCACAGCGTGGCGACGATCAGCGTTGTTTTGGTCATGAATCGGTGGGACAACCGGACGGCCTCTTCAGGTGGCTATGGCCAATGCGTGGGTGCCGGTCGGAAGACGGCACGGTCGCCTACGCAGGAGGATTGGCGGCTCAGGGCGAGCCCTGCTGTCCGTCTTAGAAGATGATGACAGGGGTCCCAATTCTCGAGAGCCTATGCACAGCTCGGAGGTCTTCATCATTCAGCCGGATGCAGCCATGGGTCACATTCTTACCCAGCAGCCTGGTGTACAGAGTCCCGTGTATGAAATAGCCGCTGCCGAACCCCAGCGCATATTCACCGAGCATCCCGGGCTCGAGACGCTGCAACGGATCCGTCGGGACGTCCAGCCCCTCTTCGAGGAAGGCCCAGTCGGGCTTGACCCAGACAGGATTCGCCAACTTCGATTGGATGGCGAACTCGCCCCGTGGCGTGTCGAATACCCATTGCGCGCCGGGACGGTCGGGATTGTCCAGAATCGTGCCACTTCCGGTCGAGGCAATGGCCGTCAACAACACCACCTCACGGCGCTTCACATAGAGCCGATTGCGCGCGGTATCCACGATGATATAGGTGCCATCCGGTGCCCGCTGTGACAGTTGACGTTGAAGGGCGGCATGCCGTGCGCGAAGTTGCTCAATGCGCGGCCCCTGTTTCTGTTCCGGCTCCGACGCCCTGACTTCTCCGTCGCGGGAAACCCCGCCCTGACAGGCTGCAAGCGCGAGGGTAACGCCAAGAGCCAGGAATGCACCGCGCACGATCTTCAGCCTCGTAGCAGAGAACCGCTTCATCAACTCCTACCCTCGTTCGACTGTCTCGTCCGGGACATCCTGGCTCTGGGCATCCGGATCTTCGGCATACTGATCCCCCGGGTCCTCACCTGCACGAAACCGCTCCAGCTCCGCCAACGCCAGCGCGACCGGATTGGCCAGCTCCGTGGCGGCGATGATCGTCACCGGCGTGCCCACCTCGGTCGCCTCAAACAAGGCGTCAATTTGCCGGTTCTCCAACATGAGGCAGCCGAGCGTCTGGCTGAGAGATAGATTGTCCTCTCCGTGAATTTCGATCTGACCCCCGATGAACGCCTCCACCGGAATCGCCCCGTCGAGACGAGCCTGCCGGAACCGACGGCGATCTTGGACATTGGGATAATCAAGCAACAAGGCCCGATAAAATTGCGTCTGGCCTCGATCGCGTTTCTTGATGACCCGATACTGCCCTTCCGGAGTCGCTCCGTCTCCCTGATAGCGCTTTTCCAGGAAACCATTGTAGCCGAGTCGGACCGGATACGACACGACAGGGCGGCCGTTTCGGTACAACGTCAGGCGTCGGTCTGCCTTGCTGACCACAATGGCGGCGGATTGATGCGCCCGCGACCACTCCACGGTGCGGCGGACCATTCTGCGCCACCCCCCGATTCGTTGCTCATCGGCGTAGCGCCCCAGTTCCGTGTTCAACGTCGTGGTTTGATCATCCATGAGCAGGGCAGCCTCCTGGGCAGCTCGGACGGAACGGGAAAACAGCCCCTGCTCGAAAAAGGAGCGCGCCTGTCGGACCAGCAATTCGGTCTCGATCGGTTTCTGCCCGAGCACCATCCGGCCTCCCATCCCGTCCAGCCTGCCGGCGAACACCCGGAGCCGCCGCTGCAGCATCGCCAGGCTCTCTTCAGCCTCAAGACGCTCCGCCTCTTTTCGCTGGGCGGCCGCCGTCACCGCCCGCGCCCCCTCTTCCTGCACCTTGCGCAGATCGGCCGCCAAGGCGTTGGCTTCCCAGGGCCATCGGATGACATCATCTTCGGACAGGATCCGCCCTTTCACGGCCACCCAGCGTTCAACAAACCGCGCGTACTCTTCTGGAGCATATTCCGCTCCCCGGTCCGCCACGAGCTGACGGTCCAGCGTCTCCACTGCCTGGAGGAGTTCCGGAGGAGCTTTCTGCACGCAGCCAGACAAGCTCACAGCCAGACAGAAGAGTACCGACCAGGACCGGAGCGATGGACCAGCGGGAGTGGACATGATGACCCTATTTCTTCGCCGGCTTCCCTTTCGGAGCCTTGGCGGCGCTGACTTTGGCGAGCGCGTTCCGAATCTCAGTGGCGACCGCTTCGCTTTTCTCCCGGATGGCCTTGGCTTTGGCCTGGGCCGCCAAGTAGTCACCGGCGTCGATGGCAGCCTGCACTTCGGTCAGGGAGGTGGTCAATCCTTTCGCATCGGCCTTGATCGCCTCCAGCGCGGCCCGGTCTTTCCCCGCCGGCGCTTTGGCGACCAAGTCTTGAGCGGTCTTGACCGCTTTCTGCGCCGCCTGTTGCGCCTGCATGGCCGCCACTTTGGCTTCTTCCTTCTTTTTCGCCGTGTCGGCCGTCACGCGCACCGCATCGGTTGGCACGGAGGCCAGCAACTGCTCAGCCTTGCCGTAATCGCGCAGCAAGGCCATCTTGGCATCCTGGTCCGCAATCTCCTTCTTGGCGTTGGCCAGCATGCCTTCGAGTTTCGCAAAATCTTCGGCCATATAACTCGGCGCGCCGGCCGTGCGTGCCTCATTGACCGCCTTTTCAGCGGACTCGAGCTTCTCGGTCGGAGCCTTGGCGCACCCGACCGCCAGCAACAGCACCGGGGCCAGTGCGAACGTGAACCATCGCCTCATTAGAATCATCCTCCTTATGTGCTACATGTCAGTCCCGGCTTGGTCGTGTGGGACGAGCAGATGAAAGTTTTGGTAGAGCGCGGGGAACTCTGCACGTCTTTGCGGTAAAGAGGACCGGCAACCCCTTCGATCGAGCAGGGCTCCATCGAAGGGGGCCAGTCTCCCGAAGTACAGCCGGTATTACTTCTTCTCGGCTTTCTTCTTGGATTCCTTTTTCTCGGCCTTCTTCCCCATGTCCTTCTTGCCCTCGTCCTTCTTCTCGGCTGGTGCAGCTGGTGCAGCCGCTGCCGGCGCTGCCGGTGCCGCCGGCGCCGCTGCCTTCTCATCGGCCTGGGCGAACGTCGCCATGCCAAACGACAGCCCGATGACCAACGCGACCATTGCCATCAGCATCTTTTTCATCTATCACTCACCTCCTTTCTCTAAGAGTCTCACCTCAGATGAGGTGGTCGGTAAAAATGTTGGCCCGCTAAATTAGCAGAGTCATATAGGATTCAGCAAGCTGAATGCCAGAGGAATGTTTCAGCGGCGATTTCATATTTTCATCGAGTTTCAAGCTGTTATGCATATCGGAAAGATTCGGCAAGATAGGATCAATGTGGCGGAATGGCAATGGGCCGACAAAACTGCCTCAACGTTGCACGATCTCGACTGTCTTGTTCCTCCAATATTGTGAAGCGAAGGGTCTCCTCAATGACCACGCAGTAGGCGTGATTGACACACCGAAAGACGGCACCTATAATGACGAGCTTTCCCGAGCAATTGGATTGGCCTGAAGGAGAACCGCGATGTCGTTCACGTTCAGACAACCTTCGAAATTAAAAAGAAAACGGGATCACGGGTTTCGGAAACGCATGAGCACGAAACAGGGCCGCAAGGTGTTGGCCCGTCGGCGGGCCAAAGGGCGGGCGCGGTTGACAGTGTGAAAGGATACCCCCAGGATGGCCCGACCGCCGGGAGATCGTCTGCTCTTCCTGCGGAAAAGCGCTGAGATCGAGCGCATCAAAAAGGAGGGCCGCCGGTTTCAGACTGCGCTGTTCAACATAGTCTCCTGTCCTTCCAGCTTCCCCCACAGTCGAATCGGGATCGTGGTGGGCAAACGGCTGGGCGGGGCGGTGGCCAGAAATAGGGCCAAGCGTATTTTCCGGGAACTGGCGCGCCAACTGCAGCGGCAATTGGTGAGGGGACGAGAGTTGCTGGTCTTTCCCAGGCGCGAGGCGCTTCTCGTTCGCCCGCCGGCGCTTCGGGAGGCCTGGCTATCGGCTCTGCGGCATGAAGGATTGCTGATTCCTGAATCGGACCCGCCATGCGACGATTCTGCCTCGGTGTGATCACGCTGTATCAGCGATGGGTTTCGCCTCTGCTTCCGCCCGCCTGCCGATTTGAGCCCACCTGTTCGCAGTACGCATGGGAGGCGATCCGGCGGCACGGCGTTCTGCCGGGAGTGATATGGGCCGTCCGTCGGCTGTTAAAATGTCACCCTTTCCATCCGGGCGGGTACGACCCGGTTCAGTAAACAGGCCCGCTCCTGCGAACGCGTGGTCTCTGCGCCGATCATCCGTGACACACAATGCGACCGAGGCCGCTGTCACCGGGCAACCGACACAGGAACGAACGGCACTTGAACGATCACAGCGCTTGATGGGGGAATCACGGGGCTGATGGAAAAACGGGTTGTTCTCTTCCTCATTCTTTCTGTCGCCATCATCATCGGCTACGATTACCTGCTGAAGGAGTTTGGCCTTGCCCCGCAGCCCGTTCAGCCAGAGCGGCCGAATCAGACCGTTGCGCCCTCCGCTCCCGCACCATCCTCGGAGCCGGCTCAAGGTTCAGGCCCCATTGCACCGGATTTAGGTGCACCCGATGCGCGCCGTCCTCCTGCTGATTCCAGAATCCAGGGCGAAGCGCAAAGGCGGCCTGCGTCCGAAGAAAAAACGGAAGAAGTGGTCACCGAGCTGTTCCGGGCCGTCTTTACCAACCGGGGCGCTGAGATCCGGAGTTGGGCGCTGCGCCGCTACACGGCCGCCACCCCAACGGGACCACAGCCCATTCAACTCATGCACACCGAAGGCAAGTTTCGTGGGCCCTTGTCCGTCCAGACGGCAGACCCTGCCATCAACAAGCAACTGGCTGAAGGCCTCTATCACGCCGAGCGCGATTTTTCGACCCTGGACGCGGCTCATCCCACCGGCCACCTGACGTTCACCTACGAGATCCCTCAGACCGGCGTCCGCGTCATCAAACAGTTGACGTTCCACTACCGGAGCTACCTCGTTGACGTCGCCGTCAGAACGGAAGGGGTGACAAGCGCCCTCGACGTCGGGCTGGGCACCAATTTCGGCATCGTGGAATGGGGGGAGGGGTTCATCGGCCTGATCGGGCCGGCGTCGATGGTGGACGACAAAATCGAGAAAGATACCCCGGAGACGGAACTGGAACGCAAAGGATCGGTCCGGTGGGTCGCCATGCAGGATAAATATTTCCTGAGCGTGCTGCTCCCCGCCAACGCGACCGCCGCGCTGGTGAAGAAAGAAGGCGACAAGCTCGTGTCCGCCGGCTTGCGGTTTGCGCCTCCCGCCCCCACGGCGGAGGTCTCGATGCGGTTGTACGCCGGCCCCAAGGAATTCGACACGCTGAAAGCCCTGAACGTCGGCCTGGAAGACACGATCGATTTCGGCTGGTTCATCTACGGGAGTTGGGACATCGTCAAGGCTGTCGCCAAACCGCTCTTTTACGTTCTTCGCTTCCTCTACGACTTTACCCACAATTACGGCGTGGCGATCGTCCTGCTCACGGTCGGCATCAAACTGCTGTTCGTCCCGCTCCAGTACAAAAGCTACAAGTCCATGAAGGACATGCAGGTCATTCAGCCGAAGGTGGCCGCCTTGCAGGCCAAGTACAAGGACGATCGGGAGCGGCTCAACCGGGAGTTGATCAAGCTCTACCGGGATCATAAGGTAAACCCCGTGGGTGGGTGCCTCCCGATGCTGCTGCAAATGCCGGTGTTCGTGGCGCTCTTCAACATCCTGTACATGACCATTGACCTTCGCCAGGCTCCCTTTGTCCTGTGGATCACCGATCTCTCCGTCCAGGACCCCTATTACGTCCTTCCGGTGATCATGGGCGTCTCCATGGTCGTGCAACAGAAGATCATGCCGACGACCATGGATCCGACCCAAGCCAAAATCATGCTGATGTTGCCGGCCTTCATGACCCTCCTGTTCCTGACGTTCCCAGCCGGCCTCGTGCTCTACTGGCTCACGAACAACGTCCTCACCATCGCTCAGCAGTTCATCACGGACCGGTACATCTTCAAGAAACCGACCTTCTCGTCCTCTTCAGAGCCGTCGCCGGATGCCGTGACACCCGACGGGGAGAAACCGACCGGCAAACGAAAGAAAGAGAAAGCGGTCGAGAAGGCCGAGGCGGACAGTCAAGTCGAAACCTGACGAACTGGAACCATGAGCGGAACGGTCCAGGATACGATCTGCGCTATCGCCACACCGGTGGGGGAAGGCGGGATCGGGATTCTGCGTATCAGCGGTGAAAAGGCCATCGAAGTGGCGTCCGGCCTGGTCCGGCTTCGATCCGGCCGATCGCTCACCTCCGTAAAAAGCCGGTCCCTCTATCACGCCGACATCCTGGACACGGCCGCCGCCGAAGGAACCGCTGGTCGGGCGCATGCTTCCCGCGCGCTCGATGAGGCGCTGGTCGTCGTCATGCGGGCGCCTCATTCCTACACGGCCGAAGATGTCGTGGAGATCCAGTGTCACGGAGGCCCCTTTGTGCTTCAGACCGTCTGTGAGGCCGCGATGCGGAGGGGCGCCCGGCTGGCCGAACCGGGTGAGTTCACGAAGCGTGCGTTCCTGAACGGACGTCTGGACCTCGCCCAGGCCGAGGCGGTCCTAGACACGATTCGAGCCAAAACAGCCGGCAGCCTGGCAATTGCGCAGGAACAGTTGCGGGGAGCCTTGTCGAAAGAAATCGACCGGATACGCGAATCGCTCATCCGCATGCTCGCGCATATTGAGGCCGCCATCGACTTCACCGAAGAAGACATCACGTTCATCCAGCCAGAAGAACTCGCGGCAGGTCTCCAGCAAACGATGACGGAGATTTCCCGGCTGGCGGAGAGCTGTCGGGAGGGTCGAATCTTCCGCGAAGGCGTCACCGTCGCAATTGTCGGACGGCCGAATGTCGGCAAGTCCAGCCTCTTGAACGCCTTGCTCCAGACTGATCGAGCCATCGTCACGCCGGTGCCGGGAACCACCCGCGACGTCCTGGAAGAGGTGCTCAACATCAGAGGGGTGCCGGTCCGCTTGCTGGATACCGCGGGTGTCCGCCCGACGGATGATCCAGTCGAGCAGGAGGGCGTCCGGCGCAGCCGGATCGCCATGGATGAGGCGGAATTGCTGCTGATCTTGCTGGACGGATCGGCCCGGCTGACCGATGAGGATCGAGGCCTCCTGGCGCAGCATCAGAACAAGAAGCGGCTGGTGGTGGTGAACAAGACCGATTTGCCGTGCCAGATTGAGCCGGCGGAACTTGCCGCAGTGGCGCGACCGGCGCAGTCCGAGCCGGCCTGCGCCATCGTTTGGATTTCGGCCAAAACGGGCGACGGTCTGGATGCCCTGCGTGACCGCATTCGGAGGATGCTGCTGCGTGCGGACTTCGAGCCGGGCGAAGGCGCCGTCGTGACGCGCCTGCGCCACCGGGCGGCCCTGCTGAAAGCCCATGAGGCGCTGGCTGGCGCAGCCGATTCGGTGCAGGCGAAACTCTCCGGAGAATTCGCGGCCATGGACCTTCGCGTCGCCATTGATGCCCTCGGTGAAATCACCGGCGCGGTCAGCACCGACGACATCCTGGATCGCATCTTCAGGGAATTTTGTATCGGGAAATGAAAGGCACGAGGCGATTGGCAATGGGCTATGGGTGGGAAGGCCGTCTTCTCACCTATAGCCTATCGCCCATAGCCTATAGCCCATAGTTTTTTATGGCTATGCAATACGACATTGTGGTCGTGGGCGGAGGGCACGCCGGGTGCGAAGCCGCGCTTGCCGCTACCCGCATGGGCGTGCGGGTGCTGCTCTTGACCATGGACGAGGACAAAATCGCCCAGATGTCCTGCAATCCTGCAGTCGGCGGCATCGCGAAAGGGCACCTCGTCAAGGAAATAGACGCATTGGGCGGTGAGATGGGGCGCAACACCGACCTCGCCGGCATCCAGTTCCGCATGATCAACACCAGTAAGGGTCCGGCGGTGCGGGCATTGCGGGCGCAGTGCGACAAGAAGCGGTACCGGCAGGTGATGCAGGAGACGCTGCACGCCCAACCCGGCCTGGAGATTGGCCGTGGGACGGTGGACCGCGTGGTCACGCGCGGGGGGGCAGTGGCCGGCATCGTCACGGAGTCGGGGGAGAAGATCGCCGGGCGCGCCGTGATCTTGACATCAGGTACATTTCTTAAGGGTCTTATCCACATCGGGTTGAACCATTTCCCGGCTGGACGGGCCGGCGAGGCCTCGGCGGAGCACCTCTCAGACTGCATGCGTGACCTGGGCTTCGAGCTGGGTCGGCTGAAGACAGGAACCCCGCCGCGCCTGGATCGGGACACCATCAACTTCGATGTCATGATCCCGCAGCCCGGTGATGATCCGCCTCCGCCGTTTTCCCATCGCACCGAGCGGATTACCACGCCCCAGGTACCCTGTCACCTCACCTACACGAATCAGGACACGCACAGGATCATCCAGGACAACCTGGATCGCTCCCCGCTGTTCAGCGGCGTCATCGAGTCGGTGGGCCCCCGCTACTGCCCGTCCATCGAAGACAAAGTGGTCCGCTTTGCGGACAAGCCACGGCACCAGGTCTTCATCGAGCCGGAGGGGCTGGACACCAACGAGTTTTATCCGAACGGAATTTCCACGAGTCTTCCGGTTGACGTGCAGGCCGCGATCCTGCGCACCATCCCCGGGTTGGAAGACGCCAAGATGCTGAAGCCCGGCTATGCGGTGGAGTATGACTACTTTCCGCCGCGCCAACTCCATCCCACGCTGGAAACGAAACTGGTCGCGGGGCTCTACCACGCCGGCCAGATCAACGGTACATCCGGCTATGAAGAGGCGGCCGCGCAGGGGCTCATGGCCGGGATCAACGCGGTCTTGAAGATGCGCGGCGAGCCGCCTCTGATCCTGGATCGGTCCCAGGCCTACATCGGAGTTTTGATCGATGATCTGATCACCAAGGACGCCCGCGAACCGTACCGCATGTTCACGTCCCGGGCCGAATACCGACTCCTCCTGCGGCAGGACAACGCGGATCTCAGACTCATGGACATCGGCCATCAGCTCGGCCTCGTCCATGAGACGGTCTATGCCCGGCTGCTGGCAAAACGTGAAGCCATCAACAGAGAAGTCGCGCGTCTAAATGAAACACGACCGGCATGGACCGAAGACTTCCGGAACAAGTTAGCCGTCTTGGAACTAGACGTGATCTCTCCCAACGCCACATTGGCTCATTTACTTAGGAGACAGGAGCTGACCTACCAGGCGCTCCTGGACTTGACGGGTGAAACCGGCCCAGACGACGAAGAAATTAAGGAAGCCATTGAAATAACAGTGAAATATGAAGGATACATTCGGCGCCAGCTTCAACAGGTGGCCAATTTCAAAAAACTCGAAGAGCGCCGCATTCCTCAATCCTTCAACTACGAGGACGTGATCGGATTTTCCAAGGAGGTGTTGGAAAAACTGAAACGTGTGCGGCCGGCCTCGATCGGCCAGGCCTCACGGATTTCCGGAGTGACGCCTGCGGCCATTTCTCTCTTGCTGGTGGCCTTGGAGCGAGACCGCCGGAAAGACCTTCCTCCGATCCCTGCTTGTTAACCATCTTTCATCCCCGGCGAGGCCAGTAGCGGCCTCCATCATCTCCGCTATCAGGATTCTAAGGGCTTGAGAAAATTTACGCTTGACGCCGAAGGCCATATGTCGTAGTAAGTGTTCCACGTGGAACGAGGCGGACGGTTCAGCGAGTTCTTAGTCCTGGGCGCAGCAGAACTTGGCCTTTCTCTCAATGACCGCATCATCTCAGAACTCACTGTCTATTTTAGGGAATTAACGATCTGGAACAAGAAAATCAATCTCACTGCGATCAAACAAGAAAAGGAGGTTGCCGTCAAACATTTCCTCGATTCCATGGCATGCAGCAAGGCCCTGCTCTCGACCCAATCTGCTTCCTTACTGGACATTGGGACAGGGGCCGGATTTCCTGGCCTTCCTTTGAAAATCCTGCATCCCGAACTGGACCTCACGCTCCTAGAGCCGAGTCACAAAAAAACCGCATTCCTTCGCCACCTGATTGGGACTTTGCAGTTGTCCAAGGCGGTCGTGCTCTCAACGCGAATTGAGGATTTCAGTAATGATCTGGATCAGGCAGGCCGCTTCGCTCATATCATCACGCGGGCACTTGATATCAAGCAGATATTACCTTTCGTTCGCTCCCTCCTACGAGACCAGGGTCGACTGATTTTGTGTCGAGCCAAGCCTCTCGAGAAACAGTTGGATCTGGACGGACTGAAGCTGACAGGAGAGATCACGTACGCCCTTCCGTACGGGTACGGGAATCGGGTGTTGGCGGTCTTAGAACCGGTGTCGGCAGGGTAACCAGCAAAATGTTCCACGTGGAACACTTGGAGATGGCTCATCGTTTACGGGTTGGGAAGACCTCGTGGCCAAGATAATTGTCGTGGCGAATCAGAAAGGCGGGGTTGGAAAAACAACCACTTCGGTGAATTTGTCCGCCTCGCTCGCGATCGCCGAACGGTCGGTCTTGCTCATCGATATGGACCCCCAGGCGAATGCGACGAGTGGACTGGGGGTGGACCCCAGGACCCTCACGCGGACAGTGTATGACTGTCTAGTCAAAGGGGCAAAGACCACCGAGGTGGTGCTTCCCACCAATGTCCCGAAGCTGTCCCTGCTCCCGGCGAACGCTGATCTGGTTGGAGCCGAAGTGGAACTGGTCTCGATTCCGAACCGCGAACGGATCTTGAAGACCGCTCTGGAGGACATCCGGCACCAATATGATTTTCTCATCGTGGATTGTCCGCCGGCATTGGGATTGCTCACTATCAACGCGCTGGTCGCAGCGTCTTCTGTCCTGATCCCTGTCCAGTGTGAATACTACGCGATGGAGGGACTGGGCCGGTTGATGGCCAATGTCAAACGGGTTCAGGATTCCTTCAACCCTGCGTTGGAACTGGAGGGCATCCTGCTGACCATGTACGATTCGCGGAATAGCTTAGCCCGCCAGGTGGCTGAGGAAATTCGCGGGCATTTTAAGGATACGGTCTATCGCAGCATCATTCCGCGCAACGTCACATTAGCCGAAGCGCCCAGTTACGGCCGTCCCGTGATGCTTTACAATGCCGCCTCAACCGGATCTCAAGCCTATCTTGAACTGGCAAAGGAGTTTCTCAACCATGGAGAAAAAAGCGCTCGGTAAAGGACTGGAAGCGTTGTTGCCGGCAACCGCGGCGAGGCAGATCTCCGCATCAGGCGAGGTACAGGAACTGCCGGTCGAACACATCATCCCAAACCGCTTCCAGCCTCGAAAAGAATTCGCGGAGTCGGAACTCGCCCAATTGGCCGAATCGGTGAGGCAGAATGGGTTGCTCCAGCCGGTGCTGGTTCGCCGCAAAGGGGACGGCTTCTATGAGCTGATCGCGGGAGAGCGCCGCCTGCGCGCGGCCAAGCTGGCCGGGCTGCACACCGTCCCCGCTATTGTGCGCAACTCAAGCGACGAGCAGGCCGTGGAGCTCGCGCTGGTGGAAAATCTGCAGCGCAAAGACCTCAATCCCATGGAAGCCGCTCGAGCCTACCACCGCCTCCTGACCGAATTCGGCTTTACCCAGGACATGCTTGCCCAGCGCATCGGAAAAGATCGGTCTTCCGTCGCCAACATCGCCAGGCTTGTACAATTACCTAATGAAATCAAGGAGTTAATAGAGTCTGGCCAACTTTCAACCGGGCATGCGAAGGTGATCCTGGGGCTGATGCGTCAGGATGCCCAGATCAAGCTGGCGCGGCAGATTGCCGAAGAACAACTCTCGGTACGTCAGGCCGAGAAGCTGGCGGTCGGCGAAACCCGTCATACGAAAGGTAGGCGAAGGACGAAGCCCCTCTCTAAACCCTATCCTGATTTGGAGACCAAACTACAAAAGCGCCTGGGCACGCGGGTCTCGATCACGAAGAGCGGGCAAGGCGGCAAGATCGTGATTGAGTATTTTACGCCCGCCGAGCTGGATCGCTTGGTGGAGATGCTGTTGGAGGAGGAGGCTGACGCATAAAACGAAGGGATTTTCTTGCGTTATGCCCGTCTATTTGTATACTCTTAGGAATTGCCGAGTTCTCACCCTGAGCCAAGCAGGAATCCTGCAGCTAGGAGCTGAAGGCACTACACGACACCGGGCAGTGGGTTTTCATACTGGACTCAACGGGAGGAGGTTCTGCGATGTGGAGGAAAGACTCTCAGGAAACAAAGAGCGCTGAACAGGGCACCAACGAGAACGCCCAGGCACAGGACAATGGCGGGATTGAGACCGGGGACAACGTCGTCGCCTTCGTGGGGAAAGAGGTCGAATTCAAAGGCGTGATCTCCTACAACGGCACGGTCCGCATTGACGGCCACATGGACGGAGAAATCCATACCGAAGGGATTCTCTTGGTGGGCGAAGAGGCGGTCATCACCGCGAAGGTCAGCGCTGGCACCATCGTCAGCAAGGGCAAGATCACCGGTGATATCATCGCGAAGGAAAAGATCCGCTTGCTGTCCCCGGCCGTGCTCAATGGATCGGTGAAAACACCCATGCTGTCCATGGAAGAGGGCGTCCTCTTCAACGGCAATATTGAGATGGCCCGCGCGGATGTCCGTGAACTGCCGCGCGCGGTCAATGCACCGGTCAGCGCGATCAAACGCGCGTAGGGCGAACGGAACCGGTGGAATCGTATCCCTTCCGTTCCGGACTCAGGAGACCTGGCCGGCGTGGCCAGAAGACGGGCAGGCGGAAGAAGCCCGGTAGGCTGAGCGCATCGGTTCCGCGCAGTCCATGACAAGATCGGCCCCAAGCCGCAGGAGGAACCCATGTGGGGGCACAGCGAGAAGAAGCAAACCAGCTTCGGCGAGGAAGAGAATTTCACTTTCCTCGGGCGTGGCGTTGACTTTAAGGGTGTGGTCAACTTCGAGGGGACCGTTCGCATTGACGGCCGGCTCGAAGGCGAAATCCACACCAAGGGCACTCTGGTGATCGGCGAACACGCGGTCATCAAAGGCATCATCACCGCCGGCACGCTCATCAGCGGCGGGAAGATCCGCGGCAATATCACCGCAACCGAGAAGGTCCAGCTCCTCAAACCCGCCATCCTGGTCGGGGATGTACGGTCGCCGTCGTTTTCGATGGAAGAAGGCGCACACTTTCACGGCGTCTGCGACATGGGCGACAACATCTGGGTGGAGCAAGAACGCCAGGATCGCGAGAACGTGCATGACCTGGCGGCCCACCGGGGCAAGGTTCGAGCGCAAGATATCCAGCCATGACACGGCCCACAGTCGTCCTCGGCATGAGCGGGGGCGTCGACAGTTCTGTGGCCGCCGCGCTCCTCGTTGAACAGGGCTTCAACGTCCACGGGATCACGCTCCAGGTCTGGGTGCAGGAAGACGAGTCCGTCGCCGTCTCGAAGCGCTGGCAGGAGCGAGGCTGCTGCAAGGTCGGGATCGCTCGGTACGTCGCCGAGCGCCTCGGGATCACGCACGAGGTGATTGACACCCGGAAGGTCTTTCAGGCCGGCGTGATTGATGACTTCCTGTCCGGGTATCTGGGCGGCACGACCCCGAATCCCTGCGTGCGGTGCAACGAACGTGTGAAAATCCGATCGCTCTACAGGCTCGCCGAAGAGAGAGGCGCGGATTTCGTCGCGACCGGGCATTACGCTCGGATCGCCGGCGCACCCGATCAACCCAGCCTCCGGCGCGCCCACGACGCCCGCAAGGACCAGAGCTATTTTCTGTACCGGATCAGTCCGTCGTGGCTCCCGCGGATTCTGTTCCCGGTCGGGACCATGCAGAAGCCGGAGGTCTGGGCGAGGGCCGAATCGCTGGGCTTGCCGGCGGATGAATTGAAAGAGAGTCAGGAAATCTGTTTCGTGGCCCAGGGAAACTACCGAACCTTCATCGAGACGCAGGCGCCCGAATCCAAACAGCCCGGGAACTTCACCGATGGGGAGGGCCGCATCCTGGGCCGCCATGACGGCATCGCCTATTACACGCCAGGCCAGCGCCGCGGGCTGGGCGTGGCCACCGGCCGACGCCTATACGTGCAGCGCGTAATTCCCGAGACCCGGACCGTCGTCCTGGGCCCCGAAGAAGACCTGTTTGAAGCAGACTGCACGGTGGCCGACCTGAATGTGTTCGATGCCTCCATCTTGGCGGAGCCAGTCCAGGCCGATGTCAAGGTCCGCTACGCGACGCCGGCCGCCCCGGCAACGCTCCTGCCCAACCAGGACGGAACGTTGCGCGTGCGCTTTCTTACCCCGCAGCGGGCCCTTAGCCCGGGCCAATCCGCCGTCTTCTACGATGGGGATCGGGTGCTGGGCGGAGGAATAATTCAGTACCGTTAGCGCCACTCTCGCGTCTTGACACGCCCTGCTATCGAATGCTAGTCTGGCGCGTTTTTCTCGTGCCCTCCCGCACGAAAATTATCCCTGTTCAACGCCGACTTCGACGGTATGAGTTGTGATCAAGCGTTCCGTCGCACGCCGCTACGCCAAAGCCCTGTTTGAACTCCTGGATGCCGCGAGCCTCGGAGCGACCCGCACCGGCCTGACCGGGCTGGCGGACGCCCTCACGGCATCGTCCTTACTCAGGCACGTCCTGGTTTCGCCGGCATTCGGCTTCGAGGAAAAGCAGGCGGTGCTGTCGGCGCTCAGCCGCCGGCTCGGATGCCCCCCGATCGTCAATGATTTTCTGGCCCAACTGGTGCGGAAGAGCCGGATCGGGTTCCTCCCGGAGATTGCCGACGCGTTCGCCGCGCTGGAGGATCAAGCCAAAGGAACTCAACAGGTGTCGGTAACGTCGGCGAAGCCACTGAGCCCCGCCCAGCAACAGGGACTCCGCACCCGCCTGCGCGACCTCCTACGGCGCGACGTGGATCTCATCTTCCAGACGGAACCGAGCCTTCTCTCCGGCCTGCGGATTCGGATCGGGAGCACGGTCTTCGACAGCACCGTTCGGAGCCGGCTCGCCGCCGTACAGACCCTTCTGACCAAGGAGTAGTCCATGCAGATCAAGGCTGAAGAAATCACCGCGATCATCAAGGAAAAGATCAAAAGCTTCGACAAACAGGTTGATGTCAACGAGATGGGGTCCGTGATCCAGGTAGGCGACGGCATCGCCAAGATTTATGGACTGGACGGTGTGATGGCCGGCGAGATGCTGGAGTTCCCCGGGAACCTGTACGGCATCACGCTGAACCTCGAAGAAGACAACGTGGGCGCGGTATTGATGGGCGAGGCCACCGGCATCAAGGAGGGCGACCCGGTCAAGCGCACGGGACGCATCGCCGAAGTGCCGGTCGGCGAGGCGCTCGTGGGGCGCGTCGTCAACGCGATTGGTCTGCCCCTGGACGGTAAAGGGCCCATCAAAACCTCCACGACTCGCCGCATCGAGGTACGCGCGCCCGGCGTAGTCACCCGCCAGTCCGTCCGGGAACCGCTGCAGACCGGTATCAAAGCCATCGACGCCATGATCCCCATCGGCCGCGGCCAGCGCGAATTGATCATCGGCGACCGGCAGACAGGGAAAACTGCGATCGCGGTGGACACGATCATCAACCAGAAGGGACAGAACGTCTTCTGCATCTACGTGGCCATCGGCCAGAAGCGCTCCACCGTGGCCCGCGTCGTCAAGACGCTGGAGGAACACCATGCGATGGAGTACACCACCGTGGTATCGGCCACGGCGAGCGACGCCGCCTCGATGCAGTACATGGCTCCGTACGCGGGCGTCTCCATGGGCGAGTATTTCCGCGACAACGGCAAGCACGCGCTCATCATCTACGACGACCTCTCCAAGCACGCCACCGCGTACCGTCAGCTCTCGCTGCTGCTCCGCCGGCCGCCAGGCCGCGAGGCCTATCCGGGCGACGTGTTCTACCTGCACTCGCGCCTCTTGGAGCGGGCGGCCAAGCTCAGCGAGCAACAGGGCGGGGGCAGTCTCACCGCGCTGCCGATCATCGAGACGCAGGCTGGCGATGTGTCTGCCTATATCCCGACTAACGTGATCTCGATTACGGACGGCCAGATTTACCTGGCCAGCGATCTGTTCTATTCCGGCATCCGGCCCGCGATCAACGTCGGCCTGTCGGTCTCACGGGTCGGCGGCTCGGCGCAGATCAAGACCATGAAGCAAGTGGCGGGCACGCTCCGGCTGGACCTGGCCCAGTACCGCGAGATGGCCGCCTTCGCACAATTCGGCAGCGAGCTCGACAAGGCCACTCAAGCGCAACTGGCGCGGGGCGTCCGGATGGTGGAACTACTCAAGCAGGGACAGTACAAACCGATGGCGGTGGCGGATCAGATCATTTCCATCTACGCAGGCGTGAACGGGTTCGTGGACGACGTCCCGGTCGACAAGATCAGGCAGTTTGAAGAAGACCTGCTCCACTACGTGACTCAACACCACCCGCAGATCAAGAAAGACCTTGTGACAAAGCCAAAAATCGACGAGGCGTTCGGCGCCGAACTCAAGCAGATCATCACCACGTTCAAGCAGAAGATGGGACACGGAGCCCGGTAGGAATCTGTCGATTGTTTGATCTATTGATTTTGTTGAATTCGGGTGCGAGAAAATCGGACCCGCTCGAATTCCTAGATCAACAAATCGACCAATCAACAAATCGTACTTTCTGAACCGATGCCCAGCCTCCAAAGCCTGCGGCGGAAGATCGGCGCCGTCAAGAACACTCAGAAGATCACCAAGGCCATGAAGATGGTGGCTGCGGCGAAGCTCAAGCGTGCGCAGGATCGGATCCTGGCAGCACGGCCGTACGCGCATAAGATGCGCGAGGTGCTGGCCAACCTGAGCCGCCGCGTGAACCGGGCGTCCCACCCGCTGCTGCAAAAGCGCGACGGGCGGTTGGTTGAGGTGCTGGTCGTGACCAGCGACCGCGGCCTGTGCGGGGCGTTCAACGCCAACATCTTGCGCAAAGCCACGGAGTTCCTCCGGGAATGCGAAGCGCGCGGGATCAACGCGACCGTCAGCCTGGTCGGGCGGAAGAGCCGGGATTACTTTCGCCGCCGCCACTGGCCGATCCGTCAGCAATGGGTGGGCGTGTTCGACCGCTTGACCTACGAGCACGGATTGGATATCGGGCAGGATCTGATCGAGCAGTTTACCAAGGGCGCGTTCGACGAACTCTATGTCATCTATAACGAGTTCAAATCGGCGATCCAGCAACGCGTGATCGTGGAGAAGCTGTTTCCGATCGAGGCGATCAATGAGATGCGCGAACCCGGCGAGCCCGGCGAGCTCACGGGCGGCAGTTACGAGTACGAGCCGGACGAGGACGAGTTGCTGGCCGCGCTGCTCCCCAAGCATTTCCAGGTGCAGGCGTTCAGAGTCCTGCTGGAATCCTCCGCCGCGGAGCAAGGGGCACGGATGGCCGCCATGGACGGCGCGACCCGCAATGCTAGTGAACTGATCCAGAAGCTGACGCTCTACTACAACAAGACCCGGCAGGCCGCAATCACCAAGGAGCTGATGGACATCGTGGGCGGGGCCGAAGCGCTGAAATAGGCAAGAGGCACGAGGCGATAGGCTATGGGCTGGATCATCTTCTCTATAGCCCCTAGCCTCGCGCCTCTAGCCCAATAACGAAGGAGCTTCCGGTGAGTACAACAGGGAAAGTGATTCAAGTCATCGGTCCCGTGGTGGATGTGGAGTTTCCTCCGGGTCATCTTCCGAACATCTACAACGCGCTCCGGATCGAGCAGGAAGAGGACACGAAAGCCGGCACGCCCGCAATCCGCCTCACGCTCGAGGTTGCCCAGCACCTGGGCGAGAACCGGGTGCGGGGCGTCGCCATGTCCTCGACCGACGGCCTGGTCCGCGGCATGCCGGTCAGAGACACGGGAGCTCCCATCTCGGTCCCGGTCGGCCGCGAGACGCTGGGCCGGTTGATCAACGTGTTGGGGGAGCCGGTGGACGAGCGCGGGCCCATCACGACCAAGAAGACCTATCCCATTCACCGCCCGGCGCCGTCGCTCGAGGAGCAGGAAACCAAGACCGAGGTGCTGGAGACCGGCATCAAGGTGGTGGACCTGCTGGAACCATACTCCAAGGGCGGCAAGGTCGGCTTGTTCGGGGGCGCCGGCGTGGGCAAGACCGTGATCATCATGGAACTGATCAACAACATCGCGCTGCACCACGGTGGGTTTTCGGTCTTCGCGGGCGTCGGCGAGCGGACGCGCGAGGGGAACGACCTCTGGCACGAGATGCAGGAGTCCAAGGTCATCGACCCGAACGACTTCACGAAATCCAAAGCGGCGCTCGTGTACGGCCAGATGAACGAGCCGCCCGGCGCGCGCCTCCGCGTCGGCCTCACCGGCCTCACGATCGCCGAGTACTTCCGTGATGAAGAACGTCAGGACGTGCTGCTCTTCATCGACAACATTTTCCGGTTCACCCAGGCCGGCTCGGAGGTGTCCGCGCTGCTGGGCCGCATGCCCTCGGCCGTGGGCTATCAGCCCACGCTGGGCACCGAGATGGGCGCCCTCCAGGAACGCATTACCTCCACCAAGAAAGGGTCCATCACCTCGGTCCAGGCGATCTACGTGCCGGCGGACGACCTGACCGACCCGGCGCCAGCCACCGCGTTCGCGCACCTGGACGCCACCACGGTGCTCTCGCGTCAACTGGCCGAGCTGGGCATCTATCCGGCGGTGGACCCGCTCGACTCCACCTCCCGCATCCTCGACCCGCAAATCATTGGCGAGGAACACTACCGGGTGGCGCGCGCCGTGCAGGCCGTGTTGCAGCGCTACAAAGACCTGCAGGATATCATCGCGATCCTGGGGATGGATGAGTTGTCGGAAGACGACAAGATGGTGGTGGCCCGCGCTCGCAAGATCCAGCGCTTCCTGTCCCAGCCCTTCCACGTGGCCGAAGCCTTCACGGGCACGCCCGGGAAATACGTGAAGCTGAAAGATACGGTCCGGAGCTTCAAGGAGATCGTCGAGGGCAAATACGACGACCTGCCGGAGCAGGCCTTTTACATGGTGGGCCCCATTGACGAAGTCGTGGCCAAGGCCGAGAAGTTAGGATACAAGAGGGGATGAGACGGCTAGGCTGCCCCCTGTGCTCGTCGGATGCGCGCAATGGGGGGCAGCCTAGCCGCCGCCCCTCTTGAAGATGAGGAGGAGGAGAGAAGAGGAGCGATGGCGGGAAAGCTCCT
>JACQQM010000085.1 GCA_016207025.1 Nitrospirota bacterium | reverse complement strand
TGCGCTGGCTGGCCAAACGAGTTGAAGCGGGGGAACGGCGCTCCCGCGAAGCCCAGTCTTCCGAGAAGCAGTGAATCTGCGCGCTGAAGGAGTTTCTTGAGAACAGGCTTTACGAACTCTCTAAACCGCGCGCTAGACACGTCTTCCGAGCTGGGAGTAAACTTCCACGCACTTCTGAGCCGCGAGCCGTGATCATTCGCGGAACGCATCGGTCATTTCAGGTCTGATTTAGGAGGAGGAGGAATGACAATCATGAGAGCCAAGTCGGCCAGTCGTCTTATGAGCTTGCTCATATGCTTGAGTGTCCTGCTCCTTTTGACTGCCTGCAGCAGTCAACAGATCTCAACTGGGGCACAGGAAAAAGCCGCGCCGGCAGAGCCACCCAAGGCTGAACCACCGAAGATAGAGGAGGCGAAGGTTGAACCGTCACCTCCGGCTCCCAGTCCCCCACAGGAGAAGCCGGCAGAACCCCAAGCCCCTCCGGCTCCGCCTGAGGAAGTCCGTGTGGCCGAGTCTGCCGCACCGCCGATCCAACCGGCTCCTGAAGTACCCCCGACGCCTCCGGCTCCAGTGCTGACCCTGACCGACGTGTATTTTGACTATGACCGGTACGCGATACGCGACGAGGCCAAGGGTGAGCTCGCGGCAGTTGCCCGGCAGTTGAAGGAAGACAACAGCCGGAAACTCCTGATCGAGGGCCATTGTGATGATCGCGGCACCGTTGACTACAACATGGTGTTAGGCGAACGGCGGGCACAGGCGGTGAAACGCTACCTGGAAGGCCTCGGTGTTCCTTCCTCCCAGGTCGAGACCATCAGTTACGGCAAGGACAAGCCCGTCTGCACCGACCATAGCGAGGACTGCCGGCAGAAGAATCGTCGGGCCCATTTCGTGCTGCAATAATTCATGGAACGTGTCGCGTTCAGTCGCTTCCTGGTCTCATCCGTCTGCTGATCGGTTTGGACGGGAATGTCATTTTTAACCGGCGTGTCGATTGAGGACTTTGATGCGATACTTTAAGCGCGCTTGAACGCCAGCTTGAGCAGAACAGGGGAAACCAAAGTGGTGAGCACCACTACAACTAAGATGGCTCCATACTCTCCTTCGGCGATGATCTCCTGGGACAGCCCCACGGCGGCAAAGATTAGGCCGACCTCCCCGCGCGGGAGCATGCCCACGCCGATGGTCCAGCGATTTGCCTTTTCGCCCACGACTCCCAGCCCGGCGGCCAGTTTGCCGATGACGGCCGCAATGGTGAGTCCTCCGGCCAGCAGTAGGATCGGCCAGTTCTGGGAGGCGAACGGATTGAAATAGCTCACGTCCACATTCGTCCCGATCAGGACGAAGAAAATGGGCACGAATACGTCGGCCACCGGCTTGATTCGCTCCTCAATGTGCACCTGATGTTCCGTTCGCGCGAGCACCAGCCCGGCTGCAAACGCCCCGACCAAGGGGGCGATGTGCACCAACTCGGCGGCATAACCCAGTACCAGTGCGAAGGTCGTCGCTGCCACAACCAGCCGGCCTCTCGTCAACATGCGGTTGATCAGGTGACTGAACAGGTGCGCATACCGGATGCCCACGATAATTGCGGTCACGAGAAATAGAATGGCCAAACCAGCCGTCCGACCGATTTCGAGCCAGGACACGGTCCCCGACTCAGCCAGCCCCACGATCACGGAGAGCGCCACGAGGCCCAGGATATCGTCAATCACGGCAGCGCCCAGAATGATGTTGCCTTCCTGGGTTTTTAGCTTGCCTAAGTCAAAGAGCACGCGGGCCGAGATGGCCACACTGGTGGCGGTCAGAGTGGCGCCAACAAAGATCGCTTGAAGCTGTGTCATGTCGAGAGTGATGGCCAGTCCATACCCCAGCACAAAGGGAGTCACCATGCCGATCGAGGCCACCGCCACCGCCGACCAGCCCACCTTCAAGAAGGATTGGAGGTCCGAGGCGAGCCCGACCTCGAACAGGAGCAGCATGACGCCGATCTCGCCGAGCAACTTCAACGTCTCAGTCTGCTCCACCCAGCCCAGCACGCTGCTGCCGACCAGGACGCCTGCCAAGAGCTCCCCAAGTACCGCTGATTGCCCCAGGCGAGCAGCCAACTCGCCCATAACGCGAGCGCAGACATAAATTGTGATCAGGCTCCAGAGGAAATCTTTGAACTCCATTACAGAATAAACATCCTTTCTTGGCCTCTGCTTGCCAAATTGTTGGTCTCTGAAGGAGAGCACTGGACCGACCTGTCGGTCATCACGGTCCAGCGGTTTTCAACAGGCCCAGGATAGCTCTGTTCCAGCCCGCCGGCCCCACACCCGGCGCGCGTATCAGGTTGGGAAGCTGGACCTCAGGATCGTACGAGCCGTCCGGCTTCTGCACCAGGATCGGCCGATCCACAGCGGCCAGGAGGGGGAGATCGTTGAGGCTGTCGCCAATGCCCACGGTCACGAGCCCGTCGCCGGCATGGTCCTGCCTCCTGCGATAGCAGTCAATGAGCACATGACAGGCCTTCCCTTTGTCGCTGTCCCCCATGAGGTGAGAGAAGCGTCCTCCCTCCGTACAGCGGAGTCCCCGCGCTTCGGCCAGACGCTGCACGTCCCCGGCGAGGGTGGCGGAGCCTTCGATGACGAACGGCTCGTCGTATTCGCGCTGCTTGGCCAGCACCGCTTCCGAGTGGCTGAGTCCCGTTCGCTTCGCGATCTCCTCGACCGACATGTCCCCGAAGCCTCTCAGCCGGCACCCCAAGGTCTGCTCGATCTCCTTGAGCGCGGCGCGCAACCTGGCACAGGGTGCGCCCAGCTCGATTACCTGGAAGGTACCGCGGACCTGGGCCCTCGGAACCGGAAAGTCAAAGTACCCTTTAGGAATGACCACGCCGCCGCCGTTCTCGACAATAAAGGGGTGGACATGTTCCAGACGGAACCGGATCGGCTCGATTTCCATGCGCGTCTTGCTCGATGCCAGCACCAGCGGAATCCCACGGGCGCGGAGGGCGTCTAATGCCTCTTTCGCAGCCTCGAATGAGTAGGTGGTCGAGTCGAGCAGGCTCCCGTCCAAGTCTGTAAACACCACGAGCTGTGCCATGTGGCAATCGATTCTGTTTTCTGTTCGGCTCGTTGATTGAGCAGGGACACGATACTGTAAGCAGGGGATCAACGCAACACGACGCGAGCGCAGGCCGTGGCATTGACTTCATTGGATAGACGTCTCAGACTGACAGCCGTGCGGTGCGTGTTCTGATCGAACGCCTATGTGGAAGCCCCGACTCAACGCGGTACTCGGCAGCTTGGTGGTGACGTTCGGCTTTTGGCTCTTCTGGGGAGAGTTGCCGCTCGAGCTCGCAGTGGCCATGGCGCTGGGGATCGGGGCATTTCTCGCATGGCAGGGCACCACGGTCGCGATCGTGTGGGCCTGGGCCACGCTGCTGCTGGGTATGGAGAGCCTGGCCTGGCCGGTCGTCACCATGGTCCGGATCAGGATGGCCTCCGCCGAGCCCACCGAGCAGGAGATGGGCACGATTCTGACCGCCGTGCTCTTCGGCCTGTTCTCGTCCATCTTCTGGCTGACATTCTCCTACGGCATCTTCAAGAGATTAGGAAACCTGGGACAAGAGTCGAGACCTGAATGAGTCAAGCTCGATGAACCTCAAGCCCGTTTCATCCTATGGAGCCTTGGCTGGAATCGCCGCCGGGTCGCTGTTGACCAGTCTGGCGCTGCAGTTCTACTGGACGGACTGGCGCGGCCAGAACATGCCTCTTCATTCGACCATTGAAGCAATGGGGGCCATGGCCGCCGTCGCGATGGCGATCGTGTTGCTCCAGAGAAGACAAGAAAAGGGCGGAGGGAAATTGTTCGTGCTGGCCATGGGGTTTCTGGGAATGGGCCTGCTCGAATGGTTTCACGCCATTTCCCAGCCCGGCAACAGTTTCGTTCTGCTGCGCAGCGCGGCGAGTCTGGTCGGAGGGGTGGGATTTACGCTCGCCTGCATGCCGGAATCCGAAAGAGAGTGGGGCGGTGGAACGTGGATTCCATGGTTGGTTGCCGCAGGCGCGGTTGCGTTCGGGGCCTGGGCGCTCGCGTCTCCCGGACAATTACCGGAGATGGAGCGCAACGGGGAGTTCACCGCCGCCGCCGTCATGATCAACCTCCTTGCCTGCGTGTTCTTTATCGCCGCGGCATGGCGGTTTCTGCTCGATTTCCGGAGCTCCGGCAAGCCGGAGGTGTTCCTGTTCGCCTGCCTGGCCCTGTTGTTCGGGTTGGCCGAACTGATGTTCAAGTACTCGGCCATCTGGGATCCCCGATGGTGGCTCTGGCACCTGTTGCGCCTGACGGCCTACCTGCTGGTTCTCGGGTACGGGGTCCGCGGCTATCTCCAGATGGTGTCCGGGCTCAGAATCGCCTTGACTCAGACCAGACGGTCCGAAGAAGCGCTGCGTGACAGCGAAGAACAGCTTCGTCAGGTCCTCGAGGAGCGTGAGCGAATCGGCCGGGATCTGCATGACGGCATCATCCAGTCGGTCTATGCGATCGGCCTGCGCCTGAAGGATTGCCAGCGGCTAATCGAGGAAGATCGGTCCGAGGCCATCAGGCAACTGGGCGAGGTCATTGCCGATGTGAACGCCGTGATTCGGGACGTGCGAAACTATATTCTGGGGTTGGAGCCGGAGATCCTGACCAGGCAGGAGCTGGAAGCGGCGCTGGCGGCGCTCGTGCGTACGATGGAAGGCGCCCATGCGCTTCATTTTGAGCTGCAAGTGGATCCGACGGCTGCGGACCAGGTGACCCCCGAGCAGGCCACGCACATTCTGTACATTGCGCGAGAGGCGATGAGCAACAGTCTTCGACATTCCGGAGCCCGCACGGGGTTCGTCTCGTTGCGGAGGGATGCGGGGTGCGTCCGCCTCGAAGTGACGGATGATGGGGGTGGCTTCGATGCGACCATTCCCGAGGAGCGAGGGCAGGGACTTCGCAATATCGTGGCACGCGCCAGAAAGCTTGGGGCGCATGTCGAGGTGATCTCTGAGCCGGGCCGGGGGACGCGGATCGTGCTGGACATCCCCGTGGAGCGCGCGCATGCCCCGGCGTGAAGCCAAACCGATCCGGCTCCTGCTGGTGG
>JACQQM010000092.1 GCA_016207025.1 Nitrospirota bacterium | reverse complement strand
GGGTGAACGGATTGAGGTCGATTTGGCGATAAGCGGGCGGCTGGTTCCTGACGAATCGATTATCTACGATTTTGCGCACGAAGAGCCCGGGCGCGGGATGGTCATGCCGATCGTGCGCGTGCAACGGGTTGACTACCTGCTGGCCCGCTAACAGCAGAGCGTCTGTTCGGTCTGTTTCGTCTGGTAAGGTCTAGGTAGTCAGCAAGACTGCACAGACGAATTCACCGATCGTCTTTTGCGCAGCGGAAGCCGGTCCCGCTCGGGTGGTCGTCGGGGTATCCGTAGTCACGGTCAGTGGTGCGCAGGCTCTTCGCCGGTTTCAGCCAGGACCCGCCACGCATGGCTTTCAGCAGTACGCCAGCCGGACCTTTGGGATCAGCTTGAGGTGCAGAGAGATAGTAGTACGGTTCGTACCAGTCCTGCACCCACTCGGAAGCGTTGCCGGCCATATCGAAGAGACCATAGGGGCTGACGCCATCCGGAAAGCTGCCCGCCGGCAAGGTGAGAACTTCACCTTTCAGCCCACGCTCTCTTGAAATACGAGCGCCCTCGCCATCCACCCAGAAGGCCTTCCATTCCGCTCCGTCTTTGAACTCGATGGTGCGGCCAGCCCAGTAACTGGCGCTGTTGGCCAGCTTCGGGTTCCAGTCGTTTCCCCAGGGATAGCGGCGACCATCGGTGCCCCGCGCAGCCTTCTCCCACTCCGCTTCGGCGGGGAGGCGCTTGCCGGCCCACTTGCAGTACGCTGTGGCGTCGTGCCAACTGACGTTAACGACTGGATGGCGCTCGCTCCCTGTGAGAGGATGCCCCTGTTCCCAGAGGGTCACAGCAGGATTCAGGTTTTTCGGTGGTGGATGTCCCGTCGCCGCGATGAACTGGTCATACTGCGCGTTCGTCACTTCATGCCGATCGATCCAGAATGCACTCAGAAAAACATGCCGCTGCGGCTGCTCATCGGAAAAACTGTCACTGCCGGCGGGACTGCCCATGGCAAATCCACCGGCGGGTACCAGCACCATGCCGTTTCGGCTTGGCGGTTGGGAGACCTGCGCATGGCAGGCTGCCAAAATCAAGACGAGTGTGATGGGGATGATGACCGGACGGATGATCACGATCAGGGCTTCTTGAGGACGCAGGCGCGGGCGACCCCGTCCCGGAAGCGCAGCCAATGCTCCAGGGCTTCATGCAGGCGATCAATCACGGCCTGCTGTTGCTCTCTTTTCACGGCATGGTTGAGGATCATGGCATAGGCGTCATGTCTGTGTCCTGCCTCCACCATCTGGTGCGCCCGGATCAGGCCCATGTAATCAGGAGACAGACCGTGGTACACCACGAGCGGATGCTTCTTGACGATGTCCTCGATCTCGGCCGGGGTCTTCGGTGATGAAGGGTGCAGGATTTCCCGGCGGTCGTTGACGCTGCCTTCCACAAAGATCGTCAGCGCGGCCGCGCCCACCATCCAGTCCCGTCTCAGCGAGACAGTATCCAGCCATTGACGATAGGCACGGCTGGCGGGCAGCAGCGTGACGTCACGGAACTCCGCCAGGTCGTACCCGAGACCCGCCATCATGGCAAGAAAGAGATCAGGGTGGGACCGCCCCACCGAGAGGCCGCCCGTCTCTTCTTCATAGATATTCGCGGCCAACATGCACCGCACATCCGGGGGAGGATTCTTCCCGTGAATGCGGGCCAGCAGGACGGGGAAGTCCCGGACGTACACGGCATATTCCTGGCGAAAATGAATCTTGAGTTGATCTTTGGTCATCACGCGTCCGCTGAAATGCGGCCACGCCCAGTGATGTTTGCGGTCCATCACGCTGAGCAGTCGCTCGCGGAACTGGTCGGTCGAGAGTTTTTTCATCATTGTCCCTTCTCGAAGGATGTCACGCAGCGCCCACGCCGCGCTGTCTTGTTTTCCCGCCCCTCCGCCGCTAGAATAACACGCCGTTTGGGAGACGGGTGCTCGATGGATCCGATCACGATACAAAAATCAGATGACATTTTGAATCTCCTGGCGGACGTCTCGCTGCGCGGGAAGGGGTTCACGACCGACTGCCTTCTGGACTATGTCCTCGACGAGGGGTTCACCGAACCGATCTACCTCAACGCCTCCGGCGAAGATCCCGATGCCTTGTACAAGGGCCAGCCGAACGCCTGGGCCATCTACCAGGTGCGGGAGTGGAAACGGGTTCTGACCGTCTCCGGCGGATCCGGCAAGGAGCGCCGCGTCCAGATTACCGAAACGCCCTGACGGGTTCCTTCTGTTTCGTTCCGTCGAATCCGCTCTCCAAGTCTGTCTCATGGTCGAGTCGCGTGCCACAGTGTAGGGGCCGGCCTGTCAAAAAGCAATGAACCGGCGTGTTGCAGCCAAGCGGTTCCCCACCTAGAATAAGCGCCAAGCGATCTGGAGGGGAGAGGGGTCGCCTTGAAAGGGACGTTCATTGCCGTGGTGGCGGGCGCCGCCGTGCTCGGCGCGGCAGCCTTGCTCAAGGCCTGGCCGTTGATCAATGTCATCGAGACCGGGAAGACGCCGGAGTATCCGGATATCCAGCCTCGACTGTACCGGGCCAAGGCGGATCAGGTCTTCGACGCGGCCCTGCATGCGGTGAACCGGTTGCCGCGCTGGACCCTGGTCTCCTATCAGCCAGAGAGCGGGGAAATCCAGGCAGAGGCCAGGACGCGAGTGTTCCGATTTGTGGATGACGTCCTGATCCGCGTGACGGAGAAAGGGGAGTCCTCGGTCATTGGTGTCCGATCGGCGTCCCGGGTGGGCAAGGGAGACTTCGGCCAGAATGCCCGCAATATTCGGGCTTTCTTTGAAGAGCTCGACCGGCAGATGCACCAGCGCTCCGGTCACGATTAGCTGCACAAGGAAACGCCATGGGAATGGTCAAGCTGATTGAATCGAACGATGAGGGCGAACTGGCCCTGATCAAAAGCCTGTTGGATGGGAACGGCATCACGTACTTCGTCCAGAACGAGCATTTCGGCAGCCTCTACCCCGGTCTCGCATTATCGTTCAACACGCGCGTGGTGATGGTGTCCGAATCCGACCTCGGGCGGGCAGAGACGCTGATTGGGAGGCTGGCGATGGAGAAGCGGAACGATGATCTCGGATAGTTCCTATTGATAGTACCAGCCGCCGGCAAGGATGCCTTCTTCGAAGTAGAGATACCGGTGCTTCACGGTGGACGCATCCTTCCAGTCCTCGAAGATCCATTCCTCGCGCCGAATGCCGTCCTTGGTGTAACTGACGTTGATCGTGTAGGGAGAGCCCCAGGCTTTGAGCACCTGCTCGCGGGTCATACCGACCATCACGCGCTTGCTCTGGATATGCTTCTCGAACGTGGGGTCCAACAGCCCGGGCAGGTACCGCCAGGCGAGCATGAACAGCAGAAGGAGCGCGAAGAAGGCATAGATGGCAACCCGGACCGGCCGGCGGCACAGGAACGGCTTAGACTGGCTGCATAACTCCGCAGGCTTATCCCTGGAAGTCGCCGATAAATCGGTGGACGCGAGCCCGGAAGGCGGCGGAGGGGTCTGTGTAGGGGCTTGTGGTACCATAGCGGAATGGTCGTAGTCTAAACGCGGGGTGAGCGAACAGTCAAGGGAATCAAAGGCGATGTTTGTTGAAGTCGAGAGCAATCCCAATTGCGAAAGCTCGCTGTTTTTGCGGTTTAAGGAGGCCGGCCCTGCCAAGCGGGTGGTGCAGGTTCGAAGCTTCGAGCGAACCCCGCAGGGGGAGTGGTGCTGGGTCACCGGCTGGAGCGACGATCCGGAACATCCGTGTTGCCCAGCCTATGCGCAGATCGTCGAGGACTCCGGCGCCGGTCTCACCCACCTCGTCTTCGGGGGGATCTGGGGCATCCGGCTGAAGCCGGTTGCGCTGGAAGAAGACTGGAACCTTGAGAGCCCCAACCAATGGGGAGAGCCGTATCTCTCCCTCGCGGACGCCAAAGATATTCTCTGTGAAGACGCCTCAGCGCACTGAGGGGGTGGCATGGCGTTTAAGCTCGCCGCCGATGCGGTCGTGGTGCTTCACCTGCTCTGGATTGTATTTATTATCGGTGGGGCGCTGATCGGGCGGCGGATCGCTTGGGTGAAATGGCTGCACGTCGGGGCGCTCGTCTACAGCGTGTGCCTGCAAGTCTTTGGATGGATCTGCCCGCTGACCTATCTCGAAGTCTGGCTCCGCCGGCGACATGACCCTGCCCTCGGGTACGCCGGAGATTTCGTGGCTCACTACGCCGAGCGCCTGGTCTATCTGCCGGCGCCGCGGGAGGTGGTCTTGCTCGCGACGCTGGCCGTGGTCGGCATATCGGCGTGGGCTTACCGGCCGCGCCCGCGGCAAGTTTGAGACGGCGTCTCAACACGAAGCCGTTTTGAGCTATCCGAACCCAGCCGGACAGCCGGCCCGCTTGTTGGAAGGAGAGTCAGCATGGCAACAAGACTACAGGACGGACGAACAGGGTTGTTCGGGTGGCCGTGGCTTAGACTTGTCACCGGTCTCATCTTCTTTGGGCTTGGGTGTTTCATGACCGGTGCAATGGACAATGCCTGGGGGGCGACCACCTTTTCGTACGTGGATGATCAGGGCACGGTGGTGTTCACCGATAAGCGGGAGAACATCCCGGAACGGTATCGTTCGCGGGTCAAGGTGGTGGAGGGCGGGGAAAGCTCGAAAGTCGACAGTACGGGTGCTACGGTGAAGCAGGCAACTGACCGTGCCAAAGACATGGTCTCCAGGTTCACGCCCACCATCCCGGGCTTGAGTCCCGATCAGTCCCAGGTTCTCACCATGGCGTTTGCGGCCGCCGTGTTGATGTTTGCCGTGATGATGCTGAGCGGCAACAAGGCGGTGCAGTTGCTCATGCGCTGGCTGCTGGTGCTGCTCGCCATCGGGACGACCGCCACGATGTATTTTTCTCAGGGAGACCTGACGGAGAAAGCGAAAGGCGCGGCCAAGGAGTTGGAGCGGACGCAACAGCAAAAAGCGCAGCAGCTTCATCAGATGGAGCCGACGGAAAAATCGCCCTGATGCGTTCTGGCAGTCGCCTCAATCGGCGTACTTCGGGACCGGGATCTTCTTGGTTGGCGGAGGCGGCGCGGGCCGGCTCGCGAATTCTTTGGAGAACGGGTTGAGGATAGGCTCGTGCGTCAGCCGCTGGCGCTCCTTGACCATCTGGATGCTTTGGGCGCTGATCTCCATGCGGTCGATCTTGGCCTGGACCGTCAGGAATTCGGGGAGGCCCTGCAGGGCAAACATCTGGTAGGCTAACGTCCAGTCAAGCCGATCTTTGGCTCTCTCCCGTACGATCAGCCGGGCTTCCGGCGACGCCGGTCCCTTGAAGATGAGCACCCAGAGGTTGGAGCGGAACACCGGCGCGCTGGGTTCCACCGGCGGCCGGAACTCTGGCACCAGCGAGGGGATCTGCTCGATCGGCACAGGGGGAGAAAACTCAATGTCCACCAGATTGACGTACAGGGTCGGGGAGTCCGTGGTGTCGTTGGGATCGGTGATGTAGCCGAACGAATAGCGGATGTCCACACCGCCGCGCTTCAGGTTGTACACATCCTCTCCGTTCTGCGGCGAGACCAGTTTTTTGTAGAAATTCTCCCAGTCCTTGAGCGAGTAATATTTGAACACGCGCAACGCGGCTTTTCGATCCCGCACGGCATGGGGTGGGCCGAGTTTCGCGCGCAACTCATCTTGGGTGAGACCTAGGTAGCCGTCTTCGAAGTATGCGCCGGCGAACGCGGGGAGCGGCAGCAGGCAGGCTGTGAGCGCAAGAAGGGGTAGGATTACCCGGACCGAGGCCACAGCGGAGAAAGGATCGCGCCGGATCAAAGGAGCCCTCAAGAATGGCGGTCATCGTATCTACGAACATGGTCAAAGTCAATATGCTGTTGGAGGCGCAACTTGCCTGGATTGAGGCTATCCAGTATAGTGACCGAACCGAGTTTCTCATGAAAATCCAAGTGGATGGAGAGGCAACCGGGCCGGTTCGGTGCGTGAACGAGTTGCACGAGCGCCATGAGCAACGATCCCAACAGGGCTGAGCAGTTCGCGCAGCTTCTGCGCCGCCGCATCGTCATACTGGATGGCGCGATGGGCACCATGATCCAGGCGCACAAGCTTGATGAAGCGGGCTTTCGTGGGCGGCAGTTCGCGGGCCATCCGCGCGACCTGAAGGGATGCAACGATCTGCTCTGCCTCACGCAACCGGACTTGATCGAAGCCATTCATCGTCAGTACCTGGATGCCGGGGCCGACATCATCGAGACCAACACGTTCAACTCCACCGCGATCTCGCTGGCAGATTACCAGTTGGAGTCTCTCGCGTACGACCTGAACGTAGCGGGGGCCCGAGTGGCGCACAAGGCCGTCGAGGCGGCGATGGCGATGGACCCGACTCTCCCGCGGTTCGTCGCCGGAGCGATCGGCCCGACGAACCGCACGGCGTCCATGTCGCCCGATGTGAACAATCCCGCCTTCCGGCCCGTGACCTTCGATCAACTGGTCTCGGCCTATACCGACCAGGTCCGCGGGTTGATGGACGGGGGCGTGGACCTGCTCTTGGCTGAAACGGTGTTTGACACGCTCAACCTCAAGGCGGCCCTCTTTGCCATCGATCAATATTTTGAAGCGCAGGGGCGGCGCGTGCCGGTTATGGTCTCGGTGACCATCACGGACCGCAGCGGGCGCACGCTTTCGGGGCAAACCGTGGAGGCCTTCTGGAATTCGATTGCGCACATGCCGCTCTTGAGCGTGGGGATCAACTGCGCCCTCGGCGCGAAGGAAATGCGCCCGTACCTGGAAGAGTTGTCACAGATCTCGCCCGTCCATATCAGCTGCTACCCCAACGCCGGGTTGCCCAACGCATTCGGCGGGTTTGATGAAACCCCCGAGATCATGTCGCAGGACCTCCGTGACTTTGCGGCGAATGGCTGGCTCAATATCGTCGGCGGCTGCTGCGGCACGACGCCGGCCCACATCAGCGCCATTGCGGACGCGGTGCGCGACTACGCCCCGCATGTGCCGGCCCGTCCTGAGCCGTACACCAGCTTGAGCGGCTTGGAGCCGTTGACGATCCGCCCCGACACGAATTTCGTCAATATCGGGGAACGCACGAACGTCACCGGGTCGCCCAAGTTCGCCAAATTGATCCTGAGCGGCGATTACGAGGCGGCCCTGACCATTGCGCGGCAGCAGGTCGAAGGCGGCGCGCAGATGCTCGACGTGAACATGGACGAAGGCCTGCTCGATTCGGAGCAGGCGATGACGACGTTTCTGCACTTGATCGCCTCCGAACCGGACATTGCCCGCGTGCCGATCATGGTGGATAGCTCCAAGTGGTCGGTGATCGAGGCGGGGCTCAAATGCGTCCAGGGCAAAGGCGTCGTGAACTCGATCAGCCTGAAAGAGGGCGAAGCGGTGTTCAAGCAGCATGCCCGGCTCATTCGGCGGTACGGGGCGGCGGTCGTGGTCATGGCGTTCGATGAAATCGGCCAGGCCGACACCGTGGAGCGCAAGGTCGCGATCTGCGCGCGCGCCTACCGCATCCTGACGCGGGAGATCGGTTTCCTGCCGCAGGACATCATCTTTGATCCCAACGTCCTGACCGTCGCCACGGGGATCGAGGAGCACAACGCCTACGCGGTCAATTTCATTGAAGCCACCCGCCGCATCAAAGCGACCCTGCCGCTCTGCAAGGTCAGCGGGGGGATCAGCAATATTTCGTTTTCGTTCCGCGGGAACAACGTCGTGCGCGAGGCGATGCATTCCGCGTTCCTCTATCATGCGATCCGGGCCGGTCTGGATATGGGCATCGTGAACGCCGGGCAACTGGCGGTGTACGAGGAGATTCCCAAGGACCTGCTGGAGCTGGTCGAAGACGTGTTGTTGAACCGCCGACCCGACGCGACGGAGCGGTTGGTCGCGTTCGCGGAAACCGTCAAGCAGCAGGGGAAGGCCGCCGTGCAGGACGAGGCCTGGCGGCAGGGACCCGTCGAAGAGCGGCTGTCCCATGCCCTCGTGAAAGGCATCGTGGAGCATATCGAGGCGGACGTTGAAGAGGCGCGGCGGAAATACGAAGAACCGCTCAAGGTGATCGAGGGCCCCTTGATGGCGGGGATGAATATCGTGGGGGATCTCTTTGGGTCCGGGAAAATGTTCTTGCCCCAGGTGGTGAAAAGCGCGCGCGTCATGAAAAAGGCGGTGGCGTACCTCCTGCCCTTCATGGAAGCGAAAAAGCAGGCCATGGGCGGCAACCGGTCGCAAGGGAAAATCGTGCTGGCCACCGTGAAGGGCGATGTGCACGACATCGGCAAGAACATCGTCGGGGTCGTGCTTGGCTGCAACAATTATGAGGTGATCGACCTCGGCGTCATGGTCCCATGCGAGAAAATTCTGAAGACCGCCCGGGACTCGGACGCCAACCTGATCGGCTTGAGCGGGCTCATTACCCCGTCGCTCGATGAAATGGTGCACGTCGCGCGGGAAATGACGCGGGAAGGCTTTCGGATGCCGCTCCTGATCGGGGGAGCCACGACCAGCAAGGCCCATACGGCCGTCAAAATCGCCCCGGCGTACGAGCAGCCGGTGGTCCACGTGCTTGACGCGTCCCGCGCGGTGGGTGTGGTCAGCCAGTTGATCAGCCCGAAGCAGCGAACCGCGTTTGCGGAACACAACCGGCAGGAACAGGAGCGGGTGCGCCAGGCCCACCTGGGCCGCACAACGCGGAAGCCGCTCTTGACGCTGGAGCAGGCGCGCGCGCGGCGAACCCCCATCGTGTGGCGTGCGGAGGATATTCCGGCGCCGTCATTCACCGGCATCCGGGTGTTGGATCGGTTCCCGCTCGACCAGATCGTGCCGTTTGTTGACTGGTCGCCCTTCTTTCACGCCTGGGAACTACGGGGCCACTATCCTCACATTTTCGACGATGCCCGGATCGGCGCCAAAGCCAAAGAGCTGTTCGAGGATGCACAGAAATTGCTGAGCGAGATTGTCGGGCGCAAGTGGCTGACGGCGCGCGCGGCGTACGGATTCTTCCCGGCCAACAGCGTCGGGGATGACATTGAACTGTACACGGATGCGATGCGTTCGAAGGTGCTGACGACGGTTCATACCTTGCGTCAGCAAACGGAAAAGCCGGAAGGGCAATTCAATCAGGCGCTGGCGGATTTCATCGCTCCCAAATCAACCGGCCTGCCGGATTTTTTGGGCGCGTTCGCCGTGACGACCGGCATCGGGATCGAGGCCTTGTGTCAGCGGTTTGAGCGGGAGCATGACGATTACAACTCCATCATGGCCAAAGCCCTGGCCGATCGTCTGGCGGAAGCCTTTGCGGAGTTGCTGCACAAACAAGCCCGTGACGATTGGGGGTATGGCAAGCAGGAACGGCTCAGTCACGAGGAGCTGATTCGAGAGCGGTACCGGGGGATCCGGCCTGCCCCGGGATATCCGGCCTGTCCGGATCACACGGAGAAGCGAATCCTGTTCGATCTCCTGCAGGCGGAGAAAAACGCCGGGATTCAGCTCACGGAAAGCTTCGCGATGTATCCCGCCAGTTCAGTCAGCGGACTCTATTTTGCCCATCCCACAGCGAAATATTTTGCGGTCGGCAAGATCGACCGCGACCAGGTCATGGATTACCGGCTGCGCAAGCAGATGGACCTGCGGACGGTGGAGCGCTGGCTCGGCCCAAACCTGAGCTATGATCCGGAGGAGGCCGGGTCTAGCTTGTGACCGTCAGTTGCTCGGCCTGCACGCGCGCGACGACGGCGTTCAGCGCCTCCACGACCCAGCGATAGCGCTCTTCAGCCCACTCGTTGAAAACCGCAGCATCCGGAAACATCAGGTCCCAGGCGCGCACGGCGTCCAGGAGCAGCAGGTGGTGCGGCCGGTTGTCGCCGGGGAAATACACCACGAGCACCGCCGAGTTGCCGATCAGGCTGATGTCCGTGAAGATGTGCATCATCGAGGGCTCCGGCAGCGCCGATGCCCGCGCCGCCGCTTCTACGATGGGGCTGTATATGCGATGGAGGAATTGAGAAGTCGCCTCGTACGGCGCCTTGGCGTCGTGCAGGTGAGGGTTCGGGGATTCACCGAATAGATTGGCCGTGAGGTACTCGGCGGCTTCCCAGGTGGGCATGGCGCCGGTGGAGACCAGCGACTCGCAGATGTACCCGATCCAGTTGCGGCTGACGGCAGACGTCTTCATCGCACACTCCTTCCCTGTGACCAGCGGTCTTGAATGACTGTTGGGTTGCGACAGACCGGATTCAGTACCTGGCAGGAAAACCCTGAGGACTAACCGGCGTGAGCGAGCGTGAGTATAGCGATCTGTTCCGTGGTTGTCAACGAACCACGCGAGTCGCCACCCTTAGTGAGCCATGTGTTGATCGGCGTACTGATTCCTGATGGCCAACACTTCGGGCATCGCGCCGAGGAACAGATCCAGCAGAGTCGGATCGAACTGCTTTCCGCGATGCTCTATCATGAGGTCGATCGCCTGCTCGACGGGGTAGGCGGGTTTGTACACCCGCTTGCTCGTGAGCGCGTCAAAGGCGTCGGCTATGGCGGCGATTCGACCCTCGATCGGGATCGTCTCTCCGGCGAGGCCGCGGGGATAGCCGGACCCGTCGAACCTCTCGTGGTGCGTCCAGGCGATCGTGGCGGCGAGCTTCAGCAGTTCCGCCTGCGACCCTTCAAGGATGCGGTAGCCGATGTCGGTGTGCTTGGCAATCACCTTGAACTCGTCGGAGGTGAATTTGCCCGGCTTGAGCAGAATGTGGTCCGGTGTGCCGATTTTGCCGATGTCGTGCATGGGGCTGGCCACCCGGATCAACTCGCACCGGTCGGTGTCAAAACCGTACCGGCTGGCCAGCAACGCGCAGTATTGGCTCATCCGCTGGATGTGCCGAGCGGTTTCGTCGTCCCGAAACTCGGCCGCAATGGCCAGGCGCTGGATAGTTTCTTCTGCGGCGAGTTCCAGGAGCCGGAAGGCATGCCGAAGTTCGGCCGTGCGCTCCTGAACGGCCTGCTCGAGTCTTTCTCGATGAGCCCGGTTCTCGATTTCCAGACGGCGGCGGCGCAGCGCGTTGGCGACGTTGATCAGCACCTCGTTCGCCTCGAACGGCTTGATGATGTAGCCATAGGCGCCGATCTCCAGCGCGACGTTCGCAAGTTGATGATCATCCAGCCCGGTGACCATGACCGTCGCGGTATTGGGATATTCATGCAAAACGTGCCGGATTAGTTGCATGCCGGATTCTCCCGGCATGTTCACGTCGCAGAGGAGGAGGGCAAACTGTTCCTGTGCTAGTTGCTGGCGGGCGTCATGTGCATCGGCGGCCAGGGTGCAATGGTAGCTGTATCCCTGAAGCAGGCGTCCCAACAGGCGGCGGGTCGATTCCTCATCGTCCACGATTAAAATCCGTGCGCCTGCTGTTGTTGATCGGGGGCTGCCGTTAGGGAATTGATGAGTGTCGGAGACGTTCATCTTCGGTCCGCATTCCCCCGTGCGTCGCTGCCTGATGGTCAGGCCGTAGGAACAAGGCTGGTAGCCGGTTCAATCAAAATATGTATCAGAAAAAGGCCGTGTTTCAAAGAAGAAGTTGAGAATTGCGCAGCAACCCGCTACGCTCCCCGCATGCCCTATATCTTCCAGTATGAAAATGCTTTTGTCGTGGTGGTCAGTGTGCTCATCGTCGGGCTCCTGCTCGTGCGGATCGGGCTCACCCGCCGGAGGCGACGTTCGGTTGAGCGCACGGCAGGTTCGGATCGTTCGGACCCATGAGCGGACCGAAGCATGCCGCATCCCTCGCAAGTTTGATCTTTCATTCCCCCTCCTTTATAATCCGATCCGCTTGATCTGAGAGGGAATTTGCATGAGCCGAGGGATGCACCTTCTGCGCCAGGACGGACGCCGGAAGGACCAGGTCCGGCCCGTCAAGATCGCTCGGGATTTCATCAAATACGCCGAGGGATCGGTGCTGATCGAGATGGGCGGCACCAAGGTCATCTGTACGGCGTCGGTCGAGGAGAAAGTCCCGCCTTTTCTGAAGGACAAAGGGCGGGGGTGGGTGACGGCCGAATACGCCATGCTTCCGCGCGCGACGCAGGAGCGCACGCAGCGGGAGGCGGTCAGGGGCAAGCAGGGCGGCCGCACGCTGGAAATTCAGCGACTGGTCGGGCGGTCCTTGCGCGCGGTGATTGACACCGCGGAGCTGGGAGAGCGGACGATCTGGCTCGATTGCGACGTCATCCAAGCCGACGGTGGGACGCGAACCGCCTCGATCACCGGTTCGTTCATCGCGCTGGCCGACGCGTTGACGGTGCTGAAGAGCAAGGGGCTCATCAAGACGCGCCCGCTCACGGACTACCTCGCGGCGATCAGCGTCGGACGGGTCGGGGGCGAGGTGCTGGTGGATCTGGCGTATGAAGAGGATTCGATGGCAGAGGTGGACATGAATCTGGTGATGACCGGACGCGGATTGTTCGTGGAGGTGCAAGGGACGGCCGAGCGCACCCCCTTTGAGCAAAAGGACCTCGAGGAATTCCTGTCGGCGGGGTGGACTGCCATCCAGGGCTTGATCGCGTTGCAAAAGGAACTGATCGGGAACCTTGGGGGATGATGGAATCAGCTTGATCAAAGAACTCGTGTTGGCGACGCGGAATCCCCATAAAGGTACGGAGCTGGCCGCGTTGCTGGAAGATCTGGGGATCAGGATCCGGACGCTGGCGGAATTTCCTGATGCGCCGGAGGTGGTCGAGGAAGGCAAGACCTGCGAGGCCAACGCGGTCAAGAAGGCGGTTGCGGTCGCGAGGCATACAGGTCTCCCGGCGGTGGCGGACGATACCGGCTTGGAAGTTGAAGCATTGGGAGGACGCCCGGGCGTGCATGCGGCGCGGTACGCAGGAGAGGGCGCGACCTACGAGGACAACTGGCGCAAGTTGCTCCGTGAGCTCGAGGGGGTCCCCTGGGAACGGCGCCGGGCCCGCTTCATCACGGTGGCCGCTATTGCGACGCCGTCGGGGAAGGTCGAAGTCGTGGAGGGCGTGCTTGAAGGGCTGATCGCCGAAGCGCCCGCCGGAGGCCAGGGCTTCGGGTACGATCCGGTGTTTCTGGTCCCTGAACTGAGCAAGACCCTGGCGCAGCTCACCGCGGAGGAAAAAAATCGCGTCAGTCACAGAGCCGGGGCCTTCGCAAGAATGCGAGAGATCTTAAAAAAGCAATGATGAGCGCTGAATGCTGAGCGATGAATGAAAACCAAAGGGCTAAGAGTAAAGGGTCTTTTCGTTCAGCGTTCATCAATCATCGTTCAGCATTGAAAGATGTCGGGGCGTAGCGCAGCCTGGTAGCGCACCTGCTTTGGGAGCAGGGTGTCGGAGGTTCAAATCCTCTCGCCCCGACCATTCTTGTTATCTGGTTTGTCTCGTTTGTTTGGTTTCTCTGGTTCGGGGAAAGAAGCCTGAACCGCTTTTCAACTAAACAAACCAGATAAACCACCCAACCAGACAAACGGGTAAAGCTGCGCCCGTAGCTCAGTTGGATAGAGCCCCAGCCTTCTAAGCTGGTTGTCGCAGGTTCGATTCCTGCCGGGCGCACCAGTTCTTCAAGCTTCACGCTGTCCTTACTTCATTTCGTTGATCTTTTGCACCTCGTCACAGGTTTTCGGATCGCCCCACTTGAATGCTTTGCTGAGGTACGCCGGTGAAGGAAAGTTGCCGCGACACTGCGAATGTATGACGGCAATCCACGCGCCGCGTTCGTAGGCATCACGCTCGGATTTGAGAAGACCCTGCCCGACAAACAGACCGATCCCCACCAGAAACGTGGCAAGCAGCAGACCGGTGACCACTCCGCCTTGGAACGGCTTCAGTTGCATGGCTGAGTCCTCCCGATTGAGTGCACGTCGGGGCCATTGTAGCACTTCCTCCTCATTGATTTTCCCTTCCCTCGTACCTACAATGGCGACACGGAACAGTCCATGCCTCGTCGGAACCACACCCTCGCAACACGTTCCCAGCGCTCCAAGCGGAAATCTCGCCGGCCTATCGCGTCGGTTGACCCCGGTGCCAAGCGGCGGTTTCAGCATCGCCTGCTGAAATGGTACCTGGAGCACGGCCGCGATCTGCCGTGGCGGAGGACGTCCGACCCGTACAAAATCCTGGTCTCGGAGGTGATGCTCCAGCAGACTCAGGTGGACCGCGTGATCCCCAAATACCACGAGTTTCTGGAACGCTATCCGACCTTCCGGGACTTGGCCGAGGCGCCGGTCGAGGAGGTGCGCGAGACGTGGTATCCGCTTGGATACAATATCCGCCCGCTTCGCCTGCACAGCATTGCACGCGAGACGGTGGCCCGATACGGCGGCGTGCTTCCCAAGAACCCGGATGAATTGCTCTCGTTCAAAGGGATCGGGCGGTACACGGCCGGGGCCATCCGGTCGTTCGCCTTTAATGAGGATGCGCCGATCCTGGATACGAACGTGATGCGGGTCCTGCATCGGGTGTTCATCGGGGCCGGCGATCCCAAGACGCAAAAGGCCGTGCTATGGGCTCTGGCCGAGGCCTTGATTCCGAGGGGGAAGGGGTATGATTTCAACCAGGCTCTGATGGACTTCGGGGCCATCGTGTGCACCGCCCGCGATCCCTATTGCCTGCTCTGCCCCATGAAGGACTTCTGTAAAAGCTATCCGTTCGAGTCGGGCTGACGGTGGCCGACACACCCATACAGGTTGCGGCTGGGCTGATTCTCCGCGAGGGGCGTTATCTGATCGCTCGCCGGAAAGCGGGAGCGCACCTGGAGGGGCTCTGGGAGTTTCCCGGGGGCAAGCGCGAGCCTGGCGAGTCGCTGGAAGAGTGCCTGCGGCGGGAACTGCGAGAGGAGCTCGGGATCGTGATTTCAACGGCGGTGCCGTTTCGCGTGATCCGCCACGAGTACCCGGACAAGGCGGTGGAGCTGCATTTCTTCCTGTGCTCGATGGAGGACGGGCAGGCGCGCGCGCTCGGCTGCGACGATCTCCGCTGGGTGGCCCCGGAGGAAATGACAGGGCTTGCATTTCCGTCGGCGAATCGGCCGCTGATCGAGTCGCTCCTGTCACAGCAACGCAAAGAGTAGGTCACTTTTCGTGTCGTGAAGTTTCCAGTAGAAGCCAGACTCAAAGACGGCACGCCGGTCCGATTGGTCCTGGCCGATCGACAAGACGTAGAACCGTTACGCCGGCTCTACCGCGTGATCGTGGAGGAAGGCACATCCTACCCGCATGATCGGGTTCCGGACAATGAAGAATTCCTTGAGTACTGGTTCCGGGGAAAAAGCACCGTGGCGGCGTACTTGTGGGACCGTGTCGGCGAGCCTGATATGCTTGGCGCGTTCTATCTCAAACCCAACTGGCCCGGACGCGCTCGGCAAGTCGCCAATGCCGGGTTCATCGTCGCGCCGAAGTGGAGAAACAAAGGGCTGGGGTGGCTCCTGGGTGCCACCATGTTGGAGTATGCCAAAGGGTTGGGGTACCGGAGCGTGATCTTCAACCTGGTCTTTTCGGAAAATCAGGCGGCCCGGCATCTGTGGAAGAAGCTGGGTTTCTCGGAGCTCGGGGTGATTCCCGGTGCGGTCCGTCAGAACGATGGGACGTATCAGGATGCGGTCATCATGTTCCGGTCGCTTTTATAGAGCATATGGCTGATGGCCCATGGCCAATGGCCAATGACAGATGGGGAACGGTGAATTGGTAATGGTTGATGGCCGAGAGGAGCGAGAGATCGTTGCGAGGTTGTCTCGGTTCCCCGCTTCGACCATTAGCCATAAGCCATTAGTCATAAGCCATTCTCCTTCTCTTCAATGAAGGTCGTGCTCGACATAGAAACGGTGCAAGCGCCGCGCGATGAATGGGCGCGCTTGGCCGGGGTAGAGGCATCGGCCGATGCCGTCAACTGGGGGGAGTCCGCCGACGACCTGTTCACTCGCGCTGACGCCGATGCGCGGCGACGGTTGGAAGATGAGCTGTATGAAAAATCAGCCTTCGACGGGACCTTCAGCCGGATCGTGTGCATCGGGCTGATCATGTTCTCCGATGCCATGGAGCCGCAAGGGTCCGTGTCCTGGTACGGGCCGAACGAGAAGGAACTGCTGCGGAAGTTCTGGGCCCGGATGGGGCAGGTTCGACCGGCCCTCGTGATCACCCATAACGGCTTGGGATTCGACCTGCCGTTCATCAAAAAGCGCTCCATCATTCACCAGGTGAAGCCCAGCGTCGAGATCAATCTGGCCAGGTTTCGGACCGAACCGGCCTATGACACGATGGCGGTCTGGAGCAACTGGGAGACCCGCGGCTGGATCAAGCTGGACGTACTGGCGCGTGCGCTCAACGTCGAGACCAAGTCAGGCAGCGGAAAGCAGGTGGCCGAGATGTGGGCAAAGGGGCTGGGGAAGGAGATCGCCGAATATTGCCTGCAGGATACCTACGTGACCTATGCCTGCTACTGCCGCATGAACTTCCTGCAGCCCTTGTCCCGCGAGGTGGTTTTGCTGCATCCGGATTTGATCGAGGTGGTGTGACGGTGGAATAATTACGGCGCGGTTTCTTGCGGGCGCGGGGCCGGTTTTTTCTTCTCATTCGGTTGCTGCGGCTCGGCTTGTTGCTCGAGTTGGCGTCGCAGCGCGCGCAATTCCTCCTTCATCGCTTCGAGTTCCACATCTTTCTTGATGATCAACTCCTTCATTGATTGCAACTCTTCAGCCGTTGCGGCCCGCGGTTCAGCCAGCTTTGTTGCGCGGCTGTCGGCCGGAGAAGATGGTTGAGTTCGCTCGCTGGCGCCCGTACGCTTTTCCGGCTGAGCGGCGGGAGAGGAAACCGCCGAAGGCTGTGCCCCCGGCAATTTGGCCAGCAGTTCATAGTCAATAACGAAGGTCTTCAGATCCGGCTCGCCGAGAAACCCGGTCTGCTGATGTGTCTCCGGTCGGAGGGCTTCCGCAGGGAGAAACAGCACTTCGCGCTGGGCCAATCCTGTCGGATCGGGGAGCCGGCGGTTGGGCATATTGATGGTGTCGGGCCTCTCCGGCCGATGCCGATACTTGGTCAAGGTCAGATGAAGGGATAGCCCATACGCGTACAAAGTTCCCCCGGTAGTCTCCAACCCCGGGCCGGGCGAATAGGGCCGGGAGGAGCCGACGGCGGCCCCTTTACCCTCGGGAAGGAGGCCGGCCGGGACGGGATAAACGACGCGGAACTCCACGCGCTGGTCTGAGGCTGCTTCAGCTAGGGCCGCGGCCACGGATGGCGCGAGAAATTGAATCTGCTCGTCTGAAAAGGCCCGGACCGGCTTTACCTGGGTGGCGAAGACTGCCTGCACTGCGCTTGTCTCCTCTAGGACGTACAGGCCGCGCAGCGCGCGGGCGATCACGTCGGGAGGCAGCTTGATGGGGTGCGCCGCCTGAAACGACTTGTCCGGCACGCGGTCGAGGGACACATAGACGGAGCCGCGCTGGCTTTCGTGAACGGTGGCTTCGGAGCGAGGGGATGAGGCACAGCCCGCTGCTATCACGCAGGCGACTGAAAGCGCCAGTAATGACCGGGGAGACGTTCTCACTCGCAGCAGCACCTGAACTCCATCTGTCTTCAGTGTCGGTTTCCTGGCGCGCGCTAGTGTACCACAGGACAGGGATGGCACAATAGGCGACAGTTGACAACCGAACCAGGGTCCTGCTATAAAGGCGCACGCTTCCCCGGCCGGGTGGAAGGACAAAGACGTCCTTCGCTCTGGGG
>JACQQM010000001.1 GCA_016207025.1 Nitrospirota bacterium | reverse complement strand
GGTTGGCGCGAAGTGGACGTTCTGATCCCCCACCCTCCCCTCCCCATCACCCGTTGCAATGGGAAGAGCACCGGGTCCCCGGGGGGAGGGGCACGGGGAGGGGGTCGGATGGAGAGGACATCCAATGGATTTTGATCCCACCGAGGAGCAGCGACTGATCCGGGAGATGGTGCATCGGTTTGCGGAGGACGCGATCGCGCCGCAAGCGGCCGAGAATGACCGCACCGGCCATTTTCCGCGCGAGCTCCTCCCCCGCATGGCGGCCCTCGGTCTCTTAGGCGGACCAATCCCCAAGGAGTATGGTGGCTCGGGATTGGACTATATCAGCCATGCCATCATCACCGAGGAGGTGGGCCGCGCCGACTCCTCGCTTCGCACGACCTTGTCTGTGCAGGTCTCGCTCGTGGCGCTGAGTCTCCTCACGTGGGGGACCGAGGGACAGAAGCGGCGGTATCTGCCGGAGCTGTGCACGGGACGCCTCCTGGGGTGTTTCGGACTGACCGAGCCGAATGCGGGCAGTGACCCGGCGGCGATGGAGACCACGGCGGTCAAACGCGGAGACCGATGGGTGATCAACGGCACCAAAACCTGGATCTCGAACGCGACGGCGGCCGACCTGGCTCTGGTGTTTGCCCAGACCGATCCCGGCAGCGGGCATGCGGGGGTCGCGGCCTTCCTGATCGAGAAGGGGACGCCGGGATTCTCGACGCGCCCCATCACCGGAAAGCTCGGCCTTCGGGCCTCGGACACCGGCGAGTTGATCTTTGAGGACTGTGCGGTGCCTGAGGCGGCGTTGCTGGGACCAGTGGGCCACGGCTTCACCGTTGCCATGACGGCGTTGGATAACGGTCGGTACAGTGTGGCGGCCGGCTGTGTTGGCATTCTCCAGGGGTGCCTGGATGCCTGTACGGCCTATGCCAAGTCGCGTCGGCAATTCGGTCGGCCCATTGGCAGCTTTCAGCTTGTGCAGGATATGATTGCCCGGATGGCGGTGGACCTCGACGCCGCACGGTTGCTCGTGTTCCGTGCTGGCCATCTCAAGAACCGAGAGCTTCCCAACACCGTGGAGACCTCCGTGGCGAAGTACTTCGCCTCCGAGGCGGCGGTCCGGGCCGCCGGAGACGCGGTGCAGATCTTCGGGGCCTATGGCTATTCGGAGGAAGCTCCGGTCGCGCGCTATTATCGAGATGCCAAGGTGGCGACGATTTACGAAGGCACCTCGCAGATTCAGAAACTTCTCATCGGCTCCCATCTTCTGGGACTGAAGGCGTTTACCTAGGCCGGAATGACTGATCCGGGACAACCGAGACGACAAGGAGCGCAGCATGCCAAGCCGGTTCCTCAGCGTCGCCATCACTGACCGCATCGCGACGGTGACCCTGGACAACCCGCCGTCGAACCTCCTCAACGCGTCGGTTCTCAAAGAGCTGGATCAGGCCTTCGGGGAGTTGGAGGCCACGGACGCCGTGCGGGTCGTCGTCCTGACGGCGAGCGGCCGCTTTTTCTGTCCCGGTGCTGACCTCAAAGAGCTCGTCCAGTTGAACACCGCCTACCAGGGGTCAGAGCTCTCCGGGCTTGGGCAGGCGCTGCTCAACCGGATCGAACGATTCGACAAACCCGTGATTGCAGCTATCAATGGGACCTGTCTCGGCGGAGGCCTCGAATTGGCAATGGCCTGCCATATACGAGTCGCAGCGGCGGGCCTCCAGCTCGGGTTACCCGAGATCAAGCTCGGGCTCATCCCGGGGTTCGGCGGGACCCAACGGCTCCCCCGGATCATCGGACCGTCTAAGGCCGCCGAATTGATCCTTACGGGGGAGGCCATTACCTCGGAAGAGGCGCTGGCCCTGGGGTTGGTCAATCGAGTCGTGCCCCTTGCCGACCTGCTGAAACAGGCTCAGGTTTTGGCCGGGATGATCACGGCCAAGGGACGATTGGCGATCCAGTCGGCGTTGCGGGCGATCCGAACCGGTCTGGATAGCCCGCTGGCCGAAGGCCTCGCGCGCGAAGCCGAACTCTTCGGGGAACTGTGTGAGACCGCCGACGAAAAGGAAGGCATCACGGCGTTCTTGGAGAAACGCCAGCCGAAGTTCACGGGTCTTTAAACAATGAAGATCGTCGTCTGCGTCAAACAGGTTCCGGCCACCGAGTCGAAGCTCACCATCTCCTCGGAGGGGGCCGACATCGACCGTTCCGGTCTCAGCTTCATCGTGAATCCCTATGACGAGTTTGCCGTCGAAGAAGCGCTCCAGATTAAGGAGCGACTGGGAACCGGCGAGGTCACGATCCTTTCCTTGCGTCCGCATTCGGCCCAAAAGCCCGAAGAGGCTCTGCGAACCTGTCTGGCGATGGGCGCCGACAAGGCGATCTTATTGAACGACCCGGCCTTCGAGGGCGGCGACGGGTTCACGACCGCGACGGTGCTGGCCGCCGCCTTCCGCCGGCTGTCCTTCGACCTGTTGCTGCTCGGGAAACAGGCGGTGGATGACGATGGTGGCGCTGTCGGGATTCAGGTGGCCGAGCTGTTGGGCATCCCGCATGTTGCGGTCGTGAACAAGCTCGAGATTCATGCGGAAGCCCGAACCGCCGTGGCCCACCGGCAGATCGAAGGCGGGATCGAAGTGGTCGAAACCCCGCTGCCGGCCCTGCTCACCTGCCAGAAAGGGCTCAACGAGCCGCGCTACCCGTCGTTGCCCGGCATCATGAAGGCCAAGCAGAAGCCGCTGGAGATCTGGAACCGGGAGACGATCGGGTTGGCACCGGAGACAATCGGCGCGGCAGGAGCGAAGCTCCGCGTGGTCCGCCTGGAACCGCCGCCACCCAGGCCGGCCGGTCGCATCATCCCCGGCGAGGCAGCGACCGCCGTGAAAGAACTCGTGCGGCTTCTCCGCGAGGAAGCCAAGCTCATTTAGTGAGGGGTGCTCTGATGGCCAATCCCATCCTGGTCTTCTGCGAGCAGCGCGACGGTCGGCTCAAGAGAGTCGGGCTGGAGGCCGTGGGAGAGGCATGCCGGCTGGGCGGGGCAGCCGGGAGGCCCGTCATCGCGGTTGTTATCGGGTCGTCGGTGGCGCCGCTGGCGAGCGAGATCGCCAGCCACGGCGCCTCGCGCGTCCTCGTCGCGGAGGATGCGGGCCGCAGGTATTACTCGTCGGAGACCTATACCGCTCTTCTCACCGAGGCTGCCATGCGCCTCCAACCCGTCGCCATCTTCCTGGGGGCCACTGCCATGGGGAAAGACCTGGCCCCGAAGCTGGCGGCCAGGCTCAAAACCTTCCTGGCCCAGGACTGCGTGGCGCTGGAGATGGAGGCTGATGGGTCCATTCTGGCGACACGTCCCATTTATGGCGGCAAGCTTCGGGCGGTGGTCAAGGCGACGACGCCGGTCTGCCAGGTTGTGACCCTCAGACCGAACGTCTTTTCAGCCCATGAACCCAAGCCGTCGCCTGACGCTCCGGTTGAAAGGCTGACCATCACAGCCGGGGCCGGTCGGCCGATGGCGGTGGTCCGCGAGGTGCAGGAGGCAGGAGGGGGCAAGAAGGAGCTGACCGAGGCTGCCATCATCGTCTCAGGAGGACGGGGCCTCAAAGGGCCGGAGAACTTCAAGTTGATCGAGGAACTGGCCGCCGCATTGGGTGCCGCTGTGGGAGCCTCGCGCGCCGCCGTCGACGCGGGCTGGAAGCCGCACTCCTATCAGGTGGGGCTGACCGGGAAAACCGTCTCGCCGCAACTGTACATTGCCTGCGGCATCTCGGGCGCCATCCAGCATCAGGCCGGCATGTCGTCCGCCCGCACGATCGTGGCCATCAACACCAACCCCAACGCCCCGATCTTCAAACTCGCCACCTACGGCATCGTCGGCGATCTTTTCGAAGTCGTCCCGCTGCTGACCGAAGAAGTGAAGAAACTCAAAGCGGGGCTGTAGTAAGAATGCCGGTCGTCACACTCACCGTCCTGTTCCTCTGCGCGGCAGTGGAGCTAGGAGCCACGCTGTCCGTGGCCGAGACAGCGGACTCTATTCGCCTTTGGAACTTCGATGCAGACCCACCTGGCGTGCTTCCGAAAGATCTTGCGGTCGGAACCCTGTTCGATGGTCGGCCGGCTGGAGAGTGGAGAATTATTGCGGCTCCCAATGCCCCGAGCCCTCCGCATGCCTTGGCCCAGCAAATGAACAAAGGCGCGGAGCACGCCTACAAGGTTGTGTTGGTCGAGGGCACCACGGCATCCGACGTGGATCTTGAGGTCTCGTTTCTGGCCATCGCCGGGAAAGGAGACATGGGTGGCGGACTCATTTGGCGAGCGGCCGATGACCGGAACTACTATCTGACACGGGCCAACCCGCTCGAGCAGAATATTCGCATCTACCGAGTGGTGAAAGGTGTCCGACACCTGTTAAAAGACTTTGCCCAGGCCATTGATGTGAAAAAGTGGCATGCCCTACGCGTGGTCAACCGCGGCTGCAGGATCCAGGTGCTGTACGATGGTAAGCAGGTCTTCGATCTTTGTGACCAGACCTTCATGACAGGTCGCGTAGGACTCTGGACCAAGTCGGACGCGGTCACGTATTTCGACAATCTCAGGTTGGAAATCTTGAAATGACAAGAGGGGCTTATTCACACGGTCTTGTCCCTGGGATTGACGAGCCGTTGATGCTCGGCGATGGCCTCGATCAACTCAGGGACGCCCTCGCCTTTGATGGCGACCGTGCGAACGACCCGCGGGAGCCATTCTTGTAGGTCCCGTACCGTCGCGTCCGCGTTCTCCCGATCCCCTTTGTTGACCACGACGATGTGCGCCACTTCAAAGAGGCCCGCCTTCATCGCCTGCACTTCGTCTCCCAGCCCGGGGGCCACGACCGCCACCACGGTCTGGACCACAGTCACGATATCCACCTCGTCCTGGCCCACGCCGATGGTTTCCACCAGGATGACGTCATAGCCGGCCGCTTCCAGCACTCGCACGGCGTCGCGGGTGGCCCGCGCGAGTCCGCCGTGCTGCCCGCGCGTGGCCATGCTGCGGATGAAGACCCCCGCATCAGACGAATGGTCCTGCATCCGGATGCGGTCGCCGAGGATGGCTCCTCCCGTAAGAGGGCTGGTCATATCCACCGCCACGATCCCGACCTTCCTGCCCTGCCGGCGGTAGGCGGAGGCCAGTTGATCGATCAGCGTGCTCTTGCCGGCTCCTGGGTAGCCCGTGATCCCGATGACGGTCGCTCGCCTGGACGGCGCATCCATCCTTTGCAGAGCCGCGATCCCATCCGGTTCTCGATTCTCCAGCAACGTGATCAGGCGGGACACGGCCCGGACATCGCCGGCCTTCACGCGACTTACTAACTCGATGGGGTCAAGCGACACGCCCCCCTCCCTCACCCTCCCCCTCGAGGGGGGAGGGATGGGTGGGGGTGATCCGGTTCGAACCAGACATCGGTCACTCTGAAGGACGGTGTCTTGGCAAAGCGGGCGACCACCGGAAGCCCGATCCGGACCGCCTCCGGCTCGATCCCTTTCAGGCGGGACAGCAACAAAGTATCGGCTCCGTCGAATTCCGCCAGGATCAGCGTGAACGGGGTCTCCTTGAGAAAGGCTTCGCCGCCGTAATGGCAGGTGGTGAAGGTGTGCACGCGGCCGGTCAACGGCAGTTCCTGCCAGGCGGTCGGGGCCCCGCAGTCCATGCAGTGCGACCGCGGGGTGGCATACGTGTAGCCGCACCCCGTGCAGCGGGACCCCAGCAGCTTGCCCTTGCTCAGGCCGATGAAGAAGGGGGAATCTTCCGCGTAGCTGTGGCGGTAGTCGATCTCGTAGTGGTCGTGGATGATGAGGGGGTCCACGCTGTAGAGGATGGTGCCTTTCTCGGTCATGACATGGATTCCTCAGGACGAATGCAAAATGAAAAATTCAAAATGTCATTTTGCCTTTTGCATTAGAAATTTTGCATTGCTTATTCGGCGGCCTCCAAGATGGATACGGTGATATAGGTCCCTGTGCCGGCGTGGCTGTGAATCAGCCCCCGCTCGGCGTTCTTCACCTGGAGGGTGTCGTTGCCCAGGTGCTTGCTGATGGTCCTTTGCAACTGCCAGAAGGCGAAGACCGCCTGCATGAGGCCTGTGGCGCCGACCGGATGGCCACAGGCCAAGAGCCCGCCGGACGGATTGACCGGCAGGCGTCCCTGCTTTGGCAACTCCAGCCCGTAGTCCACACCCGGCATGAAGGGGATGCCGCTCTCCACGAATCGCCCTCCTTCGCCGTACTTGCAAAGTCCCAGATCCTCGTAGGTCTGGATCTCAGAAGAAGTATAGGCATCGTGCAGCTCGACGAAGCTGAGCTGCTCCATCGGATTCCGGATGCCGGCCATCTGGTAGGCCAGCTTCGCCGCCGTCCGGCCGCCCCGGAAGGAATGGACGCCGGGATATCTGAGATGGGCGTAATCGGCTTCCCGCTCATGGGGCAGAAGGATCACCTTCCCGTGCGGCCGGTCGGCCATGCGCATCGCGTCCGAGCCAGAGCCCACGCCGGTGATCTTGACGGGGCGGTCGCAGACCTTGCCAGCCACTTCCTCGGAGGCCAGGAGGCAGACCGCCGCACCATCCGACATCGTGCAGATGTCCTCCATCGTGAGCGGCGTGGCCACCATCGGAGACTCCCGCACCTGCTTGACCGTCAGCCGCTTGGCCTTCTGGGCGTACGGGTTGTACAGCGCGTTGGCGTGGTTCTTGACCGACACCATCGCCATCTGCTCGACCGTCGTGCCGAACTCGTGCATGTGTCGCTGGACCATCATCGCGTAGTAGCCGGTGTAAAACCCTCCCACCGGAAAGTCGAAGTTGGTGTCGGAGGCCAGCGCGATGAACTCGTTCCCTTTCCAGGTATTGACGCGCGACATGGTTTCAAAGCCGAACGCGACGCAGCAGTTCATCCGCCCGGACGCGACCGCCTCCCACGCGGACTGGAAGCAAAGGCCCCCGGTGGCCCCGCCGCCCTCGATGCGCTTCGACGGCCTGGGGCACAGCCCCAAGTAGTCCTGCACCATGCTGGCCGCTTTGAGTTGTCGCGTGAAATGATCGGAGAAATACGAGCCGACCGCCCCCTCGATCATGTCTGTTGAGAAGCGGGGCACGTCGCGGAGGGCGTAGTCGTACGCTTCCTTCACCATCAGCCGGAAATCTTTGTCGGGGTGGGCCTTGGCGAATTTGGTGATCCCGCCGCTGATCATGTAGACAGGTCTCATCGGCAGCCCGGGTTATTCATGACGGTTCGTCGCGAAATCGCGCAGACGCCATGCGAAACGGGCGCGTGGAGCTGCGAGGGAGCAAGGCGTATTCTTCTGCAATACGTTGAGCGACTGAGCGGCGAGCCCGCCCGTTGCAGCAGCGTATCCGCGATTGCAGTAGAAGCGCTCATGGATAATCCGGGCGTAGCCCTTTCACGAAGGCGACGATCTCGCTCATCGCGGTGCCGGGGGGAAACAGCGCTCGCACGCCGGCCGCCTTGAGCTGCGGGAGGTCCTCGTCGGGGATGATCCCGCCCCCGAACACGACAATCTCGTCCGCCCCTTGTTCCTTGAGCAGCTCCAGCACGCGCGGGAACAAGTAGTTGTGCGCGCCGGAGAGCACGCTGAGGCCGATGGCATTCACATCCTCCTGCATCGCCGTGGCCACCACCTGCTCCGGGGTTTGGTGCAGGCCGGTATAGATGACCTCGACCCCCGCATCCCGGAGCGCCCGGGCGACCAGCTTGATACCCCGGTCATGCCCGTCCAACCCCACCTTGCCCACCAGCACCCGGATTGGTTTAGTAGCCACTGTCATCTTTTCACCTCATCTCACCTAAGGATTTCGTGGCTAACCTGGGTGGCCGGCCTGGCCCCTATTGCGCGCGTCCAGCGAGCACTTTCCGAAGTGCGCGATGCGCGAGCACGGGGGCGGGCTGGCCGCCCAAGGTCTGCTCATCCCTTCATCTCTTCCAAGAAATACTTCCCCTCCACGTCCTTTTTGACATACCCCATCTGGACTTTAGGGTCATGTTCGAACACCAGCAGCCAGTTCTCCTGGAAGGCCCGATCCAGCACTTTCCGCTTCGTCTCCAACGTCTGCAAGGGATAGAGGTCATAGCCCATGATGTAGGGGAGCGGCAGGTGCGAGACAGTCGGGATCAGATCTCCGAGGTAGAGCGCCACCTTGCCCTCCGATTCGATCTTTACCGCCTGGTGATGGGCGGTGTGCCCATGGGTCACCATGACCGATAGGCCCGCAAGCAGTTCCGTGTCTCCTTCCAAGAATTCCCACTGGTGCCCGTGCGCGATCGGGGCGAAATTCTCTTGGCGATAGCTGGCCCTGGTTCGCTCGTTGGGCAGCACCGCATCCTCGTACTCGCCTTGCTGCACGAAATACTTGGCTTTTGGAAATGCAGGGACAACCCCGCGGCCATTGTCTTGGACCGTGTTGCCGCCGGCATGGTCGAAGTGCAGGTGCGTGTTGATGACCATGTGGATGTCTTCGGCAGCTAATCTGTGTTCCTTCAACGAGTCATACAGCGGCGGAGTCCGGTCCACAGCAAACATGTCCTGGAGCTTGGCGTCCAACTTGTTGCCCAGACCTGTGTCCACCAGGATGTTCTTCCCGTGCGCCCGAATCAGCAGGCAATTGAGCGCCAACTGGATGCGGTTGAGTTCATCGGCCGGACAGCACTTCTCCCACAGGACTTTCGGGACCACGCCAAACATGGCCCCGCCGTCCAACCGGAACCGGCCGTCCGTGACGGGAAATATGTCAAACGCACCGAGTTTCATAAGACAGTCATTGGTCAATAGTCATGGGTCATTCGTGAAGAAACGCCAATGGCCATTCGTTCGCTCTAGGCCGCCGCCAGCGATTAAAGGGAATAAACCGGCACACGGACTTCGCGCTTTGCCTTCCGTCGCCCACGTATGGTCTCTTCGACTGTCTTGAGCACGTTGGCGGCGTAGTAACGCGTACCACACCTTGAGCATACCCCAGCCTGCACGTTTTCGATCAGCACGTACTTGCCCTTGACCTTCCTGGTGAGGTCAACTTACTTGTCAACGATGCGACCATCGCAGTATTCGCAACGCTCGCCTTCCCAAAATGCGGGCATGAACCAGGGTTTTTTCATCAGGACGTTCCCTCAGCACACAAGGCCGCCCTTCTACTCAACCGACGGCGATAACCGGCACGGTCAGGGTCTCCTTCGCAGACAATTGGTCGGCTCGTCGCAGAAGGTGTCCGATCTTCTCTGACCATTCTCCGGAAACATACTGCTCGCCGCACTGACGACACTCGTTAAGCGGAACGCCCGTAAAGATGACGAGTCCGCCGTCAGGTTTTGTCATCCTGACGTCCCCCGCAGTGCGAATCAGCTCGCCCCCGCACTCAAAGCATCTCACTGTTTCTGCCTCCTCGTCTTCGGACCAAGCCACTCTGCCGGGTCAGGCTCATAGACGGTGATGATCCAGAGGACCTCGTGGGCTTGTCCGCAGATATCATGGATATCTGTTCCTGCGCGTTGTGAAATGACTCCCGACCCCTTATTGTCCCG
>JACQQM010000093.1 GCA_016207025.1 Nitrospirota bacterium | reverse complement strand
GTTCGGCGGTCATGCGGGGATGGCGATCGACCTTGTCATCAACGAGGTCAGGTCAAGTTTGGGACACGAGGTCGCGAACGACTTGATCGACGAGTTCGACCTGGAATTGCAATACAATATCGCCCCGATCGAGTTCGGAGAGACCAGCACGTAACCGAAGAGCTGATGGCGTATGGCGTATGGCTTATAGCCGGAAGCCTATCGCTTCTTGCCTATCACACAATGCGCGTTGCCTTGTGGCCGTTGTCATCACCTATGAACCATTTGTCGTATACCATCAGCTCTCGCATTCCCGCCATCGGCCATAAGCCATCAGCCATAAGCTCTCCATGCCGTTAATCTGGTGTTCCATCTCCGGCCACGGATTCGGGCACGCCGCACAGACGCTCCCGGTGCTGAACGAGCTGGGTTGTCGTGTCCCCGGCCTCAAGGCCATCCTAAGGACGACAGTCCCGTCATGGTTCTTTAAGGGTCGCCTCACCATCCCGTGGGAAATCAGTCCGGTCGAGCAGGACATCGGGTGCGTGCAGCAAGGCCCCCTTCACATTCACGTCGCCAAGACCTGGGCGGAACATAGACGCGTGCATGCGGACTGGGAGAAACGAGTCGAGGAAGAGGCGCGTGCGATACGTTCGGCCGCACCGGATCTTGTCGTGTCCAATATTTCCCATCTGAGCATCGAAGCTGCCGCTCAGGGGCAGGTACCGGCCGTGGGCCTGTGTTCGCTCTCATGGGATCGGGTGCTCGAACCGTTTCTGGACCCGGAAGGACCGGAGCGGGCTGCCCAGGCGGAAATCATCCGGCAGATTCGACGGTCCTACGCCATGGCGGAACTGATGCTTCGTCCTGTCCCCGGCCTCCCGATGAACGCATTCCGAGCGGTCGTGGACGTGGGGCCGATCGTCCAGCCGATCCTTCCGAACCCGCCACAACTGAGGAAGGCCATCGGAGCCTCGCCGGACGAGCTGGTCGTCTTGGTCGGATTCGGCGGAATCGCTCTCGACGCCCTGCCCTTCGAGCGACTGGAGCGGCTGAACCGGTACCGATTCCTCGTGAACGGGACGGTGCCCAACAAGTTTCGCCGTATCCGATCAGCGGCATCGGTTCCTCTCCCCTTCAGCTCACTCCTGGCTTCCGCCGACCTCATCGTCACAAAACCGGGATATAGCACCATCGTCGAAGCGGTTGCGCATGCCAGACCGGTCGTGTACGTGCGACGCTATACCTTCGCGGATGAGGCCGGATTGGTCGAGTACGTCCACCGCTTTGGCCGTGCGACCGAACTGCCGGCGGACGATTTCGCAGCAGGTCGTTGGCAGGATGCCCTGCGCGCAGTCTGCGCGATCCCCGAGCCAACGGAAATCGCACCGGCGCCGACCGGCGCAGCCGAGGCAGCAGCGCTGCTGGCAGCGAAGTTAAAAGGTCAAAGGTAGCCGAGCAATTCATTCTTTTCGCGCTCGGGGACCTTCAACTTATTGAGCGTTGCGACCAGATCGCCGACCGACGCTCCCACCCCTCTCGCAGTCGACCCACTCCTTGATTTCTTGACAGGAGTCAGGCCGAACGATACCCTAGGCCCGTGTGGGACGCCAAGCCATGAAGTCCGCTCTTTCCCTGCAATCCCGCGTGCGCATTCCTCAGGAGGTGATCTTTCACAATCTCCAGGGTGAAGAGGTGATCCTGGATCTGAACACGGGCGTGTATTGGGGGCTCGATCAGCTTGGAACGCAAATTTGGCAACTGCTCCAGACAAACAAGCGGCTCGGCGATCTGGTGCCCGCCTTGCTCGCTGAATATGCGGTCACGGAGGAACGTCTTCGGCGGGATCTTCTGGAATTTATCGCGCGTCTCGCCGACAAGGGGCTCGTCGAGGTGATTCGTGAACAGATGGCGTAACCTCTTTGCCTTGCCCTCTGGAGAAATCCGGTTGCTGGCAACTGCCACCGCCGCCGTGCTGATGAGCGAGATCGTCCTCCGCATCCTCCCCGCCGTGGCCGTCCGCAGGCTTGTCCAGCGCAAGGGGGCTCACCACTCGGACAAAGCCAGATGTACTCCCGAGCAACTGGCCAGGTTTGTGGAGATTGCCAATCGTTACGTGCCGGGCACCCCCTCTTGCTTGCGCCGGACCGTCGCCCTTTCGTATTTGTTCCGCAGGCATGGTCTCCCGGCAACGTTCTCCATCGGCGTTCATCGGGAGAAGGACACCCTGTACGCCCATGCGTGGATTCAAACGGACAACGGCGCAGCGTACGGATTACCCGATGAACCGACCTACAGCCTCCTGTCCCATCCCACTACTGTGTCCCGCGGACACGTCGCATCGGTCGCAAGAGAGCCATAACTGATGAGCGCGATCGCAGGAGTCTGCACAAGAGACCGCCAGCCTGTGGATTCCACCATCCTGCCTCGGATGCTCGATCAACTGGCTATGCGCGGGCCCCACTCGCAGGGACAGTGGAGTGACGGGCCCGTGGGCCTGGCGCACCGCCTGCTGCAGACAACCCCGGAGTCTCTCAAGGAACGGCAACCGGTTTCGGACGCCCGGGGAGAATGCTGGCTGATCTGGGATGGCCGATTGGACAATCGCGACGAACTGATCCGTCTCCTGAAAAATGACGGGTTCACGCTGGGAGCGGGGACCGATCCGGAACTGATGCTCGCTGCGTTCCGAAAATGGGGCATCGACTGCTTTCGACGGATCCTGGGCGATTTTGCGCTGGCGCTGTGGGATAGCCGGACGAAGCGCCTTGTCTGCGCCAGAGACCCCATCGGGGTCAAGCCGTTCTATTACCATCTCAGCAAGC
>JACQQM010000082.1 GCA_016207025.1 Nitrospirota bacterium | reverse complement strand
GTCCACGTTGAGGTAACCGCGCGCGCGGGTTCGGGCGTCCGTCAGAATCTCCCGTGCCATCTCCCGGAGCGAAGTCCGGAACCATCTCTCTTCAGGAGTCACGAACCCCATCTTATCCACCCGCCACCGGACCTCATCCGGCAGAATCCCCTCCATGGCGTCCCTCAGGACCGCCTTCGTCCAGCCCCGACGGATTTTGTGCGCAGGGTCCACGCCGTAGAGGAACTCAACGACCCGGTGGTCCAGAAACGGGAGCCTCGCTTCGACCCCGAAGGCCATCGAGTTGCGGTCCTCATAATGGAGAAGCGCGCGAAGGCCGTTGCCTGTGAGCAGCTTGTACTGGAGGCGCTGGAACGGCGAGCCGGCCACCGCCGGTCCGGACGGCGATGATCCCCATTGCCGGCGGAAATCCGCCTCCAGCCACGCCACGCTTCCCGTCAGATGGTCGCGGGCATGACCGACCAGGGATCCGGGAAGGAGCGCCCGCGCGAGATTCGCGACGGCGTGCCGGGGAAGTGGACCGTGAAGACGCCAATAGGAGAAGAGTTCTCGCGTCAAGGACACCCACTGCCGCTGCATGATGAGATCGGCGAAGAACGCGCCGAAAAACCCATGGTAACCGGCCAGCAGCTCATCGGCTCCTTGCCCGTCCAGCACGACCTTGACCCCGCTCCGGGCGGCCAGGCGCATCACGTTCCACTGGGCGAAGACACTCGTGGAGCCGAAGGGTTCGTCCTGTTGCCAGATCAACTGGAGGAGCGTGGCGGCCAACTCTTTCGGATCCGGTACGGCGTAGTGCGGCTCGGCGCCGGTCCGGTCAAGAACCGGACGGATGAACCGCCGCTCGTCATAGGCCGGATCGTCGAAGCAGGCGGAGAAGGTTTTCTGTCGCTCCCCCACCAGCTCCCGCGAGATTTCCGGGCGGTCCCCGAACATCAGCTCGTTCGCCACGCACACGATCGAGGAAGAGTCCAGCCCCCCGCTCAGGCAGGTCCCGATAGGGACATCGCTGCGCAGGCGAAGCCGTACCGCATCGCGGAACAGGTCACGGAACCGCTCCGCTGTCTCTCTGGGAGAGCGTGCCGGCCCTTCGCCGGCAGGTGGGATGTCCCAGTACCGCGCCAAGGTTAGACGCTGGCCGTTCAGGATCAGGCAATGCGCCGGAGGAAGCTGACGGACGCCCTCGAAGAAGGTGGCGTCCCCATAATCGAGCGCGCCGCCATCGAGGTAGTCATACACCGCGCGATGGTTCGGCGACGGTCGGACGCCGGCCGCGAGGAGCCCCTTGATCTCCGAGGCAAAGGTGAACTGCTCGCCGTTCCAACAATAGTAGAAGGGCTTTTCCCCGAGACGGTCCCGTGCGCAGAACAGGCGGCGTCGGTCTCCGTCCCACAGCGCGAAGGCAAACATCCCGTTGAAGCGCCTGACACAGTCTTCACCCCATTCCCGGTACGCCGCCAGCAGCACCTCGGGATCGGACGTGGATCGAAACCGATACCCCTTCCTGCGCAGGTCATCGCGCAATTCGACGTAATTGTAAATTTCCCCGTTGTAGTTGACCCAACAGCGCTCGTCTGGGGTCGCCATCGGCTGGTGGCCGCCAAGTGACAGGTCCACGATCGCAAGCCGACGATGCCCGAATCCGACCGAATAGGGGTGGGCGCCGGATGTCAGGGAGTCCCGCAACAGTCCCCTCACCGAAAACGGCTTCTCCTGTCCTCCCACGGCCATGAGGGCATACCCCTCCCCGTCCGGGCCCCGGTGCGCTTGGGCCTGCGTCATTGCTTCCAGCACGCGGAGATCAACCGGCCTGCCGGTCGCGTTGTAGATGCCCGCTATGCCGCACATGTCCGTTGATAGGCCGTGATGGTTTGCCGCGCGATTTTCAGCGGATCATGGCAGTCCTCGACGAATCGCCGGCCGGCCGCACCCAGCTCGAGGCACCGCGTCGGCGTCCGGAGGAGCGCGCGCAGGTCGTCCGCCAGCGTTTCCTTGGTGGTCCGCACAATCGGGATCCGGTCCCGGAACGGGACAAAGCGCTTCAGGTCCTCGTCCCGGAGGTAGCAGAGCACCGGCTTCCCCAGCGCCATCGCCTCGACCGAGAACGCTCCGTACCATCCAATCAGGAGTTGATCCACCACCAGATCCGCCTGCGCGATCAGGTCCTTGACCTGAGGATGCGGGACATTCTCCACCACCCTCAATTCGACCGGCCACCCCTCGGCGCGGAGCCGGGCACAGGCCTCCTCGACATACTTCGTGCCTTTGATGCTGCGATTGGTGGGCATATGGAGCACGAGGAACGGCCTTGCGGCGGTCGGTTGCCTGGCCTGAGGTTCGTCCGCCTTCCACTCGGCCGGGTTGACGCTCGCATACGGCAGGAATTCAGCCCCGGGCAGGAAATGCATCAGGTCCGGATTCAGCGCGAACACCTGATCGGCATAGGCGAACACCTTTCGGATACGCGTCCGGCGGATCGCATCCATTCGAGGCGTGCACCAGGTCACATCGCATTCGGCACAGGCCGAGGTGCTGAACCGCTGTCGGCTCAGCGTTTTCATGCGGGCATCGCAGCCCTGAAACGACACGATAATGCGCTTGCCCATCCGCCTGAGAAACGGGAGATCCCAGTAGTGGAGGCGCCACGCGCGGTGATCCACGAGAGACATCCCCCAGTTGAAATGGAAGACGTCATAGTCATGGACGGCCCTGAGCAGGAATTTCCCAAGCCGGAACAGCTTGGCCGGAAGGAGCCCGTCTCCGAGGCGGAGGTCCACATCGCTGGGGAACTGCAGCCAACTCGACCGCCGTACCATGACGTCGCTCTGGATGCCCAGCGCCCGTTCGGCCCGGGAGAGCCCCCACGCATGGCCGCCTGTTTCGGTCGGACAGTGCAAGACCCTCACGATGTCTTCTCCTTGCCCTTCCCGAGCAGGTCATGGACCAGCCGGGTGAGGCCTTCCTGGATCGACACCTTGGGACTCACGCCCAGCTTGAGCTTCATCTTTTCGATATTGGCCACCATGGCCATCGGCCCTTTATCCGGCTCGAACCGGTAGACCGGCTTCCTGCCGGTCAAGCGCCCGATCAGTTCGGCCAACTCAAGGACCGTCGTGATGTCGGGACCGGCGACATTGATCGTCTCCTGGCGCTGCACGTCAAGCGCGCGGACAGTGGCCTCCACCGCATCGGACACGTGGACGGGGTTCATGGTGACCCCGGTTTTTCCGGCGATGGTCACCGGCGTCCCCTGAAGGACCCGTCCCACCAGCGACGGCATGAACATGTCCCGCTGGCCTTCGCCGTACACGAAGAAATACCGGAGAGTCACCGTTGCGAAATAGTCGCCGTAGGCGTTCACCAGGCACTCCGCGGCATATTTGGAAGCCAGGTAGAAGTTGATGATCTCGGGAGAGTCCGTCTCCGAGATCGGCCGCGGCTGATACCCGCAGACCCCGCCGGAGGACGCGAAGAGAAAGGTCTTGACCTTGGCCTGCCGGCCATATTCCAGCAGTTGCAGGGTGGCCTCGGTGTTGACCTTGAAAACGTCGCGGGCGTGATCCGGAAATTTTCTGAACTGCCGGGACTGGGCCAGGTGGATGATCGCATCCGCCGACGCCGGAAGCCGAGCCGGATCGATGGAGCCGGCTAAATCCCCCGCGACCGCGTGGACCTGGGCATGCTGCGGGAGCGCACCGCCGTTTCTGGTCAGACAGAACAGCTCATGGTCCGGTAGAAGTCGCCTGACCAGCCAGCTCCCGATAAATCCCGTGGCACCGGTGAGCACGATCTTCATCGGGGACCGTCTCCCTTCGTATCCGTTTCCGCCCACAAACTACGATAGAGCCGGTCCATGCGTTCGCCGACCCGCTCCAGGGAGTACACCCGCTCCACGTACTGGCGGCCTTTGAGCCCGAGCTCGAACCTGAGTTTCGGATTCTCGATGAGCGTGATGAGCGCCTGCTTGAGGGTGTCGGGGTTGGCATTGACGATCGGGCATTCCACCCCGCGCGCGAGATAGGCCTCGGGCTTTCGAACATACGCAACGACCGGCTTGCCCAGCGCCATCGCTTCCACGGCAAAATTCCCGTGCCAGCCGATCAGAAACTGATCGGCCACAATATCGGCCTGCATGTATGTCTCTCGGGCCCGATCGTTCGGAAGTCCGGCCACCAGCAGTAACTCGACGGGATATCCGTCCCGTTGAAGCTCCTCGATCGCCTTGTACAGAAACCGGCTCCCCTTAAATTGCGCGTGATTGGGTGCATGCAGCACCTTGACCGGCTTGCTGGTCAGGGAGACTCCGACAAACGGCCACTTCTTCAGATCAATGGCCCAGTAGAAGACATCATTGCGGCTCCCGGGGGTGTACTCCGCCATATCCCCCATGGAGAGCGTGAGATCGGCGTAGCGGTGCACGTGCGCCAAGTTCCGTTTGGCCAGATCTTCATCGCAGATACAGGCCACGAGACGCTGGGTGCAGTCCATGCAGCAGTGAAATTTCCCGAGAGCTCGGGTGGTCCGTTCGACTCGAACATCCGCCCCGTAGGCCGACACGATGATCTTTTTCCCCAACAGTTTCAGGAGCGGCAGTTCCAGGCGCCTCCCGAGAGTTCGATTGAGAAACCCTCCGTCGAAATAAAACTGAAAGATGTCATAGCGGAGGACCGCCCAAAGAAAGACCGCCCAGGGGATCAGCAGCGCCAACGGCTTGGACCGCCACCAGCGCTCCAGGTTATAGGTGAAGTCGGCCGTAATGAAGTAGGGACGATAGACCAGGGTGTCGCTCTGATAGCCATAGAGCCGGTCCGCGGCGGCATTGGTGCTGATATTAATGATGGGGGTGGGTCCCCAGATAATTTTCGGTACCGCCCGGCGCCCGATGAGCCACTGCCGCGCTGTGAGCCAGGGCAGACAGACCCCGATGACGAGGGCAAGAAAGATTGGGAGGAGGAGACATTCCCCCGCCGTCTGCAGCCCCTTTTTCATCATGGCCGTCACCGCTGCAGCAACTCCCGATAGAGGCCGATCTGACGATCGGCGACGAGTTCCCACCCGTGATGCTTGACGATCCACTCACGAGACGCGTGCCCGATGGCCGACCGACGGCCCGGATCTTCCGATACCTCCACCAGCCGTTCGAAGATCTCATCCTCGCTCTTCGCCGAGATGACTGGCGGCATCTCCGAATAACACCACTCATGGACCGCCCGATCGAAATAGAGGACCGCCGGCTTTCCGCAGGCCATCGCCTCCGGCGTCACCGTGCCGAACGTACCGATCGTGAATTGATCCAGCACCACGTCGGCCGCGTTGTAGTACTCAATCAGCTTCATCTTGTTCAGCGGCGGAGTCCAGACCACCTGGGACGTCATCCCGAGATCGTCAGCCAGCCGCCGCGACCGGTCCACCTCCTGCCCCCAATCACAGAGGATCAACACGGCGCGCCTGCTGACCGCGCTGACGAGGCTGGCAAAAGCTCTGAGCAGCCGGTCATTCCCCTTCAACTCCCAGTTGTGCCGAGACGGGGCAAAGAGAATCAGGTCGGTCTGATGCCGATTCACCAATAGATCCCGCAACGCGGTCGGGCGCGGGCGGTACTTGGTCTCGTCCACCGGATGGGGAACAAACTGGAAATTTTTGAGCCCGAGGCGCTGGGCGGCCGTAATCACATCCGGATTCGTGATGAGGACCTTGCTGGCCTCCCGGTAGGCCAGCGTCAACAGCCGGCCTCGAGCGCTGTCCTCAAACGGGATCTCCCGCATCGTCCCATGCTCGAAGGCCACATACGGACGCCCGCGCCCGAACATCCAGGCATGAATCGGCTCTGTGGCGTAAGCCTGGATCAGGTCATAGCCCTCGAACCACTGTTCGAACCGTTTCCGGCCTGAGTACACTGGAAAGACATCCATGAAGTGCGGCCTGGGCTTGCTGTCCGTCGCCACGCACTTCAGATATTGGGACCAGACGCGCATCCAGAAGCTCGGCTGCGTCAGCATGCGTTCGAGACGGAACTGCCCCCTGAACCATTGTTTTCGGCACCGGACCTGTGGGAATAGCTCGTCCTGGATAAACCAGGCCGGACGTCTGAAGGTTCCCAGATCCAATTGCTCCCACTGCGGCTGAAACTCGTCCGGCTGCCCCTCAAACGCTGCATCTTCCCATTCCGGTTGCGCCATGATATGGCGGTAGTCGTAACACAGCACATCCGCCTCGAGACCCTTGCGGCGTAAAAACTTGGCGTTGTTATACGCGTTGTTCGCGATGTTCCCGACGTGGAGGATCCTCATGCGCGGACCCCCCTCATGTTGACGGATCCACCGCACTCCCCGAACAGCCGGATATCTTTCCTCGCGGTGAATCGAACCGGCTTGGTTAAACAGATTCGCTCGAAGCCGTGTTCTTGGAACCAGGCTTCGACTTCCTGGCGCGAGTGCAGGTGGTTAAATTCCGGCGAGTACGCGTCATAAAGCCCTAATTGAAGCGTGGAGATCTCCAACGGATCATCGCCCTTCGCGTTCAACGAGCAAATGATTCGGTCCCTCAGCAGTCGAAACAGGATCGGGTTTTGGATCACGAACCACTTGCAGATCCGGTAGCGCCGCTCTTCAGAGACCAACCGAAGAACTCTCCGAATAAGATCAGTGAAAAAGAATTTCAACGGGTTATGTTTCTCGTACACCATGACGTACAACTGCCCTTGCTTCTTGACCAGAGGGGCCAGGCGTCCAAACGCGCTCTTCGTGTTCGGGGTATGATGGAGCACCCCCCAGCTCACGACAAAATCAAAACGGTCATGCTTGAACGGGAGGGAAAAAATGTTCGCTTGGATGACCGCCACGTTGTCCATGTCCGCTGTGGCTTGATGCGTCACCTGAACACCTCCCTCGGTAAAATCAACCGCCACGACGGTCGCGCCCAAGAGCGCCATGGCATACGTCCAACGGCCAGCCCCGCAGCCTGCGTCCAGCACCAGCTTGCCTTTGAAATAGTCACGAGGCAGTTGAACATCCTCCAACCATTGCTCCACCAACTCCTGCCTGAAATGCAGATGTCGGGAATCGAGATACCGCATCTGCTCCAAGTGGAAACTGCGCTTGACCTGTTGTTCGCGCTCGGACAAGCCCGTCAGAAATCGAGGGATGTGATCGATGACCGGATACGTCCGGTGGCAGTTCGGGCAGACATACTGCGCCTCAGTATCTTTCAGATCCCCTCGGCAGAAGGGGCAGACGAGCAGATCGTCTAGGACGGCTTTCTTTGTCAGAAGTGTTTGCATGGCCACCTAACCGAATGCGCTATCTCGGCCTTGTTCAGGCGCGGATCGAGCCTGAAATGTCTTCTCTGCAAGGCTTTTGCCCAGGGGTTTCACGACACCAACGCCTCCTTTAAACCGGACACCACGACCTGCTGGTCTTCCTCCCTCATGCCTGGGAACAACGGGAGTGTGATCGTGGTATCTTCACACGCTGACGCGACGGGAAAGTCCTCCGCGCGAGTACGGTATTTGTCAACGTAGTATCCCAACCGGTGAACGGAATGAGTGCCCGGCCTGGTCTGGATATTGCGAGAAGCCAAGCGCTCCATGACCGTATTTCGCTTCGCCTTTCCACCCTTGACGACTCGGATGACATACGACTGATAAGTGTGCCCGCACTTTTCCGGTGGGCGAGGGACAAGAATGTCATCCACCTCGCCCAAGAGTTGGGTGTATCGGTCGGCGAGACGTCTCCTCTCAGCCAGCAACGCGTCAAGTTTTCGCATTTGCGCGACGCCGACGCAGGCCTGAATGTCCGACAACCTGAGGTTATAGCCCAGCACATTGAAGGTGCCCATCCCGTACGGCTTGCCGACGGTGGGGTCGCCAGCGGGATGGCCGGTCGACCCATGGTTGCGGAGACTGTTCACTTTCGTCGCCAGGTCCGACCGGTTCGTCGTGACCATCCCGCCTTCACCCGTGGTGATGACTTTACGGGGATGGAACGAGAAACAGCCAATATCACCGAATGCCCCGACTGGCTTCCCGTTGTATGTCGTCCCAACCGCGCAGGCCGCATCTTCGATGACGGCCAGATGGTGTCGTCGTGCGATCGCCATAATCTCATCCATCTTGGCCGACAGCCCGAACAGGTGGACGACGATAATTGCACGGGTGTTTGGAGTAATGGCCGCTTCGACCGCTTTCGGGTCCAGATTGAACGTCCCGAACTCGACATCCGCAAACACGACTTTCGCCCCGGTGTATTCCACGCAATGCGCAGAGGTGACCCATGTGAAGGCGGGTACAATCGCTTCATCCCCAACCCCCAGCCCTATCGCCGTCGTCGACAGGTGCAACGCGGCAGTGCAGGATGTTGTCGCCAAGGCGGTCGCGACGCCGTGCCTGGCCGAAAACAACCGTTCGAATTCCTGGACGAACGGCCCTTGTGTCACCCAACCCGAAGCCAAGCACTCCTTCAACAATTGGAGTTCGTGATCGTCGAATTTCGGCGCGGTGAGCGGTAGTTGTCCCATCGAGTTTCCCTTGTGAAATTAAGGTTTGTCGGTTTTATCCTTTTCCTGATAGTGGAGCGTGATTCGACAGTCCGGGCCGACTTTCACACTCCCGATGACTCGCGCAGGCGTTCCGGCCACAATCGTGTTGTCAGGAACATCCCGGTTCACCAATGAGAGCGCGCCGATTAAGCAATGATCGCCAATAGTCACGCCGGCGGTGACGACGGAATGCGGCCCAAGATAGCAGGCATCCCCGATCCGGGTAGGTTTGCGTTGGTAGGCGCTCTTCCCGCCCGAGAGTGCCCACTCCACCGTATCGTGGGAATAAATGTGACAGCCCGAGGCGATACTGCAATGGCTTCCTATCTCGAGGCCGCCGGACCCATCCAAAATACAATTGGGTCCTATCCACGTGTTCCTCCCAACTCTCACATCTCCCAACACCAAGGCACTGTCGTAGATACTCGTCTTGTCCCCAAAACCCAAAAACCGTGCACGTTCCCACCGGTCCGTCAACTCCTCTGCAAGGGGGACGGACCGGTTGTATGTGTCTTTGATGGCTTGACGCAACTCCTGATGCAAGCGCAAGAACTCGTGCAAGACCCGTCGAGATGAAAAGCTGGTCCCTGAATGATGGGGCGAGGTGAGCACGGTGTCATACCGCTCGGTCCCGCTTGGGGCAACAGCACAACTTGGGGACAGGCCCAAGACGGATCGGTAGACCGTCACGTAGGAGTCCGACACTGACAGGTAGCTGTGGCATGCATGAACCCACTGCAAGCTTTCTTTGCCGCGTTGGACGATGACATCATCGTCGGCTGATGTTGAAAGCGCCCGCACAATTTCGTCTTGATTGGCCGCGCGTATGAAAGGAGGCTGTTGGGGAAGATAGGCCGAGGATGGCCATTCTGAGGCTGCCAGAAGAACTGCTTTCCCGGCTGCCATCGACTCTACTACGCTGGTCCCATACCCGGGCATCACGAACTGGTCGGCAATCAGATCGGCGGCCTGCTGACGTTTCCGCAAACGCGGCTTAGAGGTGAGTGCTTCCCAAAAGACCTTACCGTCCAACCCCAATTCCGTTATCAACTGCTTGGTCTTCCCAACATCCGGTCCCCATTGCGTGAGAACCAATCGCCAATCCTTATGCTTTTCGGTCTCGGTCAAGGCACGAAAGGCACGGACCATCCGGTCGTTTCCCTTCCACTCCCACGATTGTCGACAGACACTGAGAAGGAATCGTTTTCCTCCAACTTGTTCCATCCATTTCGCCCGCACTTCATCGCTAGTTCCCGGGGCATAGGTGTCCGTATCGACCATGAGCGGCACAAAAGACCGGGGCACAGACAACTCCAAGCGGTCAAGGTACTCAGGATAATTGGTTTCGCAGACGATGAGATGCTCTGCATTCCGATATCCCAGCCGCATGAGCATTCCCAAGACGGTCTCCTGGAAAGGCGCTATAAACAGATCGCTTCCCGTCGGAAACACCACATAGGGCTTAGGGCAAAAAGCTCCCATGCTAATGGGCGCGCCGGAGAACTGAACGACATCGTACCGTTTCATTGCCAACAGATAGGGCCAATGTCCCATGTGCTGGGCTAACAGCAATGCACGATCCGACGGAAGGTCAGTCCCAAACGCTTCCTGATACATGGCCTGAACTTCCGGGACCGCGGAATAGCGTCCCTGAAACCGCACTTGCATCTGAGCGTCATACGCGACCCGACGGACATAATCCGGTTGAATCCACACGCGCTCGTAGGGAAGACCTTCTTCATAGGTGCCGCACTCTACCTCCACGTCTTCCCAGAAAGGACGGTTCAACAGGAACGCATCAAACACACCATCCTCCACCACCAACTCCGCGTCATACCCCAGGCGGCGCAGGCATTTCGTGAAGTTATAGGCATTGTTGGCGATGTTGCCGAAGAATCCGATCTTGATCGTCTTCGGATCCCTCTGCGGCTGGGCAGACTCATGAGGCAGGCGGACATGGTGATCGCCGCCAGTCGCCAATGATCGGAGCGTAGCCATGAGGCGCAGATCGAACTCGACCTTGTCCCCGACACCCTGGAGGTTCGCTCTCGCCCCCACTCGAGCGGCGATCGCGTCCAACAAGGGCCTAGCGATCGGGCGGAGTGCGCGTTTCACCAGGTGCTTGAAGCTCACAGAATGCCTCATCTGATGGCCAGAAGTACGTCTCCGGTTCTTTCTCGATGCGGCTGCTATACGCCGTCACGGACGCAACCAGACGCGATGCATCGGGAGGAAAGTCCCCCTCAATTTCTGTCTTGAGTGTGTCGGCCGAAATGATGTCGGTAGCTGTACTTTGTAATATGTCGTCCCCATCGCCAGGGTCATCGTAGGTCCAGCCACGAGAAGTGGTTCCCGCCGATACGCGATAGCCCATCAACCGGTCGTCCCTCACCCTCGACGCAGTCCATTCCAGATGGAAACGGCCCTCCGCGGCCTTGAACCGGACAATGGCAGGCACTGAGGGCGGGTACCCCTTTGCATCTCGCACGTAATGTCCGGAGACGTAACCTCTCTGATCAGGAGTCAAGGCATCCACGTAGCCGGAAATTTTGTGTCCGCAGACATCCCGTGTATAAATGGAGTCCGGTCGAATGAACCAGCCAGTGGTCGGGAAACGATCCAGCTGAAAAGGGTTCTCGAATATTTCGTCCAGGCTAATCAGCTGCCCCTGACGATTGACCGGAATGACCCCGTTCTTGAAGGCATCCGCATCTGCAATGACCCACCGGTTTCCGATCCTTACCTCCGCTATCACGTGACTGGGTAATTGCCGCAGCCTTGCCTCGAACCCCAGAGGCTTGAACAACTCCAACAAAATTGTGGCGATATGCCCGCATCGCCCTCTTGAGCAAAGGAGAGATGTCAGCGCATCAGGAATGGCGCCGGCTTCCGTGAGAGGTTGGGACACCGGATCCCTGAAAACAGCCCTTTGGACAAAGCCAATGATGCGTCGAACGGCGTCTTCCTCGCTCTTTGCCTCTTCGGTAAGGAGACGGGAAAGTTGTCGGAGATAGGCATTGCCACCAAGCCTTTCAGCCAAGTCTTCTGCGTGCGCGAGCAAATGCCGCGGATAGGTCCACCGGCTGCAGTTGCTCAGGATAGGCGAAGAGGTGGGTCCCAGATACAAGGGAGTATGCCGCGCCGCCCGGGCCGCCTGAATATGACGCTCGACAGAAACAACCACGTGCTGTGTGTCCGGCTTTACAAACAGGCATTCCCAGACCGCCAAGTCATTGGCGAACGTCCCACGGTATTTAGGATCAACCGGAGTCTGCAGCCAGTCGCAAACGAGCCCCCCCTCCACAGCCCACTGAAAATCGCTGAAGCCAGCGGCCTGCACAAGAGGTTCGAACTCCTGGGGCTGAAACGCGCAGGCGCTGACACACTGAGGCTGCGCGCGTGCGTTCTGGAGAATTGCCCACACGTCGTCAAGCAAGTTCAGGGCAAATTTTTCTCCACAGTCCCGACGAACGGCGTCCCATAACTCCGTCCCCCCTAGGCTGTGGCAAAGCAGGAACTGAGCAAACTGACGGCTTCCCTTTTTCCAGAGAAGCCTCTCCGCGGCAAACCGCATCATCTGACAGAGGATGTCTATGAGCGGCACCTTGCCCGTCAAGCTTCGCAGCATGGCGAGTTTCTGGTGTAATGATGGGGTGATCCCGCTTCGGATCGCTCTCCGCCAATACGTGCTGTACAGGGTCGTTTGGCCTGCCACGCGCGCCTGTTCGTCAGTACGACCCCGCTCTTCGATCAAATACCGACTCCACCCGTCAGCGTTCAGGCAGATATACACTCTGCCGCCTGGGCGTACGACTCTAAAAAACTCGCCCAAGGTTCGTTCCACCGCGGTGAACATAATGACGCCGTAGCAAAAGACAGCGCCAAACGAGCTGTCCGGATACGGGAGGTGCTCGAGAGAGCCCCGTCGGATTCGGATATTGCCAATTCCGATTCTATCGGCGACATGTTGAAGGACGACTAGACGCGACTTGTTTAGATCAACGCATTCCACCTGCTCGAATCGTTGGGAAAGGGCGATAGACCATTGACCAACACCGCACCCGGCATCAAGAACACGGCCTCCGGAAAACATGATTCGGTCCAGCCTGCGGAGATAATAGGGCAACCCGAATCCATATTCGGTTTGGATGAACTCTTTCTCATAACCGGAAAGATTGAGCCCGGTTATTTGCTGTAGACCTGGAAATTCCATTCTGCCGTCATCGGGTTCGATCGTGCGATCAAACATGAAGTTCGGTCAGGCCGCCGCAATGGCCCTCAGCCCTTCTGGACACTTCCCTACGAGCACAGTCGCAACGGGGATTTATTGCGTCTGGCATTGGATGATCTCCGTAATCATATTCGTCGTTGTGCGTACTCCATCTTCGAGCGTGGTTGCGGTCACATGCGCCATCCAAATGCCACACTTCTGGCAAGCCGGCCATCGGTCTAGCTTATTGAGGACCAAATCCCGGCGAAGGGCCGTGAACGGCTCCCCCCTCCACAGTTCCAGGAGACTTTGTTCAGGGTAACGACCCATGCTTTCCAATTGTTCAAAAGCCAGCTTGGACACCGTTTCGCAACAATAATAGACGCGGCCATCCGGCAGGATATAGATCTCCTGCCACGGGTTCAGGCAGGGCCACCGACCCCCAACTTTTTCCATCTTTTCTTTCGCCACTCTATTGATCTGTTTAAAAACGGAATTCCCCGATTCGTACTCGGCCAGGTTATAAAAAATAACGCCGTCTGAGTTCCTCAGCCATTTTTCACGAAACTCAAAGATCTCCTCTTCCGAGACACCCTTGTTTCGGACAAAGCTGGCCATCACGGAGCAGGACACGCCCTTCTCCCGACGTAAGCGAAGAAAGGCTCGAAGGTTTGATTCGACCTGCTCCAAGACAGACCCGCGAATTCGACGATAGGTCTCCGGTCTCGCAGCATCGAGGCTTACGTATAAGCTTGTCAACCCGGCTTCGAGTAAGTCAGAGGCAAGCTTTTCGGTCAGCGTGACGCCGTTCGTTGTAATGTGGATCCAGGGTACGCCACGCGTACGGCAGGCGTGGACAAATTCGACAATGTGGGGATGCAGCAAGGGTTCTTCGACGTTCCCGATCTTGACGGGAATCTGGGACGCCCCGCACTCCGACGCCAGCTTGTCCATCATCTCCCAAGGCATCCAGACCCGATCCTTGAAAAAATCAGTCTGGTGCGTCGGGCGGATGTCTGGACTGTGATAGGGGCACATGACGCACTTGAGGTTGCAGATATTGCTGACAATGACGCTGACCTGAATCGGCTTAGGACAGATTGCGTGAAGATGTTCGGCGAAGTAGTGGACCTGCTCCTCCCTGCTCAGCTCCGTGAATTGCTCGCAGTGGGCCGGCACCTGTGTCACCACTGCGCGGCCCCCCACCACACTCCCGAGTCGCTCGCGGATGCGTTGCCATACTCGTCCTGCTATGTCCCTGTGGGCAGGAATCCAATAGAGGAGCGGCTCGTAACGAGGCAACCCTAATTCCGAGGCTACAGGAACTTCGGGGATGAAGCACGCTGGGCGGTCCTGCCGTATTCGCGTCACGAACCGTCGGACCGATTCACGGTGGATGGGAACCAAGCGGTCCGGCGCAAAGAGGACGCCTCTTAAGTCAGCGGGCATGAAGGCCCTTACGTCCCCCGGAAGACGGCCTCCGCAATCACGGATTTCAACGGACATGTTGATGTCCCCCCGCCGTAGCGCTGCACTCGAGCAGCAACTGGGTCAGCGGCATCACGCGGACAATGCGACGGTCACGGTAGTCCATCAGGCGCTTCAAGGCTTTCATGCTCTCCGAAGGAAACACCGGGCTCGAAGCCCTCCGAGGCCGACCGTCGGCATCCCGATGGACACACCAATGTTGGTAGACGACGGTTGCACCACCCGCCTCGACCAACTGGTCAAGGTTCCTCTGGGTCAACTGCAGGCTGAGTGTCTGGGCGTCTGGAGCCTTCGGCAGGGCTCCCCGATAGCGGAAAAAACAGGTTATGTCATGGCCGGCTCGAGTTCGTTCTCTCACCAGCAGAGGCCGCCCCGCTGTCCCATTCGCCGAAAACGCGAAGGCGTCGCTGGCATGATGATCGGTCCAGAAGAACTGCACGCCTCCCTGGAGCAGTAAGTCCAGGATATAGGCGTTCGAAGAAGGGTCATCGCCTTGGTGGTACGTGGGCGCATCTCCGCCGATATTTTGGATGTCGCCCTCGTCCCCATGGTTGGTCCAGATCTGAGGCACCTTGGCGCGTTCTCTCAAATAGACCAATCCCTCCCCGATTAAGCGCCGGGAAGGGCGAACCTGGGTGTTGGACCGGCTGAAGTTTCCCCCCCCATGCAGGATCGCGAGCCGCCCCCTTGCGATCTCCTCAAGCAGGTCATCATGGCGGGGGCCTTTTTCTTCCAGGGACCCCTTGAACAGGGCCATCTCCGACCCGCCGGGATCGAAGAGCCAAAACGAATCCTCGGTCTGGAAACCATACTCCTCCCGGAGCAGACGATGGACTTCCCGGTAGGCGGACCAGTCCGCGAAATCAATGTCATTACAAAAGGCCAGAGAGGGAAGCATCCTCGCTTCTCCCTTCCCCTAGGAGTATTTCCACCCGTAGACAGGCTGTTCAAACACCGTGTTCTGAATCAATCCCGACCGTTGCACGGCTACAGCCCACCGTTTCCACTTGACGTCAAAAAATTCACCGTAGGTATTCGTATATCGGTGGGGTGACACGCCGGCAGAAATGAAATACTTTCCGGCCCCAACAAAAAGCCTGGAAACGTACAGATCAACCACCTTCTTCCCCACCGACACCGGAATTTCGATGGACCCTTCTTTCCCATCCTCCCCCAAAAAGTCATAGGAACTGGTGGAAAAAGCCGTCCGCGCATCCTCGGTGATGAACTGCAAGCCGATTCCGATGGAGGGGCGATTCACTCGACTTTCCAAGGTAAAGCGGAAGGTATACGGCTGCCCCACGGTCAGCACCTGGACCGGCCGCTCCTCCCCGTTGAGAACTTCCAAGTCCACGATTCGAACCTCGCCGGTTCCGACGCCCTTCTCGCCTAGCCCCGCCGTCTCATCGTGAGAGTCCGGGCGTTCCGGGGGGCAGAGGGCCTCCTGATCACATTGCGCCTGCAACACCCGCTGCTCCTGCGTGAGGCAGGCCAGCTCATACTGTTTACACACGGCATGGGCATTGTCCCGCATCACAATTCGCCCATTCTGCACGTAGAGCCCGTCCCGGCAGAAACGCTCGATCATGGGCAGGGAGTGCGACACGAACACGACAGTGGCGCCGCTTCGACAGATTTGCTCGATCCTTCGGATGCATTTCGCCACAAAAAACTGGTCTCCGGTGGCCAGCATCTCGTCCACGATCAGGATATCCGGCTCAATGCTGATCGCCACCGAAAAAGTCAAGCGGGCCTGCATGCCGCTCGAATAGGTCTTGAAGGGCCGGTCGATCACCTGACCCAGCTCGCTGAACTCGATGATGGAATCGAGCTTCTTGTCGATTTCAGCCCGAGACATCCCGAGACACATCCCGCCCATGTAAATGTTTTCTCGCCCGGTGTATTCGGGATGAAACCCGGTGCCTAACTCAAGAATGGCCGATACTTTTCCATGGATCTCCACTTCGCCGGAGGTTTTGTCCAAGGTCCCGGCCAAAATCCTCAGCAGCGTACTTTTCCCGGCCCCGTTCGGGCCGATCACGCCGAGGACCTCCCCGCGCCCGACCGTGAAGGAGACATCCTTCAGCGCCCAGAATTCGGCATGGCGGGGTTTCCCCGTGATCATTTCCCACACCATGCCGCTCGCCCGGGGATAGATCCGGTACATCTTGGAGAGATTGCTGACCCGTATCGCCACATCCGATGACGCACTCATAAGACGCTTCCAAAGGAAACTTTTAATTTCCGGAACAGTCGAGACCCGACAGAAAACGAGGCGACCGAAAAGAACACAAAGGCCACCCAGGACCACGGGTGCTCGATCCGACCAAAATACAACACGTCTTGATAGCACCAGCCCATATAACTGAACGGGTTGAGATACAGGATCGGCTGAAACAACGACGGCACCCACTGGGGAAGATAAAAAATCGGCGTGACATAGGCCCCGGCCAGACCGATCACTTGAACCACATCCTTCAGATCCCGAACGTAGACCGAGACGGCAGCCAGGGCGTACCCGACACCGATCATCGCCAGAAACTGCAGCAGGAAGGGCACGGGAAGGAGGCCATAGGTCCAAAAGAGCCCGCCGTGGCTGATCAGCACATACATGACCAGCAGGAATGAGGCGACACTTTGTGTGAGCAAGGAGGCAACGACCCCCTTGACCGGCAGGACCTCGACCGGAAACACCACTTGTTTGACCAGGCTTCGGTTGTCCACGATGGACGAACAGCTCTTGTTCATGGATTCCTGAAAGGCCATCCAGGGGATCAGCCCGGACAGCATATAGGCCGGATAATCCAGCGGAAGGTCCTCCGTTCCTCCGACCCTGGTCTTCAGGACGAAGGCGAAGACGAACAGGTACACCCCCATCAACAACAGGGGATGTCCCACCGCCCAGAACGCGCCCAGCAAGGAGCCGACATGCCGATCCGTAAACTCTCGCTTAGCCAACTCCCACGTGAGCGTCCGGTGCTGCACCAATAGTTTGACCACTTCGCCCATCACCTGACCCTGACCTGGCGCACCGAGGTCCCGCCGTCCTTAAACCCATGCTCCCCCGGCGATCGGGCTGAGAGCCATGAGGGCTAGGAACGACCATAGCCGTTTGTAAACCCCTCACCGTCTATGAAGAGGCGATTCCAGAACTCGAAACTCAGGAGGCTCCAAATGAGTAATCGGTGATTCACTTTGCCGGACAGGTGTTCCTCCAGCACCCGCCTGATATGTGCCTCCTGAAAAAACCCGCGAGACAGGGTTTTTCGATCCAGAAGAAGGGCCTGGACATAATTCATCAAGGGTCCTTGGTACCAGGACTGCTCCGGGGCGCTGAAGCCTTGCTTGCGTTTGCGGAGGATTTGATCGGGGAGCATTCCCTCCATAGCCCGTCGAAAGATGTACTTGCCGGCCAGGTTCTCGTCGCCGTCCGGGTTCTTGTTCCACCGATGGTTGATGAGGTAGCGGGTCGGAAGCCTCGTCACGAAGTCCACGAGCACGTGGTCGAGCAAAGGGACCCTGGACTCCAACGAGTGGGCCATGCTGAGCTTGTCCTCGATGACGAGCAGACCGTGCAGAAAGGTCTTCGCCTCAAAGTACAGTGCGCGCCGGATCGGGTCCTGGATGGCGCGCGCGCCCTCGGCCACGCGGCGGAAGGCGTCATAGGGATCATGTCCGCCGGCCGCCCGCATGACGTCAGGGGTCATGAACCGGCTCCGCTGCTGGTGCGGGACCAGGCGATTCCAATATTGGTAGTAGCACGAGGTGAAGTCATCGAACGACTCGGCTCGTTCGGTCACCTTATAGCGCCAGGGATAGCCGGCGAAGACTTCGTCCCCGCCCGTACCGGCGAGGACCACTTTGACGAAGCGGCTGGCAAGCCTGGCCGTGTAGTAGTAGGGATAGCACATCCCGACCCGCAGATCTTCGATCGCCCAGATCACCCGTGGGAGCGCCCATTCCAGATCGCCGGCGTGGAAAACCATCTGGTAATGCTCGGTCCCGAACAGGGCCGACAGGACCTCGGCGTCTTTTCGCTCGTCAAAACCGGCTTCAAAGCCGGAGACGTTGGTGAGATCAAAGCCTCCGGTGAAGGTCATCAGCCGAGGGATGCTGTGGGTGGCGATCGCCGTGATCGAGCCTGAGTCCATTCCCCCGCTCAGGTAGGCCCCGACCGGCACATCGCTGATCAGTTGCCGCTTGACCGTATCCTCAAGCAGAAACCTCAGGCGCTCGCGAAAGCGTTCCTCACCGAGATCCTCCTGGGGATCAAAATTGAAGTCCCAGTAGCGGCGCCGCTCGATGCGACCATCCTTGACCGTCATCGTCTGGCCCGGCTCAAGCAGGTGGATCCCCTTAAAGAGCGTTACATCCCCGAACGTATTCTGGAACGTAAAATAATCCACCAGGGCCGGCAGGTTGACCTCGCGCGGCATCCAGGGAAGCGTCAGCAGCGCCTTCACCTCGGAGGCAAACGCCAGCGTGCCGTGGACTTCGGCATAGTACAGCGGCTTGATGCCATACCGATCCCGGGCCAGCAGCAGCGTCTCGCTCCGGTCATCCCAGAGCGCGAACGCAAACATCCCGTTCAACCGTTCGATGCAGGCCGTCCCGCACTCTTCGTAGAGATGAAGAATAACCTCCGAGTCCGTTCCGGAGACGAACTCGTAGCCTTTCTGGACCAACTCCTTTTTCAGCTCAAGGTAGTTGTAGATCTCCCCGTTGTAGGTGAGCCACACCGTCCGAGTCCGATTGGCCATCGGCTGGTGGCCCGCCATCGAGAGGTCGAGGATGGACAGCCTCCGGTGGCCGAGCGCCAGTCGGAACGCCTGCTTTCCGCCGGGGGGCGTGGTCCGGCTCAGTCCGCGGGTCTGGAGATCCGGCAGAGAGCGGGAGAGATCGTGAGCGGTCAGCTCCCACCATCGCGGCTCCGATTGCCCCCGGATCGGGGCCAGCAGGACCGAGCCGGCATCATCCGGGCCGCGATGCGCCTGCGCGTCGCACAGCCGCGAAATTTCAAACGGGTCAATCGCCCCACCCGTCAAACTGTAGAGGCCCGCAATCCCGCACATCAGCCGTTGGCCTCCTTCACCAGTTCTTCTAACCCCTGACGCAATGAAATGGCCGCCTCGAAGCCCAGCAGCCGCTTGGCCTTCTCATGACTCCCCACCCGTCTCGTCATGGGGACCTGCGCATCCAGGTTGTACACCGGCTCCAAGGACGACCCGGTCAACTCCAGCAGCATCGCCACAATTTCTTTCACCGTGGCTTCCGTCCCGCTCCCGACATTGAAGGCTTCCGCCGTGATGTCGCGTTCCATCGCCAACATCGTGCACCGCGCGACATCCCGCACATGCACAAAATCAAAGGACGCGGACCCGTCTCCGTTGATCACCGGCGGCTGCCCGGCTTGAATCTTCGTGAGGACCGCGGGGATCAGGCCGGCGCCCTGTCGCGGTCCGTAGACATTCATGTACCGCACGATCGCGTACGGCAACTTCGTCTGGAACGGCCGGAACAGGAACTCCCCGCAGAGCTTGCTGACGCCGTACATCGTCCACGGGTCGAACGGGTGCCGCTCGTCCATCACATCCGGGGTGTCGCCGTAGACGGAAGAGGCGGACGAGTAGACGATCTTGCCGGCCCCCGCCTTCATCGTTTCCGCGATCACCGTGAAGGTGCCTCGGATATTGACCTCGAAGGCCAGAGCGGGATCTTTTTCGCAGGCCCCCAGCGGCAACACGGCCATGTGAAAAACGCCGTTGACGCCTTTGAGCGCGCGGGCCAGACCGTGGGGATCGAGCACATCCCCTTCAATGACCTCGACGCGCGGTTCCCTCTGCAGGCCCGCGAGGTTCTCTCTCCTGACCGCCTTGTCGTAGAGCACGACGCGTTCGGCGCCTCGTTCAAGAAGCCTTTCCGTCAGGTGCGATCCGACGAACCCGCTTCCCCCGGTGATCAAAAACCTGCTGTTGGCGATCTTCATTCCTTCCCCTCTTGTGCGCGACTCATCCCTCGCCTCAGAGCAAGACCACGTTCGCTGTGCTTCCCTTCACATGGCGGGTGCCGTTACGGGTGTCGAGCACCAGCGGGGCATGGCGGACGATCAGGTCGAAATCAAAGGCCGAATGCGCCGTGAGGATCAGCGCGCAGTCGCTCCGGGCCAACCGATCCGCCGTGACCTCCACGGCCTCATACGAGTGCCCCTCCACCATCATGGTCGGCGTGTACGGATCGGCGTACGACAGCCTCGCGCCCTCTCGGTGCAGCAGTTCCATGACCTTGCGAGCCGGAGTCTCTCGGGGATCGGCCACGTCGGCCTTATAGGTCACGCCCAAGACCATGATCTCCGCCCCGTTGAGGCAACGCCCGCGCCGGTTCAGTAGACGCTGCAGTTTCGCGACGACGTAGTAGGGCATCCCCTCGTTGATCTCTCCCGCCAGCTCGATGAAGCGCGTGTGCAGATCGTATTCCTTGGACTTCCAGGCCAGGTAATACGGGTCAAGAGGGATACAATGCCCTCCCACGCCCGGTCCGGGATAGAACGGCATGAACCCGAAATTCTTGGTGGCCGCGGCGTCAATGACTTCGTAGACGTTGAGTCCCATCCGGTCGCAGAGGATCGCCAGTTCGTTGACGAGCGCGATGTTGACGGACCGGAAGACATTCTCGAACACTTTGGTCATCTCGGCGATGCGGGGCGAGGAGACCGGAAAGATTTTGACGATGGATTGCTCGTAGAAGGTCCTTGCGATGTCCAGGCAGGCCGGCGTCACGCCTCCCACCACCTTATAGGTGTTGTGGGTCGTAAAGGAGCGGTTGCCGGGGTCCACGCGTTCCGGAGAAAAGGCCACGAAGAGGTCCTGTCCCACCTTGAGTCCACCCTGGGTCAGGATCGGCACCATGACCTCTTCCGTGGTACCGGGATACGTCGTGCTCTCCAGGACCACCAGCAGATCCGGGTGCGCGTGCTTGGCGACTTCCCGGGTCACCTTAACGACCGCGCTGATATCCGGCTCCTTGTTCGGAGTCAGCGGGGTGGGCACGCAAATCAGCACCGCGTCGCAGCCCCGCAGCACTTCGAACTCCGTCGTCGCGGACAGCCGTCCGGCGCTCACCGCCTGCCGAAGCTCCGTCTCGTCCACGTCGGAGATATAGCTCTTCCCGGCATTGACCCGCGCCACCTTCTCCGCCACCTCGTCAATCCCAAGCACGCGATAGCCGGTCTTGGCCTGCAGCACGGCCAGCGGCAGGCCGACGTAGCCCAAGCCCACGACACCCACCACCGCTGTCCGGTTCTTGATCTTGTCCAGCAGCATCTTCGCCCCCGATTGAATCATCGAGTCATTGATCCATTGAGTCATTGAAACGTTGGGTCAGTGTCATCCAGAAACCCGCTCGCATCGCTCCTCTCCAATGAGTCAATGAACCAATGAATCAATAAGCCAATTCTTCTAGAAATCCCGCCGTTGGAAGACCACGCAGGCTGCGGAAATCAGAAGGGCCACGTACAGGAGCCCGTAGACGGAGGCCAGCGCCTGATAGGACCACGCCACCGAGACCCCCATCGCCGCTTGCCCTTTCATGTTCAGGACTTCCAGGTTGGGACAGAGGTAATAGACCGCCTTCATGGCCATCCTCACCGTCTCGCTCTCGCTCTTCTCCGCAATGCCCTTGAGGTCCGTGCTCAGGTGGCCGATCACGTAGAGCGCGAGCGTGAAGGTCGCGCTCAGGGTCGCCGTGCTGAAGGTGGAAAAGAACAGGGCCAGCGCAGTCACCAGCAACAGCTCGATGAAGATCAGCTCGATCGCTTGCAGCAGAGCCCCGTGGACCGGCGCACGGTACACCCAGAGGGTGCCAAAATAAACCGGCAGCATGATCGAGACATTGACCAGGAGAGTGAGCGCCAGCCCCAGATACTTGCCCAGGATGAACTGCGTGCGGCGGATCGGTCTGGCCATGATCGTGTAGATGGTCCGTCGCTCGATCTCCTTGCTCACCAGCCCGATGCCGACAAAGACGGCGATGATCACCCCGACCAGGTTGATGGCGGCCAATCCCATGTCCGTGACGATCTTGCGATGCTCCATGATCGTGAGATCGGCCAGCAGCACCGGGACGCCGATCAGCAGCAGCGCAAAGAAGAGGAGGTTGTAAAGAATCTTGTCGCGCAGATTCTCCCTGAATGTGTTCAGCGCGATCACGACCACCTGCCGCATGGTCACGCCTTCCTCTCGGCCTGCTCATTCGTCGGCCCGGCTTGTTGTTTGAAAAACAGTTCTTCGAGCGAGCCTTTTTGCGGCGTGACCGACACCAGCGTGCCGCCGCAAGCCCTGATCGCTGCGAGGACCTCTTCCAGCCGCTTGGGCCCCGGCAGCACCACCAGGCACTGCCGACCCTGCCTGAGCACGCGGGTCGAGGCATCCCTGATGTCGGGCACGGTCTCGGCATCAATGCCCTCGCAGACGATCTCCACGGATTGCGTGTGGCCGTGGCTGACCAGATCATCCACGCGCCCGGTGGCCAGGAGCTTTCCCTTGACTAAGATCCCGACCCGGTCACAAATCATCTCCACGTCGGGGATGATGTGCGTGCTGAAGAACACCGTCTTGCCCTGATCGCGCAGGCTGAGGATCAGGTCACGAACCTGCTTGCGTCCGATCGGGTCCAGCCCCGACATCGGCTCATCCAGGATCACCAACTCAGGGTCGTGAATAAGCGCCTGCGCCAGACCCACCCGCTGCAGCATCCCTTTCGAGAACTCCCGGAGCTGCCTCGTCCGGGCTTCGGTCAGTCCCACCAAGTCCAGCAACTGCGTCACCCGTCGGCCCACGTGAGCCCGATCCAGCCCGGCGAGATGCCCGTAGAACGACAAGAACTCCTCCGCGGTCAGGTAATCATAAAAATACGGGGACTCGGGCAGAAACCCGATTCGCCGTCTGACTTCAACGTCGCCGGCCGGTTTGCCCAGCAGCTCAGCCGATCCGCTTGTCGGCCGCATCAGCCCCAACAGAATTTTCAAGGTGACGGTCTTGCCGGCGCCGTTCGGCCCGAGAAAACCGTAGATCTCCCCCTGACGCACCGACAACGACAGCCCGGCCAGCGCGATGACCGACGGCAGACCCGGCCACCCCGGCCGGAATTTCTTGGTCAGCCCTTCGATCAGGATAGCGTCCACATGTCCTCCAGGACGGCCCTGGTGTCTCGTGCGCTCATCTTCGATACGCCCGAAGCCGCTCACGCGAGCCGGTACTGGTCACCGAGCCATCAGCCGCGTTGAGCTTGTACACACCGCCCAAGGGCTCCTCGGGGATTTGGGAAATGATACCCCGGATGACCAGATCCTCCAACCTCACCGGCAACTTTCCGTAGCGCGCCTTGAACCGACGGACACCCTCTTCCAAATACCGGATGTCTTTTTCCACCATGACCTCTTTCATCCGCTGCGCCAGGCTTTCGCGGAGGCGCTCATCCTGCAGTTGCTGGGAGAGCCGTTGCAGAAACTCCAGGGCAGCATCCGGATCGCCGGCCTCGACCGTCATCCTGGCAGCCAGTTTCGGCAAGTACGCCGGAGAGCCCGGCAGTTCGGACGCGATCCGGAAGTATTGGGCTGCCATGACCGGGTCATGCAGTTCATAGAAATAGTCATAGCCCACGAAGAACGGAAGCTGCCAGACCTCCGGGTTATGGCGCATGCCCTTGGTCAGGAGGGCAATGCTTTCTCGGGGTCTTCCCGCCCAGACCCCGAGAATGGCTCCCGCCGCCTGGTACACGGCGACGAACTTAGGATCCAGATCGGTCACCACGTCCGCCGCATGGTACGCCCAGAGATACCCTTCGGTGGTTTCCTCCCGATTCCCGAAATGCTGGACCGCCTGGAGCCAAATGACGTCGGCCGCCAGTTGCCGGTACCCTAGCACCGCCACCTTCAGGTACTCGCCATTGGGCAGATAGGACAATTCGGCAGCTCGGACCTTGGCCGGACGCTGACGCTCCACGACCGTCAACAGTCCAATTGCGGCTCCCCCGAGGGCCAGCAGAAGGCTTCCGGCCAGCAGCCAACCCGTCAGATTCCATGTCAAAGGACGCAGGCTCATGTGCGCGGCCTCGCTCGTTCCAGCGCGCCCTCCAATGCCGTCACGTTCGCGCTCAAGAAGCGCTCCTCAACCGCATTTTTGTTCCAGCCCTCGTACCGCTGCCGGCGTTCAAGAATTTCATGATATTCACGGTTCGCCGCGTCGGTTCGTTCCGATTCTAAGTACAGTCTGGCCAGCCATTCCCGCCCGGGTAGGAAGTTGGGTTCGATCTCGACCGCCCTCCGGACAATGGCCTCGGCCGTCTCACGGTCCCCCAGCGCGAGGTGGACTCTGCCCAGGTCGAAGCGATGAAACGGCGTAAACGGTTCCAATGCGATCGCTCGTTCGTAAGCCGCAACCGCGGCGCGAAGCCATGCCGTCCTTTGCTCGCCGCGTGCCCCTCTTGGATCCACCGCCGAGGCCAACACAACATACACGTGGCCCAAGAGTGCCGGGAGCCTTCCGTCCAGGGGATTGAGCGCGATGGCCGTGTTCAGTTCCGTCACGGCGGCCTGCGCGGCAGCCTCGTTGCCGGTTCGCTCATAGGCCCGGAAATATGCGGCCGCCATGGAGCTGTGGTACAGGGCCTTCCCCGGATCCAGCAAAACCGCCGTCCGAAACCGCTCGATCGCCCGAGTGACATCTTGCTGGATAAGCGCACGTGCACCGGCCTCATGAGCGCGCCAGGCCAACCCCAATTTCGCGACCCCCACCGCCAGCACCCCGACCAGCACCGCCCCAAGGCCGGCCGTGAGCAACCGGAAGCGGATGGGAATGACGTAAGGCGTTTGGACCATGTGACCGGACAGCCGCCGAGCCGAGAGCAGGATGCCGACGCACAGCGTCAGGACAATCGCCAGAGCCGGCTCATGCAGATTGGAGTCCACGGCTGCGTGCACCAAGAGCGCCAGCACTCCCGCGCTCGTTCCTACAACCACCCCGCGTTGCCACCGGCGAAGCCGCTGTCTCAACACGGCCGTCGCGTCCCGAGCCACCACGACCACGCCCCAGCAGAAAACCGGGATACTGGCGACTCCGAGTTCGACTCCCATCTGGAGATACTCATTATGCGCGGCATGCGCGAGCGTGCCGTACCGCGTGATCTGTCCCTCCACCGGCAACATATAGCGGGGGTAGGCGTACTGGTACAGCCCGAGGCCGATCCCGAGGGGATGGTCGGCTATCTCGCGAGCCGAGCTGTGCCAGATCTGCCAACGGGCATACCCGACGGGATTCAGGACATGCTCCGCCCACAGCCGGTTACGGAGCGGATTCGGGAGCAGCAGGCCAGCCAGAAGCACCAGGAGCAGAACGGCCAGTCCTTTGCGACCGAACCGGGCGCCAACCACCAGGCCGGTGCCTGCCATCGCCGCCAGGATCCCTCCACGGGACCCTGTCCACATGATGGCCAGCAGGAACACGGCCAGCACGGAGATCGGCAGGAGCAGCCCCTTTTTCCATGATGCCCACCTTACCTGGGCATAGCAGAGGTGGCCCAGTATAATGGCCCAGATGACCGCCAGGTAGCCGGCCAGAAAATTCGGATTGAAAAATGTCCCGCTCGGCCGGGCCGCGCCGGACCACCCCGCCTGAACCAATGCCCATCCAGATTCGAACAGTCCCATCCCAACCAGAACCACGAGCAGTCTGGCGATATGATCCCATGCTCCGATGAAACACACAAGCAGATAGAGCAAGGCTGAGTAGCTCACGAGCACGATGAGCCATTGGAGGCTCTGATGGGTATAAGGTGAAAGCGCCGTCGAAACAGCGGCCAACATCAAATAGGCCGACACGGCCGGGCCGATGGACAGGGTGGGACACGCGAACGCGCCGGCTCGGATCCCCTGCCCCAGATAGGCGCTCAAGAGGGCAAGGATCATCAGCCGGATGATCAGGACGGCGAGGTGAGTGGTCCCACCTTCGAGCAAAGGCGAAAAAATCAACAGGCCGCTCAGAAGGAGCAGCCAAGCAGGCGAGAAGGATCGGAAGCGTTCGAACGGGGAAGCAGGAGGGGGGCCATCTGGTAGATATCCCATCGAGAGGCAACGCATGCGACAAGAGAGTTCATCGGCAAGACAGGATCACGGGTCAAACTCGAACGAACGAAGAGGGCCTGCGTGTGGAACCGCCCCGATCTCAGGCGGGGAGGGGCTCGAGCCCCTCCCCATCCGAAACCGGTCAGGACTACGTCGTGACGTCGTTCCTGTCCGCGTTCAACAGGTTCTGCTTGATGTCGTTCACGTGCCACATGTCGGCGGTGCCGTCGCCGTCAATATTCGCCGTGGCCGTGGCGCTGAACGACGCCGCCACGCCGACGGCGCCGATTGCGGCAGCGGACGCAACCACGTTGTTCTCACCCGGATCGACGCCGATGCCGGGGGTGAAAAAGTCTACGGACTGCGTCCCGCCTGAACCAGCCGCCCCACCGACTGCCGGGCTCCGGTACGCGTAGCGGTTGGTCTGCCCGGCGAGCGCGAAGCCGGTTTCACTGAAGCTCCCGTACCGGGCGTTCTCTCCGAAAAAGGCGACCTCCGAGACAAAGATCCCGCCCAGGTTGGCCCGGGCCTCAGCCTGGCGGGACTGCGCCTGATACCTCAGGAAGTTGGGGATCGCGATGGCGGCCAGAATGCCGATGATGGCCACCACGATCATCAACTCGATCAGGGTGAAACCTTTTTGATCACGCCATGATGTCACCATGTCTGCTCCCTCCTTTGTTTTGAATCCACCTATGATCGTTGCCTTGCTCTCCTGAACCATCTTTCAATCATCCGGATGACTCACCACGTCCAAACATAAGCATGATCCATGCCGAAGAATCTTTCTGGTTATTTTCAGAACAATTATCAAATAAAAACATTGACTTGGAATAATGTCTCGCAAAAGGATCCTGGGTCCAACCTTGATAGAATCCCGCTTTCTGTTCGAGAGTGCCGAGATTTGGCAGCCGAGGCGAGAGCTGTGGGAATTGTGGGGAGATGCAGAACGCCGGCGGAGTGGTTCGGACAGGACCGCCAATCCATGGGCTTCGAAGCCGGCTCGTAAGGATCGTGCTAACTGGTGACATCGTTCGTGTCCGACGTCGAGAGGTTCAGTTTTGCATCGTTGACATGCCACATGTCGATCGTGACATCGGCATCCAGGTTTGCGGTGGCCGTGGCGGTGAACGACGCTCGCACTCCCGGGGCCGGCAATGTGGCCATGGACGGGACGACGTTGTTCTCAGCCGTCGCATTGGCCGCCACGGCCCCGGGGGAGTACATGTCCACCCCCTCGTTCCCCGTAGAGCCCGCGGCCCCTCCAATCGCTGGACTCCGGTAGGTGTAACGGTTTGTGACGCTGGCCAGCGAAAACCCGACCTCATTGAAGGAGCCAAAGCGCGTATTCTCGGTGAGATAGGCAACCTCGGAGGCAAAGAGGGTGCCCAGGTTGGCCCGGGCCTCAGCCTGGCGGGACTGCGCCTGATAGCGGACGTAGGTGGGAATGGCCAGGGACGCGATGATGCCAAGAATGGCCACCGTGACCATCAACTCGATCAATGTGAAGCCTCGTTCACTATTCGATGCCTGCACGATGCCCCTCGTATGGAGATGGAGCCCTGCCCACCCCTAACGTCTCCACGAGACAAGGAAATATTTGGAAGCAGTCCAGATGAGATGAGCAGGTTCTATGCCAAAGTGCTTTTCCTGTACAGAAAATCAACCTATTTCACTATAAATAACATATGGTTGAATTGATCAGTCAGTTACCAACTGATGGCAGAAAGCAGGCCAGAAGATGCCAGATTTCCCTGCTCTGGGCCAAGAATTGGCATGTAAGGAAATGTTCAGCGGTTGGCCAGGGAAGAGAAAGAGAGGAAGAACGGCTTCAAGGAGTCGCTTGCTGCGGAGACACATGTTGCGAGACCCGGCGTTTGGCCTGCCGCACGCGTTCGTCCAAGGTAGGGTCGCCCAAGCCAGAATCCCGGAACCGTTCGATCAGTTTCAGATTGGATGGATCGAGTTCGAGCGAGTGGAGCCACGCCTCCCTGGCCTCCTGAATGAGATTCTGTCCGAGGTAGATCTCGCCGAGATGCTCATAGATGACAGGGTCGTCTCTCACGAGCGTCGCAGCTTTCTTGATCTCCGCCAAGGCCTCCTCAAGCAGGCCCTTCTTGTAAAAGGCCCAGCCGAGGCTGTCCACGTAGTACCCGTTGTTCGGTTTCAGGGAAACCGCCCGCTTGATCAGGGAGATCGCCTCTTCGATCTTGATGCCACGTTCGGCGTAGCTGTAGCCGAGATAGTTCAGCGCGTCCGCATGCTTCGGCTCGATCTGAAGCGCGGCTTCCATGGCCCGGATCACATCGTCGAATCGGTTCAGCTTATCGTAGGCCGTCCCGAGGTTGAAATGCAGGTCCGGGTTCTCCGGATTATGGCGGATTCCCTCCTCGAAGACCTGAGAGGCCAGCGCGTACTGGTCGGTTTGCAGGTAGGTGAGCCCGAGCAAGAGGTGCGCATCGGGGTGCTTCGGGTTGAGCTTGACCGCCTCCGTGAAGTGCACGATCGCTTCCGGGTAACGCTTCAGCCGATAGAGCAGAAACCCGATGTGCATGTGGCCGTCGACGTATGCCGGCTGCAGTTGCAGATTGCGCTCGTACGCCCGCATCGCCGTGTCGTAGTCCTTGATCTCTTCATACATCAGGCCGAGATAGTCTCGCACCTTGAGTTCTGCCGGCCGCACCGCCAGGATCTTGTTCAAGTACTCGATCGCCTTGGGATAGTCCTTCAGCTCCCCGTAAATCAGGCCCACGCGGAGTTGCGCATCGAGATCATCCGGGTCCTGCGCAAGGATCGCCTCCAGCTCGGCCAGCGCCTCGCGGTACGCCTTGTCGCTGAGGAAGAGCTTGACCAGATGCTGACGAATTTCCTTGCTGTGCGGGTTAACGACCTGGAGATATTTGCGGTAGACCGCTGCCGCCTGCCCCCGCTGCTGCTGGGACTCGTAGACCGACGCCAAGGCGACATACGCCGGTTCGAACGTCGGGTTGATCGCGATCGCTCGCTCGAAGCTGGCAATCGCTCGGTCGAACTGTTTCGATTCAACCCCGATGCGGCCCAGGTAGTAGTGGCCTACCGGCGAATCTTTAGCTTGCTCAACGCCCCGTTCGAACGCCCGCTCCGCTTCCTCGTAACGCTTCAGATTGACCAGCAGAACGCCTTTGGAAAAATACGGCTCGCTTTTCCCTGGTTCCAGCTCGATGGCCCGGTCGTACAAGGCCAGCGCGTCCTCCGCCTGTCCTGCCCCGGCATAGATCCCGGCCATCTGGACCAAAATCGGCGCCTCGCGGATGTCCGCTTCAACGACCCGGTCGGCGAACCGGATCGCGTTCGCAACCTCCCCTCGCAAGAAATAGAGCGCGGCCAACCGGGCCTTCAGAACAATGGAGGATGGATCACCGCGCAGCGCGGTGAGATATTCCTGGATCGCCCGCTCAGAGTCCTGCTCCAGTTCCGCCTGGTACCCAAGCACGAAATGGTAGTACGCGCGGGAATCTGCGGGAGGAGCCGTTTGCACCGAGCGCGGCGGCGGAACCGGTGGTTGAGCGCGGTCGTTTCCCGCCTGGGGGACCGCGGCACAGGACACCACGAGGGCCGGGACCACCATAAGGTGAATCGCCACCCAGACCCACCGCATATGCGTTGCGTCTGTCTCACGGAGGCGCCTTGTCATGATCGCGTCCTTGCTACGGGTTGATGCTTGTGAACGCTCGGAGGGCCCTGCGATCGGTGAGCGGATTATACGCAGTCACAGCGGGGGGTGTCAAACAGCTTCACGCGCATCGAGACTTTCAAACTTCGCGAACTTGTCCTGAAAGAAGAGCTGGATGTCGCCGGTCGGGCCATTGCGGTGCTTTCTGACCAGGATATCCGCAATCCCCTTCTTTTCAGAGTTCGGATCGTAGGCATCTTCGCGGTAGATAAAGATCACCACGTCCGCGTCCTGCTCGATCGCCCCGCTTTCCCGAAGGTCCGCCAGCATCGGAATCGGCGGCTTGCGGCTCTCCACCGCCCGGCTCAACTGAGACAAGGCGACGACCGGCACGTTCAGCTCCTTGGCGAGAGCTTTCAGCGACCGAGAGATGTCAGAAATTTCCTGCTGCCGCGACTCGGCGTCGCTGCGGCCCTGCATGAGCTGCAGGTAGTCCACCACCAAGAGGTCGAGCCCGCTCTCCTGCTTGAGTCGCCGGGCCTTGCCCCGCATCTGCTGCACCGTCAGCGCGCCCGTGTCATCGATAAAAATCGGCGACTGTTCCAGCCGGCCGGCCGCCTCCGCCAGACGCCACCAATCCTCTTTCTGCAGCTTCCCGGTTCGCAGGGCGTGCGCGTCCACGCGCGCTTCCGAACTCAGCATGCGCAGCACCAACTGCGCTTTGGACATTTCAAGGCTGAAGATTCCCACCACGTGGCGGTGCTGAATGGCCGCGTACTGCGCGATGCCCAACGCAAGGCTGGTCTTGCCCATGCTGGGTCGCCCGGCGATGACCACGAGATCCGACGCTTGCAAGCCGGCCGTCAGGTTGTCGAGGTCATAGAAACCCGTCGGGATCCCTGTGACCTTCTCTTTCCGCTTGGAGAGACGATCAACGAGATCCAAGCTCTCTTTAATGATATGGGAGAGCTGCGTGAAGGACCGTCCGAGCTTGCCTTGCGCCAGGCTGAAAACGGACCGTTCCGCAAAATCCAGCAGATCGTCCACCGGCGCGGTCCCGTCGTATCCGCGGGAGATCACCTCGGTCGAGGTGCTGATCAGACCTCGGAGCAGCGCTTTCTCGCGCACGATCTTGCAATG
>JACQQM010000083.1 GCA_016207025.1 Nitrospirota bacterium | reverse complement strand
GCTAGGTTCAGTTCATCGTGAGCACCACGCGGAACCGCGCCTTGCCACTCAACATGCGCTCGTAAGCAGCACCGACTTGTTCGAGCGGAAAGGTCTCGACCAGCGGGCGAATCCCAGTGAGGGCACAAAAGTTTAGCGCGTCTTCCGAGTCTCGTGCGCTACCAGAAGGCCACCCTTGAATCGACCGGCGGTTTCCAATGAGTTGAATGGGAGTCACGCTGATGGGATCGGCCGATGCCCCGACCACAAGCAATTTGCCACCAACCCCGAGACCTTCAATCAGTTCCGACATGGCCTTGCTGTTCGGAGCCGTTGCTAGAATGACCGAAACGCCGCCCAGGCTAGTCAGTTCTTTTGCAACGTTTACCGCATCTGCGTCGAGGTACCGGATGGCACCAAGCTTCAGAGCTAAGGGCTCCTTGTCTTTGCCTCGGCCAATGGCCACCGTGCGATAGCCCATCTTGCTCGCGAATTGGATTCCGAGATGGCCAAGTCCGCCCAGGCCCTGCACGGCGACCAGATCTCCTGCTACCGCCCCGCTATGACGCAGACTATTGAACGTCGTAATGCCCGCGCAAAGGATGGGAGCAGCCTCTAACGGTGATAAGGGGTCTGGAATGAATGCCAGCGTGTCGCTCCTTGCAATCATGTACTGTGCATACCCTCCATCATCACTGAATCCCGTTATCCTGAGACTCTGGCAACTGATGAAATCCCCACGACGACACGGGACACACTGACCACAGTGCCCGCCATGCCATCCCACCCCGACCCGCTGGCCTCTCCTCCACGCAGTCACGCCTGGTCCGACCTCGTCGATCACTCCGGCCACCTCGTGGCCTGTCACGCGAGGGTATTGCAGCCCAGGCCAATGTCCTTCTTTCACAAACACGTCACTATGACAGACACCGCAGGCTTGCACCTTGATGCGGACCTTGTTGGACCCAGGTTCTGGCACCTCTCGTTTGACGACTTCGAATGTAGCGCCTGGACGGCTAATTTGAACAGCGGTCATCTGTGGCATCGGCGGGCCTCCTCTTGCTTGATCAAAGGGCGTTGACTGACACCATCGTCTATCGACCCCTTGAAGTAAGCCAACCCTACTGGTTTCGTGATGTCTTAGGAAAGGACAAAAAGATTTATTTTTGGCTCTTTCGAAGGATACGCCGAACCACTGAAAAAATCGATGAGAGATCCCAGACACTACGATTCAGGTTTTTGACCTGAGCCCCGCGCAGGTATGAGGAGTGAGGATCAGGTGTGCCTGGGCTCTACGCGGACTTCGCCGGAGGAGTGGGGTCCCACCGAGTTTCTCGTAATCGACAAGCAGGTGGCGTGCAACCCAGAGTGGACTGTTCGACCAGAACAACAGGGGCTTCCTGAGCAACGAATCACTACTGGCGGGATGGATGGGCCTGCGTCGCGAATCGCGCGAAGGCTCGGGCCCCGCACTTGCCGAACAGATGCGGTCCGCGTCAAGCGGACGGCGAGCACTGTGTGAGGCCCGTCTAAGCACAGCCTTACTGACGGGCAGAGTTGCGCAGCCGAGCGGGTACCCGTTGCTCTTCCTCATGCAACGGGTGCTGGAGGCGTAGTGCGGTCGAGCCGGAGCGCCTGAGCAGGGCAGGCCCGTCCATCCCGCTCTGTGCCTCTTCCCACTTCAGCGCCGGCCGGCCCTTTCGCGGAGGCCTTGTCGCATTTCCCGCATCATGTCTTCCATCTCGGCTTCGGCTTTGCTGCGCTCGCTGAGGAGCTGGTCCAGGTTGTAAGGACGCGCCGGGGTCTGGACCTGCGGGGCGGGCGTCTGCGAGGAGGGCGACGTTCCGGCCTTCGGGCCTGATGAGCTGGCGGGCGTGCTGGGCTTGGGAGCAGTCGGCGCTTCCCGTGGAACCGACGCGTACTCCGCCGTCACGCCCTGCTGACGCAACCAGGCCAGCGCCACGCCGGACTTCAGCGAAAAGCTGATGCTGGTGATCGGCATCCCGTCCGGGGCCAAGCGGGCAATCGCGGTGTTGACTCCGATGATGCGCCCTTGGGTATCCAACAGGGGGCCGCCGGAATTGCCGCGGTTGAGACCGGTCTCCGTCTGGAAGACGTGCTTCCCCTTGGTGTTCTGGAAATCCTCGAACTCCGCGCTGATGACGCCCGTGGTCAGAGTCCAGAGCCCCCCCTGCTCCGGATGCCCGATGGCGACCACACGGTCTCCAATCCGGACCCGGTCTGACGCACCCAATTCCAGAACGGGCAGCGATGCGGGCGCCCCTTCGAGCTTGAGCAGCGCAAGGTCCAGCGGCTGGGAGAATGCCACCACGCTGGCCTTGTAGCCCCGGGACAGGTCTTTCTGGTGATTGCCGGTGACCCGCTCCGGCTTCACATACGCGAAGAGCTTGGGGTACGGCTTGCCCGTCTTCTCCTCCACCACCACATGAGCATTGGTCAGCACCAAGCCGTCCCGACGGATGATCGAGCCCGTCCCGCCGCTCCCCTTCGCGCTCCCTCCCGAATAGCCAAGCACCATGACCACAGCCGGAGAAGCATCCCCATAAATCTGTTGAGGGGTGAGTTCCGCGGCATGCGCGCTCGCGCCCCACAACATCGCACTGGCGAGAATCCCGTAAAGCGCCGGTGTGACCCTCATGGTAGGCTCCTTGGCTAGCGAGGACTCACTCTCAGTGAGAGTATGCCGGTTGAAACTGACGTGACGAGGTCGTGCCCCTGCCCCATGCCCATAGCATACCATGCTTGGATCGCGGACGTGTGGTGGTCATCGCTGCGAACGCGGCGTTGTCACGATGTCCTGAGACTGTGGCTCGGGGATGGCGTAGCAGGACACGGACAGCTGCTTTTCGGCCACTTGGGAGGGCTGAGTTAGACCACGCCTGAATAATACCGCAAGATATTCGACACCGAGATGACCCCGATGATCTCACCCTGCTCGGTGACCGCCAGATGGCGGGTGGCCTTGTCTTTCATCAGCCGCACCGCCTCGATGATCGGTTGGTCGCCTTCGATCGTGATAGGCGGCTGTCGCATGCAAGCCTTCACAGTGGTCGTGGAGGAATCCAGACCCCGCGCTACCACATCACGGGCCAGGTCAGTATCCGTGATGACCCCCACGTACTCGCCTCCGTCGGTGACCAACAGGGAGCCGACCTTCCATTCCTGCATGAGACGGCCGGCTTCTTTCAGGGTGGCGTTCATGTCCACGCTGCGGATTTCAGGCGTCATATAGTCGGTGACCTGGGGTCCGATCACCAGATGAGGGCCCTTGCGTGGCTTCTTGGCTACGGCCGCCCGGCGAGCCTCCAGCTCCGCGATGCAGCTTTCGAGCACCCGCCTGCGGAGATGGAGACTTTCGTGTTCGGTATCCTTCACACCGCCCTCCTGGGCTTCCTCAGGCACATTGACCAGACTCGCCGCCTCGCCAAGCTGCGCATACTCATAGGCCTCGACAAACTCGGAGGTCTCTCCAAGCACCTCTCGAATCAGCCGTTCCGTCTCCAGATCAAACTCATCCAGTGTCGAAGCGGCTCTCCCCTTGCCCTTGGAAAGAAAGGGCGCCAAGCGGTCGAGCTGCTGCCGCAGCCGTTCGATATTCCGGTCCAGAGATAACCGGCGCGTCGGCCGGGTGGTCGTCCGTTTCCTCATGATTCCCCCTCCGAGGATCATGAGGATACGCTCACCGTGGACGATGGGCAAGAGGGGGAACGGACGGGGAAAGCCCCACGGGGCATACGAACTTCTGAAGTCAGTGGCGGCTGTAGAATTCCTTGATCGTCTCCGCCACGTAGGCGAGTTGGTCGTCGGTGAGTTCGGCGTAGATGGGGAGTGAAAGGACTGCTTCGGAGGCGCGCTCGGAGACCGGAAAATCGCCCTTCTGGTATGTCAGCTCCCGGTAGCAGCTCTGCAGGTGCATCGGGATCGGGTAATAAATCTCGGTCCCGACGCCCTTATCCTTCAGATAGGCTCGCAGTTCGTCTCGCTTCTGCGCGCGGATCGTGAACTGGTTGAAGACGTGGTGATTGCCCGCGTCGGTCTTCGGCAGAGTCGCCCGATCCAGTAGTTTGGCGTCTTTGAACAACTGCTCGTACTTCGCCGCGTTCTTCCGTCTCCCTTCGCTCCACCGATCCAGGTAGTTGAGCTTGACCCTCAGGACGGCGGCCTGGAGCGCGTCCAAGCGGCTGTTGATGCCGACCTGCTCATGGACGTATTTGACGCGGCTGCCATGCACCCGCAAACTGGCTAACGACTCGCTCAGGCTGCGGTCGTTGGTCGTAATCATGCCTCCGTCCCCGAACCCGCCGAGGTTCTTGGACGGAAAGAAACTGAAACAGCCGACATCGCCTAAGACTCCGGCCCGGACTCCCTTCCGCGCCGCCCCGATCGCCTGGGCCGCGTCTTCGATGACTCGCAGTTTCTTGCGCCTGGCGATGTCGTTGATGGCGTCCATGTCGGCGCATTGGCCGAAGAGATGCACCGGAATGATCGCCTTGGTCCGCGCTGTGATTTTCTTTTCGATCTGACTGGCGTCCATGTTGAAGGTGTCGGGCTTGATGTCCACGAAGACCGGTTTCGCGCCCAGCCGAGAGATCGCCCCGGCAGTCGCAAAAAACGTGAAGGGCACTGTGATGACCTCATCGCCATGCCCCACGCCCATGGCCATGAGCGACAGCAGCAGCGCGTCGCTGCCGGAGGCCACGCCGACCGCATGGGTGCTGCCGACATACTTGGCCACCGCCTGCTCCAGCTCCACGACGCGCGGGCCCAGGATGAATCCCTGCTCGTCGCAGACAGCCTGGATCGCGGCCATAACTTCCGTCCGAATCTCACGGTACTGGGCTTTCAGATCGAGTAAGGGAACTCGCATCAATTACTCCATTTGTTGATTGGGTGATTTACTGATTGAATCCATCTTGAAATCACTCAATCACCAGATCACCCAATCGCTCAATTTTTTGCTGGTGTAACATAGGTTTTCGATTCGCTCAAGCAATTCCGCTGTTTCAGTCCAGCCAGCAATCGCTCGTACTCGCGTTCCTGCTGACGGACCATCTCGTGGATGTCGAACTCCGGCGGCAGCGACCGGCCGTTTCGTCCCATGTTGGCCGCCTCATCCGGATGAGCCAGAAGAGACAAGACCCTGTCGGCCAGGCTGCGGACATCCCCCGGCTCAACCAGGTAGCCGTTGATGCCATCCTGCATCACTTCCGCGGCTCCATCCACCCTCGTGCCCACGACCGGCACGCCGCTGGCCAGCGCCTCCAGATAGACCCTCGGCAGCCCTTCCCAGAGGGACGTCAGCACGAAGACATCGAGGCAGCGCATGATCTCGGCAATGTCCCGGCGCCAGCCGGCCAGCCGGAACGCACCGGACAGGCCGAGCCGATGGACCTCGGCTTCCACCGCGTCGCGCAGCTCTCCATCACCGGCCAGCACAAACCCGACATCCGGCCTGGCCTGGTGGACCAGCGCCGCCATGCGGACAAAGTCGAGCGGCGCTTTTTGCGGTTTCAGCGGCGCGACCATCCCGACCACGGGCCGATCAGGCGCAAGCCCTAACTCGCGTTTCTTCGCGGGCACATCCACGCGGGTCTGCCGAATCGCCGCCAGATCCACGCCGCTGCGGATCACGGCGCACCGGTCTGGATTAAACAGGCCCAGCTCGATTCCAACCCGGCGGTTGGCCTCCGACACCGCGAAAAACCGGGCGGTGAGCCGGGCCGCGACACACTCCAAGGCAATCAGGACGCGCCGGACCGCCGGATGCTGGTACCGCGTGAAGCCGAATCCATGGATGGAGTGGACCATGATGGGAACCCCGACCCACCAGGCGGCGAGGCGCCCCAGGATGCCGGCCTTCGAGCTGTGGGTGTGCACGATGGCGGGCTTGAGCTTCTTCAGCAGGGCGGTCAGTGCAAGCAGCGCGCGGAGGTCCGCAACCGGGCGGATCGGACGCACCATCGAGGGGATCTGGTAGAAGGCCACGCCGGGCAGTGTTCGGGCCTCCTGGTCGAGGAGCCCCGGCTCGCCCGTGATCAGCGCGGAGCGGAAGCGAGCCGGATCGAGGTGGGCCACCGTGAACAATGTGTTCTGCTGGGCGCCTCCCAACTCGAGCTTGGTGATGATGTGCGCAACCGTGACCGGCGTAGTCATCTCACGTTCGGCCCATGAGTCGTTCCGCTAGCTTCTTCCCTTGCCCGATCGCGTCTTCCATCGAGGTGTGCTCCCACCGGCCGTACCGCCCGATGGAATGAATGCCTCGCCGTTCCAGCTCGGCCAGGATGGCCGGCAGGACGCGCGCGCGGTGCTTGTCGAAGAGGACATAGGCGTAGCGGATGTCCCGCACGTCGGCCACCACGATCTCGTCCTCAGGCCGGAAGATGCCGGCTCGCTCCATCCCCTCGCGGATTCGCTGCAGCAAGACGGCCGGCGGGATGTGCTCCGTCGGCTGATGCGAGATCTCCACGTACAGGGAGCTGCAGCCGGGAGGGCCCAACGTGGGCGAGAAGTTCATGGGGAACCCGGCGCGGTAGAAGGGGTACTCCGGTTCCGGGAAATAGATCCAGTGCTTGTCGGAGACACGTTCCCGCGCGACGCCCAGGTTGACGTTATAGACCGACACGCAGCGAAGACCGGCCGCCGCCTCGCGGATCGCCTCGGGGAGGTCCGTGCACCGGCGGACCAGTTCAGGAACGGGGATCGTGGAGACGAGTGTCTCGTACTCCACGACCTGTCCATCCTGGAAGGTCGCCCGGCGGCGCCCGGTCTCCACCTCAACCAGCTCGCTCCCACAGACGATCTCGCGCACGCCGGGGAGGAAGGCCTGCGGCAGGACCGCGATGCCTCCCTGCGCTGGATAGAGGAACGAGGGGTTGTAGCCGAAGGCCTTGTCCTTGATCCCGAGCGCGCCGTTGATCACGTCTTTGAGGTCTGGCTTCGGAACCAGCCAGGAGACCCAGTCCGAGGTCAGCTCGTCCAGCGACACCTGCCAGAGTTTTTCGTTGAACGGCACCATGAAATGCTTGGCGATCCCCTCGCCGAGGTTCTCCAGAATCCAGGCCTTGAAGGAGCGGTCTTCCGGCGCCGCGGTGGAGGCGGTCGCGGGCTTCGCCAGCGTGGCGATGAACCCCAGCAGGCACTCGCGGACCACCTCGGGCGGCAGGCCGTAGGTGTTCACCTGGAACGGATATTCCGTGTAAGTCCGATGCGAATAAATGAACGATCGGCGGGCATGCTTCTCCAGGCGGCCGGCCAAGAGGCCTTCGACCAAGGCTTTGATCTCGGCCTGGCGGAAATGCAGCAGGTGTCCGGTCACGTCGAACGTAAAGCCGTCCAGTTGATAGGAGCGGCAGAGCCCTCCCGCCTCCTTTTCCTTCTCGAACAGCCGATACGGGACCCTCTTCAAGTGAAAGGCGGTGCTCAGCCCGGCCAGACCTGCGCCCACGATCGCGATCATGGCCGCGCCTCTTCCCCTCCGCGCCTGGCCGGGACCGTGGTGCTCTGGAGCGCCGCCTTGCTGGAAGCGCTCATGTCCACCCGCTTCATGACCAGGGCGACTATGCCCAGACCCGCCGCGGTCAGGCCGACGAGGATCAACGCTGTTTGCTCCTCGACCGACATGACGACCAATCCGATCCCGCCCAGGACCGCTGTCGCCAGATAGCTGACCACCACCACCTGGGGCACTGTCATGCCCCACTGCCGCAGCCGGAGCGCCATATGGTCGGGGCTTCCCATGAAGAGCGGCAGCCCCCGCAGGTACCGGATGTACATCACGAACCACGTGTCGAAGATCGGGATCCCCAGGATCAGGACCGGACTGAGCAAGGAAACCTGATGGCGTCCCCCATACTGACCGATCATCGCCAGCGCGCCCAGCACCAGTCCGATAAACAACGATCCGGCGTCGCCCATATAGATCGTCGCAGGATGGAAATTGTAGCGGAGGAACCCCAGCAGGCTGCCGGCCAAGGCCGTCAACATGAACGCGATCGTCGTATCGCCGTTGAGGATGGCCACCACGAGCAGGCCGGCCGCGCTGACCAGCCCGACGCCGGCCGACAGGCCATCCATGATATCCAGCAGGTTGAACGCGTTGATGATCCCGATCATCCAGAGCACGGTCAGGGCGAGGTCCAGCCACTCCGGCAGCGCCGCGATCTCGATCCTGATGCCGCTCTTGATCAGCACAAACACCGCCAGGAACTGTCCGGCCAGTTTGGTCCCGGGCGACAACACGCCGAAGTCATCGATCAGCCCCAGCATCATGACCAGCGTGCCCGCCAGCACCAGCCCCAACACGTCCTGCCGGAACTCGAAGGTGAAGGCGAGGCTCACCAGAAAGGCCAGGTAGATCGCCAGGCCCCCGAGGTACGGCACCGGTTCCCGCTGATGCTTGAGCTGCCCGTCGGGGTGGTCCACCATGCCGTACTTGAGCGCCGCGCGGCGCGCCAGCGGCACGCCGTACAGGGACAGCAAGAACGCCAAACTAAACGTTAAGGCGAGGAGGAACATGTCACTCCGCGATCAGATACCAGAGGGTCTTGGTGCCCTCATAGAAAAACGTGCGCGCGTCCCGCCGCCTGGTCCACCAGCGGTCGGGTGAGAAATACCGGTCCTGAGCGGGCGAGACCATCCACTCGAACCGGTCGCCGCCCGGCCCGGCTTGAAAGACCCGTTTGGCCCGCCGGGTGTGAAAGGAGGAAGTGACCAGGATGACGCTCTTCACCTCGCGTCGGGTCAACTCCGGCAGCACCGCAGCCGCCTCTTCCTTCGTGGAATCGGCCTCGTGTCTGACCGCCATGATCCGGTCCCCCGGCACGCCCATCGCCAGCGCCTGCCGCGTCATGATATAGGCGCTGTGCGTCTCCCACATGACCGGCTGCCCGCTGATCACCAGCAGCGGCGCATAGCCGTCCTTGAACAGCCGTACTGCGTGCGAGACCCGGCTGCCGATCTCGTCGTCACCCTGCAGCACCAGAATCGCGTCGGCTTGCCGCAGGGGGTCGTGCTGGATCAGGCTTCGTCCCAGCGCCTCCAGCGCCACGGGCACACCGAGGTACCCAGCCACGAGCAGGACGCACAGGGAACCCAAGACCCAGACCCACTTCTGCCGCCCTTCCGTGCTCACAGAGCCTCTAGCAGGCCACACCGGCGCGCTCGCGCACGACCACCTGGTACCACAGCTTGACCAAGACCACGCTCCAGACCTGCTTGCTCCGGTCTTGGATTTCCCGGAGGTGCTGGTCCCAGAACCGTTCCACGGCGGCCTGGTTGAACAGGCCGGGGGGGCCTTCCATGGCGAGCAGGTCTGTAACAAACTCCCGCAGTGGGCCCCGCATCCAGGATGACAGCGGCATCTCGAATCCCATCTTCCGTCGGGTGAGAATGGACTCAGGCACCATGCCGGCGACCGCGTCTTTCAGGATCGCCTTCCGCACCCCATGCCTGATTTTCAGCGTGGGCGAAATGCCTGCGACCAGTTCCACCAGCGGATGATCCAGGTACGGCACGCGCGCTTCGAGCGAGGCGGCCATGGACATCCGGTCCACCTTGGCCAGCAGATCATCCGGCAACCAGGTCGAGAGATCGGCCCTGAGCATCCCCGCCAATGCAGACGCCGGCTTCTCGCCCTCGTCGAAATAGGCCTGAAACATTTGCTCGATCTCCCGCTCCTCCGCGGTCGCCTCTTCGGGATCGGCCACAATCTGCCGCAGTTCTTCAGGGGTGAAGGTCCCCACCCAGTTCACGTGCCGCCTCGTGGGTGAGGATTGCGACAGGGCGCGAACTCCCTGGACCACGCGCCTGTTGATCGAGCTCCGACGCAGCCAGTCCAGGACGCGCATCTTCAGGCCGGCCGGCATCAGCCGGTACCAGGCGGCCAGCTTGTCCAGCGCGTAGCGCTGATAGCCGCCGAAGAGCTCATCGGCCCCTTCACCGGTCAGCACCACCTTGACGGATTGCGCAGCAAAGCCGGAGAGCAGCGCGGTGGGCACGATGGCCGGGTCGGTCAGTGGCTCGTCCAAATGGCTGACGATCTTCGGAAGACAGGCCATCACGTCCTTCGGGCCGACCAGGAGTTCATGGTGACGGGTGCCGTATCGGGCCGCCACCTGCCTGGCATAGGGCAGCTCCGTAAATTCAGGCGGTCCTTCAAACCCGACCGAAAAGGTGTTGAACGGCCCCGCGCCCGCGCGACGCATCAGCGCCACGACCGACGTGGAGTCCACCCCCCCGCTGAGAAACGCGCCGATGGGCACGTCGCTGACGAGATGACTCTGCACCGCCTCACGCAGCCGGTCCGCCACGGCCCGCTGGATGTCCGTTGCGGTCCGCTCCTCTTCGCCCTGCCCAATGGTCGGCGGCTGCCAGTACCGACGAGACTTGAGGCCGCGCGCGCTCACGAGCAGCACCGTTCCCGGCATGAGCTTCTGAATTCCCGCAAACGCCGTCTCAGGAGCTGGAACGTACTGCAACAGCAGCAGCCGAAGCAGCGATGATTGCCTGACCTCCGGCAGATCGTCGAACGCCGGCAATAACCCGCGCAGCTCGGATGCAAAGGCCGCCCGCCCGTGGTCGCAGTGATAGAAGAGGGGCTTGATGCCAAGGCGGTCGCGGGCCAACAACAGGACGGACTTCTTCGCATCCCACAGCGCAAACGCGAACATCCCTCGCAGCCGCGTGACGCATCCCCATCCATGCTCCTCATACAGGTGCACGATCACTTCGGTATCGGACTGAGTCCGGAGGCGATGCCCTTTCGAGGCGAGTTCTTCCCGCAGCTCTTGATAGTTATAGATCTCGCCGTTGCACACCACGATGACCGACCCGTCCTCGTTCGTCATCGGTTGGCGGCCGCCTTCCACGTCAATGATGCTGAGCCGGCGCATTCCGATCCCCACCGACATCCCAGGGCCCCGGAACAGATAGGTCCCCTCGTCGTCCGGCCCGCGATGCACCAACGCCCATCCCATCGCGTCCAGCACGGCGGACATCTCGCCTTTTCCGCCGGCGCCGTCAAACTCCGCGATGCCGAAGATGCCGCACATCAGCGCCCTCCCGCCCCTTCACTCACCGGACACACAAAAAGTGCCAATACGGAATGTTGTCGGACACGATGACCTGCGCAAACGTGTCGCCCAGTTCTCGAATCTGGTTTCGGGACACTCGCTGCTCGATCCGGGTAAAGAAACGGTCGTACACGTCCTGCTCGATTCTGCGCAGGCTTTTAGTGTGATAAAATTCGTACAAGGGGACATAGCGGCTCAGCTTGAACGGCCGCAAGACCTTCCCTACCCCTATCAACGGCCGATAGAGCACCAGCGCCCCTGCGCGGGCAACGAGTTTCCGCAACTCGGGATGACGAATCCGGCACAGAATTCGTCGGATGAGCGTGACCGTTTTTAAGAGAACCCGGAAATACACCGGGCGGTTGTCAAGCGCGTAATACAGGAAGACCAGCAATCGCGGCGCAAACTCCCGAAGGCGTCGAACCGCTTCCAGACAAGGCAGGGGCAGGTGATGCAACACCCCCAAACAAAAGACAAAGTCGCAAAAATCTTTCTTGAACGGAAGGGCTTGCAGGTCGCCCATAAAGAACAGGCAATTCGGCGCCAAGGCCAGGTTCTTCCTCGCAAGAAAGATCGCGTCGGAAAAGTCGACGAGGATCAGTTCCCGGCAGCGGTCCTTCAACAAATAACTCCACCGCCCGTTCCCGCACCCCAGATCGCAGACGCGCGCGTGACGGAATGAATTCAGATCAACCAGATCGAAATATTGCGCAAGCTCCTGTTGATGTTCCGGAAGGATTTCGCTGTACGCTTTCCATTCCTCCCCGAAGGTGAACTGGATATCCTCGGCGAAGCCCGTGCGATCGTGCGGCCGTCCTTCGGTTCGAGCGCGGAGCGCCGCTTTCACAAACCCGGTATAGTGTGTCGGGTCGGACAAGATAATCACATCATGGAGGATGGGAAACCGCTCTTGCCCCACTGTCAGCGAGTCGGACTGCAGGGCAATGTCTTTGACACCGAACATGCTTTTCAGGGTCTGGATTTTATCCTCGTAATACACGCACCCTCACCGGCACCCGCCACCGCTGTCCCACGCCTCTGGTCATCTCTCGGCCCAATGGTTAGAAGAAGGCCCGCACGCGATCGATCACTCGGTCAACCTGCTCATCGGTCATATCCGGATGGATCGGGAGCGAAAGGAGCTGCTGCGCCGCTTGTTCCGCGGCAGGGAACCGGCCGGCCTCGTACTTCAAGAAGCGGAGCGCGGGCTGGAGGTGAAGCGGGATCGGGTAGTGGATGCCGGTTTCAACCCCCTGGTCGGCAAGGTAGGCCCTGAGTTCCTCCCGGCGAGGAGTCCTGACGGCAAAGACATGATACGCCGGGACGGTCTCACGCCGCTCCTGCGGGCAGGCCACCACGCCGCGCAGTCCGTTCCGATAGCGTGCCGCGATCTCCCGCCTCCGCCGGTTCCACTTCTCGAGGTGCCGTAACTTCACGCGCAGCACCGCCGCCTGGATGGCGTCCATCCGGTGGTTGAAGCCCTCGACCTCGTGCTCGTACTTCCCGCGCCGACCGTGATCTCGCAGCCGGCCCACGGTGTCGGTGATGGCCCGATCATTCGAGACGACGGCTCCGGCATCGCCGTACGCACCGAGATTCTTGCCCGGGAAAAAGCTGAAGCATCCCGCGGCGCCGAGGGAACCTGCCCGCCGCCCTCGGTACTCCGCGCCGTGCGCCTGAGCCGCATCTTCAATAACGGTGAGCCCGTACCGCCCTCCCGCCTCAAGCATGGCGTCCATCGCCGCCGGGTTTCCGTGAAGATGCACGACCAGGATCCCCTTCGTCCTGGGAGTGATGGCCGACGCGATCAGCGAGGAATCGAGGCACAGGCTGTCTTGCTCGACATCCACGAACACCGGAAGCGCCCCGGCGTGCCGGACGGCTTCGGCGGTGGCAATAAAGGTGAGCGGCGTGGTGATCACTTCGTCGCCCGGCCGCACGCCGCACGCCAGCAAGGCCAGATGCAGCGCCGCCGTTCCGGAGGAAACCCCGACACCATGCTTCGACCCGACAAACGCCGCGAACTCGTGTTCAAAGGCTTCGACCTCCTTCCCGAGAATGAAGCCGGAGCTCTTGATCACCCGCTGGATGGCCTCGTCGATCTCAGGCTGGATGGCACGATACTGCGCGTCGAGGTCCATGAGAGGGATCTTCGGGGCCCTTCTCTTTTTCAGCGTGTTCGTCATGTCACTTCCACGGGGGCGCCGCGTTTCTCCAAAGATCGCTGCGCCGCCTCCAGCACTTTGATCACTCGTAAGCCGTTCTGGCCGTCCGTTTGCGGCTTCGTTCCTTTCTCGACGCACTCGACAAAATGCGCGCACTCGTTCCGCAATGGCTCGGACATATCGATCCGGGGAATGTGGATATCCCCTGAATGAAGCTTGTATTGGAATTCGCCGAAGATTTCCCCGTGCTTTACCTTCAGCACACCCTTGTCATAGATTTTGACCTTTCCTTCACTCTCCACATCGTCGTAGACGACCATCTTCTTGCTGCCCACGATCGTCATCCGCCGCACTTTGCTCGGATCCAGCCAGCTCGCATGGATATAGGCCGTGATGCCATCGGGAAACTGCAGGCTCACGAACACGACATCCTCGACACCGGTGTTCAGATACGAATTCCCCCTGGCGCTGACCTCCAACGGCGTCTGCTCAAACAAGAACAGGAG
>JACQQM010000081.1 GCA_016207025.1 Nitrospirota bacterium | reverse complement strand
GTTCAAGGGTCTGGCGGCGGATTTTGCTATCACCCAAGGCTGCGCGGATTGCCACAACGCCCACCCGGACAGCCCCAGGAAGAATTTCAAGCAGGGCGATCTGATGGGCGCGATCGTCGTGAGATTCAACAAGTAACGCGCGCGGTCACTGTCCCGATACGAACCGCTCTCTGACAGGGCAGCGGGCCGGAAAGAGGAGTGACCATTCTTCCGGCCCGCCGGCTGGATGCCCTCTTCGAATCCCTCCTCCCCGCGCCTCCCGCGGAGCATTATTTCGCCACCCGACTGGACATTGCCTGTTGCCCGGACTACCATCTGATGTTGGAAAAGGTCCTGCTGAGACGCTGACCAAGGGGCCAGACTCGATGAACATGACCCGCTCCGCCATGAGCGCCAGCACTCCGCCTCGTCTGACACGATCCCTTCGCTGCTCTTCTCCGTCCGACCGCTCCGGCGCGTGACCACCACCATCGTCATCGTCTTCGCCATCGTCTACCTCGGGATGATCCTCGGGGGGCTGCCGTTTTTCCAGCTCGACCGCACCGGCATCGCGCTGCTCGGGGCGATCGCCCTCGTGGCGCTCGGCGACGTGAGTCTCGAGGAGGCCGGTCGCTCGATCCACGCGCCCACGCTGATCCTGCTCTTTGCCTTCATGGTGCTCTCGGCCCAACTGCGCCTGGGCGGCTTCTATACCTTCGTCACCCGCCGGCTCGCGGCGCTGCCCGTCACGCCGCCGCTGCTGCTTGGCGCGTTGATCGGCGTGGTGGGGGCGCTCTCGGCCGTGTTCAGCAACGACATCATCTGTCTCGCCATGGCGCCGGTGCTCGTGGACGCCTGCCTCCAGCGCAGGCTGGACCCGGTTCCCTACCTGCTCGCGCTCGCCTGCGCGGCCAACATCGGCTCGGCCCTCACGCTCATCGGCAATCCGCAGAACATGCTGATCGGCGAGTCGCTGCGCCTGTCCTTCGGCGGCTATCTGCTCGAGGCGGCGCTGCCGGTGCTGCTCGGGCTCGCCGTGACCTGGGCGCTGATCGTTGGCCAATTTCACGGCCGCTGGGAGTGCCCGGCGCCGCTCCTTGCCGCGCAGGCCGAGCCGGAGCGGCGAGAGGAGGGGCCTGCGCACTTCGACCGCTGGCAGACGACGAAGGGGCTCACCGTGGCGGCCCTCCTCGTCGTGGTCTTTCTCACCGCGCTGTGGCCGCGGGAGCTCGCGGCGCTCGCGGGCGCCGGGCTGCTGCTCTTAAGCCGCCGGCTGCATTCGCGCCGGATGCTCGGGCTCGTCGACTGGGAGCTGCTCGTGCTCTTCATCGGGCTCTTCGTCGTCAACCGCGCGCTCGAGAAGACGGGCCTGACGGCCGAGGCGGTGCGGACGCTCGCGGACGCCGGCATCCACCTCGAGCAGCCGGGGACGCTGTTCGTGCTGACGTTCGTGCTGAGCAACCTCGTGTCCAACGTCCCGGCGGTCATGCTGCTGCTGCCGCTCGCGACCCACCCGATGGCCGGGACCCTGCTCGCGCTGGCGAGCACGCTCGCGGGGAATCTGCTGATCGTCGGCAGCATCGCGAACATCATCGTGGTGGACGCCGCCGAGCGGCGGGGCCTGCGCATTGACTGGCGCCGGCATGCGCGCGTCGGGATGCCGGTCACGTTCGCGACGCTCGCGATCTCCGGCGCCTACCTGTGGCTGCGTCTCGCCTGACTTCGGCGCGCACGGCCACACTGATGCCTGGAAGAGAAACGGTATAGGAGGGACATCTGAAAGCGCTTGGGAGAGGCCCACCTGGAGGTCGTGAAAAGGGCCTGCAGCGCAGCGGATTTATTAGTTCGTGGTCTCGATGAGTTGGGGCGATTGGACGGGCGTCAGTTCTCCCAGGGCCACTGAGATCTGTTGCAGGGACATCGTCAGGCCCTCGATCTCCATTCGTTTTTTCACGATGAAGTCGTCAATCATCGATTTAAGCTGCCTCCCTACCTGGTCCCGTTCTTTTGCAATTTGAACCAGCATTGCCCGACTACTCGCCAAATCGTGCCGCAGCCCTTCGCAGACTTCATGCAGCTTTTTCGCCTCCTGCTCGTAGGTTTCCAACTGCCTCTTATGCGCCATCAGGTCAGACACCAGGGCCGCTCGTTCCTCTTCAGTTCGTTGAAAACGATCCTGGAATCGCTGCAGAGCCTGAACCCACGTCCTGAGCTCGCCAGGCTCCAGGTCCGGCGCCTCCGGGAGGTCTTGATCACTTTGTACCGCCTTGACGGCGAGTTGCAGCCAATCCATGAAGATCGTGATTTGCCGCAGCTTGAAGCCAATCGTGGTGCCGCGGTTTTCCTCATGAAGCAGCGGCTTCGCCAAGAATGGCTTGTCCTGGCGCGCTCTCAATTCACGTCCCATTGCCAATCGGTGAAATTCCAGCATGACCGCTAAGCAGTGTCGACAGAGGGGTCGCTCCGGAGATGAACAGGAGCACTTTGTGACCAGGCTTCCCTTCTCCAGATAAATTCGTTGTTGATAACTCCCCGAATCCCCCTCCACTTGCGATGAGATGCTGGAGTCATCGGATTGAAGGATTTTGACGCGACCCTGGGAAAGGTATTCAAGACCCAGTTTAAAGGTCGGGACCGGGACCGCCGACTGAATCGTGTACGGGTAGACTTCGTCGATCCTCATGGCTGTGCTGGGAATCTTGTTGTGCATAAGGATCCCTCCCGGAGTTTGGCTATGAGCTGGCTACGTCTGACCGCTTCGCTGCTTCGGCGAAGGGCTCGAGTTTCACGAGAGGCCCTCGCTCGACGCGCGATTCATCGAGTCGCAAATTTTCGTGGACAAGGTTCAGCCCACTGCGGACTTCGTGCCCGGACCAGGAGGGCACGGATCACTCAGCTCCGATGAAGGCAGAGAGAGAGGAAAGACTCAGGACCGAGCGGTCATGACGGCGGATGAGTGAGAATCACTTTAACACCACATATAGTAATTGAATCTGTTTGTCAATACCAAATATAGAGGTTAGTTCAGCTTGATGATCCAGTCGCCTGTGGGGCCGCCGGCCTCCCGCCATTCCCCCACCAGCACGTCGCCGGCGGGTCCCTTGTAGCGCTCCAGACAGACCTCGCCGTTCGAGTAGCTGCCTTCGCGATAGCGATAATCGCCCTTATAGGTCATGCCGTCGGTGGAGATCGCCGTCACCGTGACGACATCCCCGTCTTCGACGTTGATGTCGAACGTCAGCCTGGAGTCGGAGAGCTGCGCGTCAGCCAACTCGTGCCGGTACCACTGCTGCTCATAGTGATAGAGAGACCACCCACTACGCATCGCGCCTCGTTATGGCCCGAACCGCATCCCGAACATCAGGGCGACGCTATTCGTATCCCGTTGCACCTCGGGAGACAGGTTCAGGTTGTGGAGATTGAACATGAACGTGGTGGCCAGCGCGAGCTTGGGCGCGAGCTGGTATTCCAGCGTCACCCCGAGCGGGATAAAGTGGCTGGTGTCGTTCCGATCAATGCGGCTGGGCCCGGAGCGGCGATCCAGGTCGGCATGCACGAGGCCCAGGCCGGCAAACGGCACGATGTTCACCGATCTCATGCGATAGTGGTACCGCGCCACGCCCGCGATGGCGATCTGCGTGAGGTCGCCGGTTGGAGCCAGCAGCAGCATGGGGCCGAACGAAAAGGCCGGGTCCAGGTAGTAGTCCAGGTTGAAGCCCAGCGAAAACACCGTGCCATCCACGGTCCCGCTTTGAAATCCGACATCGGTCCCGAAGCCCCATTTGTTGTCCTGTGCCTGAGCCAGCCCTGAGCCGGCCACAAGCGCGGCGATCACCGTGATCACCGTCATGGTCACCAGTGCGCCTGCGTGAATGCTCCATTTGCATCTGTTCATGTGCACGTTCCTCCTCGCCGCGGCAGAATTTGCGCGACTGTATCACACCCCTCTTGAACGCGACAAGCCGTGAACGCGGTCCTCACTGGTCAACGGTCATTGGCCATTGTCGAGGAGTAAAGTCTGGGCATTGGTCATTCGTCATGAGTCATTTGTGGGGGCTCCTCTACCGTTGACGAATGACCATTGACTCTTGGCCGTGCCTGCTGATGGGTTGTCCCGGCCCATGCGGTTGCGCTATTCTCGGCGAGTCTTCCGCCTGTTGGAGTTTTATTTCATGTCGCCGACCCCGCTGACCCCGTGGCAGGCCGCCGAAGCCATTTACGGTCTGATCCCGCATGCCGTCTCCCCGGCCACCCTTGAGGACTACGGGATTGATGCCACGCCCGAGCAAGCCCAGCAGATCACGCGCGAGCTGCTCTCGCTGGGCCTCTTCTGGGCGCGCTGGGCCTTGCGCGCCGCGCTGTCGGAGCAGGACCGGAAACGGGTCTTCGGCGAGCTGCGCCAGTGCCTCGTGAACAAATGGTCCTCCGAGCTCGGCCAGCAGGGGCAGGACGTGCAGCAGTTCTTCGAGGAGGTGGAGGCGCGCGGCCGCGCGTACGATCAGGTGATGGAGGAAGGCGCCTCGCCCGTGGCGATCGCCACGGAAGCCGCTGCTCTCGCGGAGGCGGACGGGGTGGTCCGGCTCGAGGATCGCCAGAAACTCCTGGCGTTGTTCATTGACCTGGTGCCGGTGGACGAACTCGGTGAGATGGCGACCGAACTCAGCTTGACTTAATTGGGCGGGCTAAAGGTACCGGCGCTCGCGCACGGCGCCGGCGGCGTCGAACTCATACAGGAGCGGCACGCCGGTCGGGATGTTCAGCTCCAGGACTTCTTCGCGCGAGAGCCGGTCCAGGTGCATGACGAGCGCCCGCAGGCTGTTCCCATGCGCGGAGACGATGAGGGTCCGCCCCGTCAGCAGCTCCGGTCTGATGCGGCGCTCGTAGTACGGGAGCACCCGGTCGGCGGTGTCCTTCAAGCTTTCGCCGCCGGGCGGGCGGATGTCATAGCTGCGCCGCCAAAACTTGACCTGCTGCTCGCCGTACTTCTGGGCGGTCTCGGCCTTATTGAGCCCTTGCAGGTCGCCATACATGCGCTCGTTCAGCGCCTGATCTTTTTCGATCGGGATGTCGGTCTGCCCGATTACTTCCAACACGATCCGCAGGGTATCAATCGCGCGTTTGAGGACGGAGGTGTAGGCGCGATCGAACCGAAAGTCCTTGAGCTTCCGCCCGGCCTCTCTGGCTTCCTGCTCGCCCTTCGGCGACAGAGGGATATCCACCCATCCGGTGAACCGGTTTTCCAGGTTCCATTGGGATTCGCCGTGCCGAAGCAGCACCATTCGGGCCATCTCGCCACCCTCCTGCCATCCAGGTCACCGCAGAGAGGCAAGAGGATACGCAATCGCCGGTTGAAGTCAAGTCGGGCCCCGATGCGCGCCCCACGCCCCGCTCCTTGCAATCACCTCAGGCAGGCGGTACCATGCCTCCACGTGGGCATCGGCGCGCCCCAACTCTGCAGATGGGAACTTCGATGGGTTTTCAGCAACCACCCCAGCAGCAGCCCTGGCAGGAGATTGAACAGTGGTGGGTCGGGATGGCTCGCCGGCTCGGCGTCGCGGAGCGGGGCCAGCTTTTTTTTAAGAACGGACTCGGCCAGAACAGCGTGTTGGAACGGGTGGACCGGCTGGGCGGCGACGTCCATTATATCCTGTTCGTGCTGCTTCGCTATTGGATCCCGCCGGTCCTGCCCCCGCCGGGGCGGGAACGGGTGTCCAAGAATGACCAGGATTATTGGCTGGAAACGGAACAAATTCTCAAAAGCGCGGTGGTCCGGCTGCGCGAGATCAAGCCGCTGATTGACCTGCTGACCGCCTCAAACCCCATGGCCCCGGAATCCCCCCCGGAATCACCTGCGGAGTCCCCGCAGTCCAAGCCGGTGGTGGAGGTGGAGCTGGCGCGCATGCTGGAGGGCATCGCCGAGGTGGCGGGCAGCTACGGCGGGCCCGACTATACGTCGGTGATCAAGAACTTCGACCCCATCCCGCTGCGTCAGACCCAGCCCTTCAAGCACAACAAGAAGAACAGCGCCGAGCTGTGGGTCGTGTTTTTGCTCCGCGAGCATTTCAAGGCGTTGGGCTTGAGGAAAGACCGGTACTGGCCGCTCATCGCGGATCTCATCTCGGCCGCCAGCATCCATCAATCCTCCGGACTCCCCTACACGGCGGACGAGCTCAAAGCCTGGTGGCAAAAGAACTGGCCCCGCACCTACACGCAGCTTGAGCAAAAGAGCACCGAGACCGAACCCACTGGCGCGGCCTACCAGCACGACTTTGAATGGTTCCGCTCTTGGTTTGCGTGGCAGACGTCGCGTTCCCCTCGCTGAGGCTGCTGAAAAGTCCTCCAGCAGGCCAGGCTAGGGGCCAGAAGCGAGAGGGGAATGCCGTCAGAAGAAGTTACGGCTTGGGGCCGGTTTTGACCCGTCAGGTGGGGACTTCGAGCCTTCCGGCGGTCCCTCGCGAATCAGGGTGATCAGCAGCGCCAGCACAAGGAGATGCAGCGCCACGCCCAGCCACACGACATAGGGCTGCACCCCGCCTAAATCCTGGATCAATCGCTCCCGCACCGCACTGTCGAGGCTCCTTTGGACGCGAATCCTCGCCAGGTGCTCCCTGACGTGCCAATAGTACACGTAGTTGGCGCTGACCCCGGCCATGATGCGCCAGACGATTCCCACCGTGACGTCTCCGGTGAGATACGCCGACAGCACCGGCCCGACCGCGTACACCAGCGCGTACAGGTACATCTTGCGGTAGAGGAACCAGAGGAAGGGATCAACTAAGAAGGCCGGCCAGTGCCAGGTCAGAGCGAACCGGGGTTGCGGGCCGGTCGTGAACTTCCGGAACTGCGCCATGTAGCGATCGGCGTTGGGGCCGATGAACGCGCGCCAGAGCTGGGTCTCATCCCATGCGCCCGAGGCTGGTACATCCTTGACCTGTGCCGAGAACGGCGCGCCACAGTGCATGCAGAACAACGCGTCATCGGGGTTCTGCTGCTCGCACTTTTCACAGGCATTCATCGCGCGACTCTTATAACACTGTTAGGTCGGTGGCTCAAGGCGGGTGAGACGGAATTTCTCAATGGTGAGAACGGGATACATCGCCTCGACGGGGGAGTTTCATATTGCTTTCACGAGAGGCGGTGTGCTACCTTTTCCCGAATCATCTAGGGTGTGCGCACATGCCGACCGAGGAATTGCGACAAGACTCAGACCGATACCTGATGAACACGTACGCGCGGCTGCCCATCTCCATCGTGCGCGGGCGCGGCTGTTGCGTCTATGACCTGGAAGGCCGGGAGTACCTGGATTTCGTGGCCGGCATCGCCGTCAACACGCTCGGGCACTGCCACCCGGACGTGGTCGCGGCCATTCAGAAGCAGGCGCAGCACCTCCTGCACGCCTCCAATCTCTACTACACCGAGCCCCAGGTCAGGCTGGCCCAGGCGCTGGTGGACCACTCGTTCGCCGACAAGGTGTTTTTCTGCAATAGCGGGGCGGAAGCGAACGAAGCGGCGATCAAGCTGGCCCGGCGGTATGCCCACCAGCACCACGGGCCCGACCGGTCCGAGATCATCACCATGCGACAGTCGTTTCACGGCCGGACGCTGGCCACCCTCACCGCCACAGGCCAGGAGAAAGTGCAGGCCGGGTTCGAGCCGCTTGTCCCTGGCTTTACGTATGTCCCTTTCAATGACCTCCCGGCGGTCGAGAAGGTCATGACCGACCGCACCGCGGCGGTGATGCTGGAACCGATTCAGGGCGAGGGCGGGGTTCACGTTGCGGATCGCACGTACCTCAAAAGTCTGCGAGAGTTATGTCGCCAGCGCGACGTCCTGCTGATGTTCGACGAAATCCAGACCGGCATGGGCCGCACCGGGACGCTGTTCGCCTACGAGCAGTTGGGGATCGAACCGGACGTCATGACGCTGGCCAAGGGACTCGGCGGGGGCGTGCCGATCGGAGCCTGTTTGGCGACGGACACGGTGGCCGCTTCGTTCACGCCGGGCTCGCATGCCTCCACGTTCGGCGGCAATCCGCTGGCCTGCGCGGCCGCGCTCGCGGTGCTGCACGTCCTGCTGGAAGGCCGGGCCCTGGAGCAGGGCCGACGCATGGGCGACTATCTGGCCAAGGGGTTGCTCGACTGTCAGGAGCGCCTTCCCATCGTGAAGGAGGTCCGTGGATTGGGACTGTTGCAGGGCATGGAACTGACGATCGACGGGAAGCCGGTCGTGACGGATTGCTTGTCACGAGGGCTCTTGATCAACTGCACGATGGATCGGGTCTTGCGGTTCGTTCCACCTCTTATCATCACCCAACGCGAAATCGACCGGCTGCTGGACACCCTCTCGCAGGTGCTCGGGAAGCGGGTCTAGCCGGCTGCTGAAAGCGAACGTTCCTGCGACAGATGGCTGTCGTTCCGTCGTCCAAGAGAGAAGATCACGTGTTTCTTACAACCGCTTACAGCGCTTATAGAGGATGCCGGCGATGACGCGACTCACCCGCGTCCTCCGCCAGGCGCCTTCTCGCACGTTCGGGAAGGACCTCCTGACGGTCGGTGAGATCCCGCGCAGCCAGGTCGTCCGCTTGTTGCGCGTGGCGGAAGAGCTGAAATCCATGCGGCGGCGCGGCGTCCGCCACCAACGCCTCGTGGGGACCACGCTGGGGCTCCTGTTCGAAAAGCCATCCACGCGGACCCGCGTGTCGTTCGAGGCCGGGATCAACCAGCTTGGCGGGCGGTCGCTGTTCCTGTCGGCCTCGGACATCCAGATGTGTCGAGGCGAAACCATCGCCGATACCGCCCGCGTGCTCTCGCGCTATCTCGACGGCCTCGTGATCAGGACATACGAACACGCCACGGTTGAGGAGTGGGCGCGCCATGCCAGCATTCCGGTCATTAACGGGCTCACGGACCTGTGCCATCCCTGCCAGGCGCTTTCGGACCTGCTGACGATCCGGGAAAAGAAGGGCACGTTGAAGGGTGTGAAACTGGCATACGTGGGCGACGGCAACAATGTCGCCAACTCGCTGATCGAAGGCGCGGCCAAGACGGGGATGGCCATCAGCTTAGCCTGCCCGAGCGGCTACGAGCCGGACCAGCGGATTGTTGATCGCGCGCGCCCGGAGGCGGAGCAGACCGGCGGGACCATCGTCCTCACCGAGGATCCCCACGTCGCGGTCAAAGAGGCCGACGTCGTGTACACCGACGTGTGGGTCAGCATGGGACGGGAGCGCGAGCAGGTACGCCGCTTGAAGGCGCTGGCGCCATATCAGGTGAATGAGCGGCTGCTGAAGGGCGCCCGGCCGGACGCCATCGTCATGCACTGCCTGCCCGCCCATCGCGGGCAGGAGATCACCGCCGTCGTGCTGGACGGCCCCCAGTCGGTCGTGATGGATCAGGCCGAGAACCGGCTGCACATGCAGAAGGCGATTCTGGTCGAGCTCCTGCACGGGCGTCATGCTCGATAACTTCGATGAATAGGATCAGATGAGCAAGCCGGCTATCAAGAAAGTGGTGTTGGCTTATTCGGGAGGGCTGGACACCTCCGTGATTCTGAAGTGGTTGCAGGAAACTTACGGCTGCAAGGTCGTGGCCTTCTGCGCCGATCTCGGGCAGGGAGAAGACCTGAAGGCGATCAAGGCGAAGGCGCTGGCGGTCGGGGCCTCGAAGGTCTACGTCGAGGACCTGCGGGAAGTGTTCGTGAAGGACCATATCTTCCCGATGCTCCGGGGGAACGCCGTGTACGAGGGGAGTTACCTCCTGGGGACTTCCATCGCCCGGCCGCTGATCGCGCGGCGCCAGATCGAACTGGCCCAGAAGGAGGGCGCGGACGCGGTCGCGCACGGCGCGACGGGGAAGGGGAATGACCAGGTCCGGTTCGAGGTGACATACCTGGCGCTGGACCCGCGGGTCCGGATCATCGCGCCCTGGCGGGAGTGGACGTTCCGCTCCAGGCGGGAGCTGATCGAATACGCGTCGGCGCACGGCATCCCGGTGACGGCCACCAAGGCCAAGCCGTACAGCATGGACCTGAACCTGTTTCACGTGAGCTACGAGGGCGGCATCCTAGAAGATCCCTGGGAGGAACCCCCGGACGAAATCTTCCAGCTGACCGTGTCGCCCGAGAAGGCGCCGAATAAATCTCGCGTGGTGGAGATCGATTATGAACGGGGCGACCCGGTCGCGGTGGACGGCAAGCGGATGAGTCCGGCCACCTTGCTGGCCCATCTGAATCGCCTGGGCGGGGAACACGGCATTGGCCGGGTGGACCTGGTCGAGAACCGGTACGTGGGCATGAAGTCGCGGGGCGTCTATGAGACGCCGGGCGGGACGATCCTGCATGTCGCGCACCGGGGGCTGGAGTCGCTGACGATGGATCGGGAGGTCCTGCACCTCCGTGACAGCCTGATCCCCCGCTATGCCGAGCTGATCTATTACGGGTACTGGTACACGCCGGAACGGGAGATGGTCCAGAAAGCGTTCGACGAGGCGCAGCAGGATGTGAGCGGCACCGTCCGCGTCAAGCTCTATAAAGGAAACTGTACGGTGGCCGGCCGGCGGTCGGACCGCTCGCTCTATCGCCTCGACCTCGCCACCTTTGAAGAAGATGAAGCGTACCGCCAGAGGGACGCCGAGGGCTTCATTCGGTTGAGCGCGCTGCGGCTGGCGATCCGCGCCCAGGGACGCAAAGGAAAGAAATGAGAAGAATTTGTTAATTTGCTGATCTGTTGATTGCCGGATCGATCAATCAACAAATCAACAGATCATCAGATCACCAATTCTATACACGCAGCATTCATCACTTGTAGGAACGTGACGTGACGAAAAGACACAAGACAGCTCGCGTGGTATCGCGCACAGCCAAGGCCTGGGCCGGCCGATTCCGGGAACGAACGAACCGCCTGGTGGAGGCGTTCACCTCTTCCCTTTCGTTCGACCGGCGGCTGTACGCGTACGATATTGAGGGCAGCATCGCCCACTGCAAGACGCTGGAGCGGGCCGGCGTCCTGTCCCATCGGGAGACCGCCGACATCATCCGCGGCCTCGACAAAGTGCGGGCCGAACTCGATGCGGGGCGCTTTCCGTTTGCCTCTGAGGACGAAGACATTCACATGGCGATCGAGCGGCGGCTCACGGAGCTGATCGGGCCGGTCGGCGGCAAGCTGCACACCGGCCGCAGTCGAAACGATCAGGTGGCCCTGGATCTCCGCCTGTACCTTCGGGATGCGCTCGATTCCCTCCTGCGAGGGATGCGCCGGCTGCAACAGGCGTTGCTGGCAAAAGCGCGGGACCATCTGGATGTAGTCATGCCCGGGTATACCCATCTGCAACGCGCCCAGCCGGTCCTCTTTGCGCATCACCTGCTGGCCTACATCGAGATGCTCGAGCGCGACAAGGGCCGGCTGCAGGATGGGCGCGCGCGGCTCGACGCGATGCCGCTGGGATCCGGCGCGCTGGCCGGCACGAACTATCCGGTGGACCGCGCCTACACCGCCAAGCTCCTGGGGTTTGCGGGCGTGACCGAAAACAGCCTGGATGCGGTTTCTGATCGGGACCTTGTGGTCGAAGCACTGGCCATGCTCTCGATCCTGATGATGCATCTGTCCCGCCTGAGCGAGGAATTGGTCCTGTGGTCGTCCCAGGAGTTTCAGTTCGTGGAGTTGCCGGATTCCTTCTGCACGGGGAGCAGCATGATGCCCCAGAAGAAGAATCCGGACGTGCCGGAACTGGTCCGAGGCAAGACCGGCCGCGTGTACGGCCACCTGCTCGCCGTGCTGACGATGCTGAAAGGGTTGCCGCTCAGTTACAATCGAGACCTGCAAGAGGACAAGGAGGCGCTGTTTGACGCGCTTGACACGGCAGCGGCCTCCGTGGACGTGTACGCGGAGTTGATCAAAGGACTGGCCGTGAACCGCGACGCACTGGCGAAAGCCGCCGGCTCCGGCTACCTGCTGGCCACCGAGCTGGCGGACTACCTCGTGACGAAAGGCGTGCCGTTCCGGCGCGCGCATGAAACGGCCGGGCGGATCGTCCGTGCCTGCCTGGACCGTAATCGGGACCTGCACGAGCTGACGCTGTCTGACCTGCGCGCGTTCTCGGACCGGTTCGAGAAAGACGTGCTGGACGCGGTGACGGTGGAGGGGGCCATCGAGCGGAAGGCCCAGATCGGCGGCACCGCCAGGAAGAGGGTGGAAGCGCGGATCAAGGTACTGGAGAAGGCGCTGGCATCATAGCGGGCTCGGGTGACGAAGGGCGGGCAGCTCAAGGTCCGCCATGATGCGGTTATGCCGGATGGCTACTGGCAACTTACTGTTGGCCGCCGCGCCTTCACGGATTAACAGAACGGCGCCGCGGCAGTCTCATAGCTTTCTACGAGCTGCCACCGCTACGGCGAACCTTTCGTGCTCTTCCCTTTCACCCGAGCCTGGATGGGGTGGGAAAGACCTGATGTCGGCATCATCCGCTGAGCCGAAGTAGAGAGAAGATGCTTGGTTCTTTTACGAAACGTATCACGTGTGTCGTCGCTTCATTCGGCCTCGCGCTGGTTGGAATTGTGGCGGGGTGCGGGACAATCGGGCCGCCGGTCCCGCCGGAGGATATCGGGATCGCCGCGGCGGTGCTGAAGCAACAAGAGCGGGAAGCCAAGGGAAAAGAGCTCCAAGAGAAGGCGGTCAAAGAAGCACAAGAGAAGGCCCTGCAAGAACAGGCCGGCGAAGCGGGCGCGGCCGAGCGCAAGGCCCAGGAGGGGGCGGCCGACGAGGATGATGTCATTCTTAAGGACCTGCGCCCGATAGGAACCCGCTGATCGCGCGCTCGCCGCGCGGGCGGGACGACGGACCACGGAGTTACACACGGGACACAGGAGGATATAGCGATGCAGCCAATCCGCATGCCGGGGAAGACGCGCACCCTATTGCTGGTTGATCCCTACCCCAGGAACAACCCCTATCACTTGACCGCCAGCGAGCGACGCGCGGTCTGGTTTCCCAAACTGAGCCTCCCGGTCATCGCGGCCTACACGCCTCCCACGTGGCACGTGGACCTCGTGGACGAGGCGGTGGAGGACGTGGACTTCGACCGGCCCTGCGATCTGGTGGGGCTGTCGGTCATGACCTGTTACGCACCGCGCGCGTACGAGATCGCCACGGAGTTCAGGAAACGCGGCAAGAAGGTGGTCCTGGGCGGGGTGCATCCGACCTACTGTCCCGACGAGGCCCTCCGTTACTGCGACGCGATCGTCTGCGGGGAAGCGGAGGACCTCTGGCCTCAGGTCGTCGCCGATTTTGAAGCCGGGGCCATGAAGCGGATGTATAAAATGGAGGCGTTCCCGTCGCTGGAGCACTACAAAAATCCGCGCGTGGAACTCCTGAGTCCGGACGCCTACATGACCCGGCAGTGCAGCTTCACCACGCGCGGCTGTCACTTCGACTGCGAGTTCTGCAGCGTCTCGCCGTTCAACGGGAAGACGACCAGACGCCGGCCGGTCCAGGAAGTCGTCAAGGAGCTGGCACAGATCAAGCAGTGGATCCGCGCAGAGTTGGTGGAGCGGATGCGCTATGGGTCGCTCTGGCAAGCCTTCCTCACCGGTCTGCGCATCCGGATCGGGCTGGAGGACGGCACTATCTTTGCGTTCGTGGATGACCTCCACAACAGCAACCGCGCCTACTGCCGGGAGCTGTGGGAGGCGCTCAAGCCGCTGAAGATCAAGTGGGGATGCCAATCCACCCTGTTCCTGGGCGACGACGAGGAGATGGTCAAGCTGGCAGCCGAGGGCGGCTGCGTGTCGGTCTTCGTGGGGATGGAGTCGCTCGACGAAGACTGTCTGGAGGAAACCAACAAATCCTTCAACCGGGTGCAGAAGTTCTCGGACGAGATCAAGATGTTCCACGATCACGGGATCATGGTGAACCCCGGGATCGTGTTCGGGTTCGACAACGACGACGAATCGGTGTTCGAACGGGCCGTGGAGTTTCTGGTGAAGAACCGCGTGGAGCTGGCCTACTTCAACGTGCTGACCCCGCTGCCCGGCACGGCGCTGTACGAACGGTACAACAGCGCCAGCCGGATTTTCGACCGGGACTGGGCCAAGTACGACGGGAAACACGTGGTCTTTTATCCCAGCCGCATGACGCCGGAGCAGCTCCAGGAGGGATTCTACTGGGCGAATCACCAGTTCTACTCGCTGCCGTCGATCTGGAAGCGGCTGGCTAACACGAAGCAGCGGTTCTTTGCCCGCGCGGAAATGAATCGGGAGTTTCGCAAGCTCATCAAGCGGTCCTGTCCGAAGGGGACCCTGTCGCCCTTGGCGAAGGTGCTGAAGAACCTGCAAGCGAAGCTGCCGACGTTCGACACCGAGCAGCTCGTTCCGAATGCGCTGCACGCCATCAAGAAGGTCGGCGGCACGTCACAGGACCTGTGGCTGAACATCAAGGCCAAGCGGCATGACCGCTTTGCGGCGCTGTTCGTGGACCTGGAAGGGACGCTGGACCACCTCAACGCCCGCGAGCTGCTGGAGCGGATCAAGCACGCGGCTGAGAAGGCCAAGATAGACATCATCATCAACTTCGAGCATCTGCGGCAGGCCACGCCGGCCGCGCTGAAGACGCTGCTGGACATGGAGGCCTTGAAGGCCGTGACGCCCCATGCGAGGGTGCGGTACCGGAAATTCAAGGCCGCGTTTGAAACCGCGCTGGAGGACTTCTCACTGAGCGGACTCGAGATGCTGGAAGAGGACCGGCAAGATGCATGATTTTCAGTATCGACACGGCGAGCTGCATTGCGAGGACGTGGCGGTCAGCCGCATCGCCAAGGAAGTCGGCACGCCCTGCTACGTCTACAGCCACACGACGCTGACGCGCCACTATCGGGCCTTCGACGGGGCTTTCCGGAGCGTGCCGCACATCGTGGCGTTTGCGATGAAGGCCAACTCCAACCTGGCCATCCTGCGCCTGATGGCCCGCGAGGGGAGCGGGGCGGATATCGTCTCCGGCGGCGAGCTGTACCGGGCGCTGCAGGCCGGGATTGCTCCGGCGAAGATCGTGTTCGCGGGAGTCGGCAAGAACCGGCAGGAGATCCGCTACGCGCTGGAGAACGACATTCTGATGTTCAACGTGGAGTCCTCCGCCGAGCTGCGCGCCATTGACGAGGTGGCCGCGGAGCTGGGCCGCCGGGCGCGCGTGGCGTTGCGCATCAACCCTGACATTGACCCCATGACGCATCCCTACATCTCCACCGGCCTCAAGAAGAGCAAGTTCGGGATCAGCGCCGACCGGGCCCTGGATGAGTACAAGCTGGCCTCCTCCCTCAAGCACATCGAGGTGGTGGGGGTGCACAAGCACATCGGCTCCCAGCTCACCGAGGTGACGCCGTTCGTGGATGCCTTGAAGAAAGTGCTGGTCCTGGTCGAATCGCTGAAAGCGCACGGCGCCCACATCCGGTACATCAACATCGGCGGCGGGCTCGGCATCACCTATTTGGACGAGGTGCCGCCGCACCCGCAAGAGCTGGCGGATGCGATCTCCCCGCTGGTGCGGGATCTCAAGTGCGTCCTCATCATGGAGCCGGGCCGCGTGATCGTCGGGAACGCCGGCATCCTGCTCACCAGCGTCCTGTACACGAAGGAGGGCGAATCCAAGCGTTTCATCATCGTGGACGCGGCGATGAACGACCTGATCCGGCCCAGCCTGTACGGCGCCTATCACGAGATTCGGCCGGTGCGCGAAGTCCCGCACGCGAAGACCGTCACCGTGGACGTCGTGGGGCCGGTCTGCGAGTCCGGCGACTTCCTGGCCAAGGACCGCGCGATGCCGGACGCCAAACCGGGCGACCTCCTAGCGGTGATGAGCGCCGGCGCGTACGGGTTCGTGATGGCGTCGAATTACAACTCGAGGCCGCGCGTGCCCGAGGTCCTGGTCAAAGAGGGACAGATCCACGTGATCCGGGCGAGGGAAGAGTTTGCCGATCTGGTGCGCGGCGAGGTCATACCGGACTTCCTCCGGTAAAGGCAAAAGTTCAAAGTAAAAAGGAAAAAGTAAGGTCGGAATCCGACGGCGGTTACTTTTTACCTTTGCCTTTTTACTTTTTACTTGCAGGTACGCGATGAGCGAGAAGACAAGGCGATCGAAAGATAAGCCCATTCCGTTCATGAAACTGTCCGGCAGCGGGAACGATTTCATCCTCATTGACAACCGCGAGCGGGTCGTGGATCCGCGGCGGGCCGGCGCGCTGGCCGCCAAGGTCTGCACGCACAGGATGTCGGTAGGAGGCGACGGCCTCATCCTGATCGAGCGCTCGCGCCGCGCGGATTTCCGGTGGCGGCTGTTCAATGCGGACGGCAGCGAGGCGGAGTTCAGCGGCAACGGCGCGCGCTGCGCCGCCCGGTTCGCCTATCTGAAGCGGATCGCGCCGCGACGGATGCGGTTTGAAACGCTGGCCGGGATCATCGACGCCGAGATGGTCGCTCCGCTCCCCGGCCCCGGACGGAAGCCCGAGGCCGTCAAGGTCCGGTTCCCGGATCCCAGCGGCCTTCGGCTGCACCTCAAGGTTTCGATCGACGACACCGAGCGCGAGGCGCATGTCCTCGACACGGGCGTGCCGCACTGCGTGTATCTGGTGGACGATCCGGACAGGATCGACGTCGTGGGGATCGGGCGGCCGACCCGGCACCACGCGCTGTTTCAGCCGGCCGGCACGAACGTCAATTTCATCAAGGTGCTGGACCCGCATCGGATCCGGATCCGGACCTACGAGCGGGGCGTGGAGGATGAAACGCTGGCCTGCGGGACCGGCGCGATCGCCTCGGCGCTCATCGCCAGCCTCGTGGCGAAGGTGGAATCGCCGGTCACGCTGATCCCCCAAAGCGGCCTGGAGCTGACGGTGCATTTCGCATCGCGCGGGGAGACGTTCACCGACGTGTACTTGCAGGGCGATGCCCGAGCGGTGTACGAGGGACGCATGCTGCCGGACGCCTGGATGTGAACAGGCGAGAGGCTAGAGGCAATGGGCTATAGGAAACGCGCCGGCAGGCTTCCGACCCATAGCCTCTAGCCCCGCGCCTCTCGCCCAAAGGAATGGCTATGTTTGCCGGTTCGATAGTCGCCATCGTCACCCCCTTCCGAAACGGACGGGTGGATGAACGGGCACTGGGCGAACTGATCGAGTTCCAGATCGCCAACGGCACGGACGGGATCGTCCCGTGCGGGACCACCGGCGAGTCCGCCACGCTCTCGCACCAGGAGCATGGACGCGTAGTGGCATTCACCGTCGAGGCGGTGAAACGCCGCGTCCCGGTCATCGCCGGCGCGGGGTCCAACTCCACCGACGAGGCCATCGCGCTCACCCGGCACGCCAAGCAAGCCGGGGCCGACGGCGCGTTGCTGATCACCCCCTATTACAACAAACCGATGCAGGAAGGGCTCTTCCGCCACTACAAGGCGGTGGCGGATGCCGTGGACCTGCCCTTGGTGCTCTACAACATCCCGGGCAGAACCAGCGTCAACATGGTCCCGTCCACCGTGGCGCGGTTGGCTGCGGTGCGCAACATCGTGGCGATCAAGGAAGGCAGCGGCTCCCTGCAGCAGGTGTCCGATATCATCCAGGCCTGCGGGGATCGGATCACCGTGCTGTCCGGCGACGACGCGCTCACGCTGCCGATGATGGCGGTGGGCGCCAAGGGCGTGATCACCGTGACCGCCAACATCGCGCCGGCCGACATGGCCGCGATGGTGGACGCGTTCGCGGCAGGCAAGTTCAACGAGGCGAAGCGCCTGCATTACAAGCTGTACCCCCTCTTCACCGCGCTCTTCCTCGAGACCAATCCCATCCCGGTGAAGGAAGCGCTGGCGATGATGGGCAAAATAGACGGCGAACTCAGACTGCCCTTGAGCCCGCTGTCTACAGAGTCCCGCGAGAAACTGGCGCGCGTGATGAAAGAATACGGGTTGATTTAACGTGAAGCGTCGCTCGTGAAACGTGAAGCGCATGATACAGAGGGGTCACAGCAATATGATGATGTCGACAGACGCTTCACGATTCACGCTTCACGAGATGCGGGTTCAGTATGATTAAGGTGATCGTCGCCGGGGCGGCCGGCCGCATGGGCGGCCGGCTGGTCTGCCTGCTGAAGGAATCAGCGGCCCTGACGCTGGCCGGGGCGGTGGAAAGCAAGGGACACGTGTCCGTCGGCGAGGATGCCGGCGAAGTCGCCGGGTGTGGGCAGAGCGGCGTGATCATCCGCGACGATCTGTCCGCCTTCATGGATCGGGGCGAGGTGGTGATTGATTTTTCGACCCCGGCCGCTACTCTCGAGCATCTGCGCATCGTGGCCCAGCACCGGAAGGCGATGGTGATCGGCACGACGGGGTTTTCGCCCCAGGAACTGACCGAACTCCGGATGCTGGCCAAGCCGATTCCGTGCGTCTTTTCACCGAACATGAGCGTGGGCGTGAACCTCATCTTCAAAGTCATTGCGGAGATGGCCAAAGCGTTGGGGGAGGACTACGACATCGAGGTGATCGAAGCGCATCATCGCTTGAAGAAGGACGCGCCCAGCGGGACCGCCTTAAAGATGGCGGAAATCCTGGCCAAGGCGTTGAACCGGGACCTTGACCAGGTGGGAGTCTATGCCCGCAAGGGCATGGTGGGCGAGCGCAGACGCGGCGAGATCGGGATCCAGGCGATCCGGGCCGGCGACATTGTAGGAGATCACACCGTCTTGTTCGGCGGGATGGGAGAGCGCGTGGAGGTGACCCACCGGGTGCAGAGTCGGGATACTTTCGCGCGCGGAGCGCTCCGTGCGGCCAGGTGGGTGGTCAGGCAACCGCCTGGGCTGTATGACATGCTGGACGTGATCGGCTTGAGGTAGGGAGGGCTCATCGCCCTCCCTGCCTCCGGCATGCCTGGGGGCCCCGATCAGCCGCCTTTCGGAAGCAGCATGTACATCCCGATGGCAATCACGGGGGCGGCGACATACATCACCTTTTTGCCAAAGACGTCGTACACCCCATAAATCAGGACGACGGTGATGAACGTGAAGTAAATCGAGGCGATCCCTCGGTAGGTCCCTCCCGCCCCTTCAGCCAAGGCTACCGCCGGCGTGAACGTGAGGGCCAGTCCTGACAACGCACCGAAGAGTCTTTTCATAGCGCATCCCTCCTTGTGAGAAGTTGCTCCTGCCTGACTCGCGGGCGGTTTACAGTTCGTCCCTGATCTTCAATGCGACCAGCCCCAAAATCGCCTTCATGGAAAATATCCTGCTCTTTCCGTCTTGGATTGTCAACGGCCTCGTGCGCCTGACAGCCCGGCACACTTGGGGCTAAGCTTTGGCGTAAGGGACGCTGTCATCCCTGTTTGCTTCGTGAGGGAACATGATGCGCGGACTGAAAGGACTCCTGCTGGGAGTCGTGCTGTGTGCCGGGCTCCTGATCGGAGGCAATCAGGCTGCCGGGCAGGCGACCGAGGCCGGGGGTCTCGGCGGCATGCCAGGCGTGGGGGGGGGATCCCTCCTGAGCTCTTGCCGAAGCTGGAGCAGCTGGCCCACATTCTCGAGCAGCACATCAGGAACGGCAGGCTCAGCGACGCACAGATCCAGCGAGAACTGCGCGAAGAAGATTGGAGCAAGCTGGTTCAGGGGCTGGGTCCGGACGCCGCTGGCCTGCGGGATGAGATTTCGGCGACGCTCAAGGCGACTCACAGCGAGGAAGGATTAGCCTTCCTGCTGGCAGGACTGATGCAGCAGCTTCCAAAGGGGCAGGTGGGTCCGGATGGGCGCTGAGGGAATCGTGAGATGATCAGTCCTGGTTCACGGACGAGTCAAGTGATGAAGGAAGATCACGCCCCCTGACGATGGTCCCACAGGTGTGACAGGCCACCGTGGGCTGGCCCGCCTCGTAGCTGATAAGACAATAGCATTGGGGGCAGCACACGAGGGTGGTCAGCGGGACGCTGGCGACTCGCTTCACTGCGGGCTTCATGACTTCCTCAGAACAAGGCTGGCAGGGGCGAGAGTGATGCCGGATGACCTGATCAGTACCGGGCCGTCAAGGGCCGAGGCTCGGATTCGGCGGCTTTGCGCCGACCGCAGTTCAGGCAGGCGAACACGGTGATCACGAGACCGGCGGCCATATCCACCGCTCGCTCCAGCAACATGGTGCCCTGGCATTTGTCACAGATACGCATAGTTTCCACACTAACACCCGGCGGCGGGGAAAGCTATCGGTCTGAAGTCCCTCCCATGACGAGCAAAGGGCCTCCCGGCATGCCGGCCAATGGGTCCTTCGGACCATGGTCGGGCTACTTCGCGCATCCTCTTCATCCGGGGCAGGGGCTGTTCGGAATCTAAGATAAGATCAGTCCGACGCACCGGGTCCCACGGGAATTCTTGACAGGGCTGTGGGCCTCCCCATAGGATGGGTCGGGCATCTCCAAGCGGCATTGCGATACTCCTCGGAACGGACCATGTACCGGCTGATTCTCATCGTCGGGTTACTAGTTGTGGCGTACTTTCTGTTGCGGAGCGCGATTCGGGAGTTCCGGGGCAGGAAGGATCAGACGTTGACCGACAAGAATCTCATGGTGCAGGACCCGGTCTGCCGGATGTACGTTCCCAGGGAGTCGGCCGTGGCCGCCAGCATCGGCGGCCAGACCTACTATTTCTGCAGTAGAGACTGCGCGGACACCTTCCAAAAGCAACTGTCGAGCTAGCAGCCTGAGTAACTGTACGAGCTCAGCTTCTCGTCCTTGCCGAACTTCAACGTGATCTGGCACTGGTTCGGCGCGAAGTTGAAGAGCAACGGTCCGGACTGGCCGCCGGCAATCCGGAAATAGGTCCAGGTTTCCCCGCCGAAGAATCGCGGCGACTTTGCGCTCGGCGCACCCCAGTTCTTCTCAAACCATACTTTGTCCTTGCCCTCCAATTCGGCGGGCTTCAGCGACGCATCGAGGTACGGGTTCCCGCCGCAGCCGGCCACGAGCACGAGGGCGCACAGCAGCCCCCCCATTCGATTCATTGCAACACGCCTCCTCATCCACAGTGACTGATGAAATTGTAAACGGCGACCTGCGGGCTGTCAAACCACGCCCTGACCGATGAGAAAGTTGCATTCGGCGCCGGATATTCCTAGAATAGTTGCCAGGCTGGGCGTCGAGGGTTACCGTACGCCGTGAACGAAAGGAATCCACCATGAAGATCTTTCTGGACACTGCGAATGTGAAAGAGATTCAGGAGGCCGCGAACCTCGGAATCCTGGACGGTGTCACGACAAACCCCTCGCTCGTGGCAAAGGAGGGGCGCAGCTTCCGCGAGACGCTTCTGGAAGTCTGTAAGATCGTGGACGGCCCGATCAGCGCCGAGGTTGTCAGCGTCGAAGCGGACGCCATGGTGAAAGAGGGGCGGGAGTTGGCCAAGATCCACAAGAACATCGTGGTCAAGTGCCCGCTGATCCCGGAAGGGCTCAAGGCAACCAAACGACTCGCTGCAGAAGGCATCCGCGTGAACGTGACGCTCTGCTTCTCATCGACGCAGGCCCTGCTGGCCGCCAAGGTCGGAGCCTGGTGCGTGTCGCCCTTCATCGGGCGCCTCGACGATATCAGCTCCGACGGCATGGCGTTGATTCGCCAGATCGTGACGATCTATCGGAACTACGATTTCAAGACGCTGGTGCTGGTAGCCAGCGTGCGGCATCCCCAGCACGTCGTCGAGGCCGCCCTCGCCGGCGGGCACATTTGCACCATGCCGTTCACCGTGTACCAACAGCTCTTCAAACACCCCCTGACCGACATCGGGCTCAAGAAATTTCTTGCGGACTGGAACGCGGCGGTCCAGAAGTAGAGGAGGCATGGTCGGGGGTCGGGGGTCAGTGCAAGGGAGCTGTCCACAGACTACCAATCGCAGACCATCTTCTCTCGTCCGCTCACCGACCACTGACCATCACCCACTGACCATTTATCGACGGGGCTTCGCCAGGAGCGAACGGGCCTGCTTGAACACCGCGTGGAACATCCGCCTGGTCAGTTTGCCGGTGAAGGTGTTTTGCTGACTGGGGTGATAGGAGCCGATCAGGGTCACTCCCCAGGGGAGCCGGTGCACCGCCCCATGGCCGAAGCGCAGCGCCGGTGAGGGAACCGGGTGCCCCAACTCCCGGCAGGCTCTCAGATAGTGATCGAAGGCAATCTTGCCCAGCGCGACCACCACGCGCAGCTTTCTGAGTAGGCGCAATTCCTCCAGCACATACGGTCGGCAGGCGTCAAATTCATCCGGGCGCGGCTTATTGCCCGGCGGGGCGCACCGCACCATTGCCGCGACATAGCAGTCCGTGAGGCGCAGGCCGTCGTGTCGATCCGTCGATTGGGGCTGGTTGGCGAAGCCGAATCGGTGCAGCGCTTCGTACAGCCACTCCCCGCTGCGGTCCCCGGTGAAGACCCGGCCGGTGCGATTGCCGCCGTGGGCGGCCGGTGCCAGACCGAGCACGAGGAGACGGGCTTCCGGGTCACCGAAGCCGGGGACCGGACGTCCCCAATAGGTCCAGTCACGGAACTGCCGGCGTTTCGACTTGGCGATGGCTTGCCGATACGTGACCAGTCGCGGGCACTTGATGCAGCGGATGATCTGGCTATTGAGGACTTCCAGGCTTCGCACCGGGAGCCAGTCTAGCACAAACGAAATACGGGAAAGCGCTTGCCCGCGCGCTCGGCTTCCTGCTAGCATGGTGAAGATCGCAATCCGGGGGAGAGCGGCATGCGGCGTCAACTTGCAAGTTCCGGCAGCGTGCTTTCCGGCAGACCCCTCCTGTCCGTTTTGCTGGCCGCGGGCGCGCTGATCGTCTTCGCAGCAAATCCATCCCCTGTGTCGGCACAGCAGGGACCGGGCTCAAGCGCCTCCGATCCCTCCATCCAGAAGGAAGCCTCGACGCAGGCCTCTGATGCTGCCCCGACGGTTCCGCCTGAGACCGGTCCACCGTCCACCCCTCCCTCTCCCTCCGAACCGACGGTTGAGAAGCCGCTGGCGTCCGGGCAGGAGAACGGGCTTGTTACACCCGACGAACCCGATGCCAGCCCCGACACGGACGATCAACTCGTCATTCTCCCGGAGATTGAGCGGCAGGGCCCGCGACACTTCCTCAGCTCGTTCAAGCTCCCCGACAAACTGGTCTTTGCGGGCCAGCCGGTGCCGTTGGACAACTGGCAGGTTCGCGAGCGGATCGAATACGAGTTCTACCAATTCCTGGCGGAAGAGGGCGAGAGCATCATTTTGGCCAAGCGAACCGGCCGGTGCTTCCCTCCCGTGGAAAAACAGTTGGCCGAAGCCGGGTTGCCGGATGATCTGAAGTACATGCTGCTGGTCGAGAGCAAGTGCGTCGCGGCGGCCTATTCCCGCGCCAAAGCGTCCGGCCCCTGGCAGTTCATCCGCTCCACCGGCAAACGGTACAAGCTGCACAGCGATCACTGGCGGGATGATCGTCGCAGCCTGGAAATGTCCACCGAGGCGGCGATCAAGTACCTCCGTCAACTGAAGGAGGAGATGGGCGACTGGTTCCTGGCGATAGCGGCCTACAACGCCGGAGAGATTCGCATCAAGAAATTGCTCAAGCAACAAAAAGTCAGCGACTATTGGAAGCTGCACACCGTGCGCGAAACGATGCGATACGTTCCTCGGATCATCGCCGCAAAGGAAATCTATTCCCAGCCGGAGAAGTACCTGGGGTTGACCTCAAAAGACCTGTACGCGCCGTTGGAGACCGAAACTGTCACGGTCAATGTGAAGGAGCCCCAGCGGCATCTTGCCGCCATCGCCGAAGAGTTCGGCTCCTATTTCCTGGAACTCAAGCTGTTGAACCCCGAGCTCAGGAAAGAGTACCTCCCCAAGGGCACCCACCAGATCAAGGTCCCCAAGCAAGGCTGTCCCTTCCGCTGCTTTAAGCAGGACAAAGCGCCTTAGCCCGGATTATTCATGAATTCCTGCTGCGTCGTCCGATCCTCTCGCCCGGCGGGGTTTTTCTCGTTCGGCCTCCTCGACGTACTAATGACCCGTTGCAGTCGTAAGAGCAACGGGTACCCCTACGCCTCCGTCGGCCTTACTTGCGAGAACCCCCGGCGAGCTTCGGTCTCAGCCGCCTCGCGACGAAATTCATGAATAAACCGAGCCAGCCTCCCATGCACGTTGGTGTGCGGCAGCCCAGGGTTCGCGCGATGCTTGCGCGGCTGCTTGCGGCAGGCCTGAACGCGGTGGACCCCGCGCGCGCCGTGCGTCGCTGCGTGCGGCGAGTCGGGACCGTCCTCAAGGTCGGCCGGCGCCGGTACGATCTGCGAACGTTTTCGCGCGTGGCAGTAGTGGGTGCCGGCAAAGCCTCGGCGCGCATGGCGGCGGCGCTCGAAGACCTGCTCGGAATCAGAAAAGGCGGCGGGTTGGTGCCGGCCGCAGGCCTGGTCGTCGTCAAGTACGGCCACGCGGTCCCGACCTCGGTCATCGAGGTGCAGGAGGCTGGCCATCCCGTCCCGGACCAGGCCGGGCAAAAAGCGGCAACGCGGCTGCTCAAGCTGGTCGGGAGGCTGACCGGCCACGACCTGCTGTTCGTGCTCCTGTCCGGCGGCGCCTCCAGCCTGCTGCCGGCGCCAGCGCCCGGACTCATCCTGCAGGATAAGCGGCGGACGACTCAGCTCCTGCTGCGTAGCGGGGCGACCATCCAGGAGATCAACAC
>JACQQM010000080.1 GCA_016207025.1 Nitrospirota bacterium | reverse complement strand
TGAAGGCTGCCGCGGGCATTTCCAGCAGAAAGAGCGATGCATCTACTGCGACATCGTCCGGCAGGAATTGGCAGAGCCCGAGCGCATCGTCGCCGAGAACCCCGAGTTCCTGTGTGTCACCCCCTTCGCGCCGCGCTTTCCGTTCGAGATGTGGGTTCTCCCGAAACGGCACTTGGCGTATTTTGAGGAAAGCCAGAAGGCCCAGTACGAATTGTTGGCCCCCATCCTCTCGGAATCCCTGCGGCGCATGAACCGGGTCCTGTCGCGCCCGGCCTACAACTTCATCCTGCACACCTCGCCCCTCCATGAGAAGACCGGAGAGTTTTACCACTGGCACATCGAGTTGATTCCCAAGCTCACCCAGGTGGCGGGCTTCGAATGGGGGACCGGCTTTTACATCAATCCGGTGAAGCCGGAGGAGTCGGCGAAGTTTCTGCGAGAAGCAGAACTGTGAAACACGTGAGGCGTAAGGAGTAAGGGGTGAGGGGAAACCCAAGAACACTCCGCCACCCCTGACGCCTCACGCCTAACACCTCACGAGTCAAGCCCCTTGCCCCAAGCCTGGCGGAAGCTTATGATCGAGCCATGAAGGTGCAACTCAGCCATCCCGAACGGCAGGTGGACGTCAAGGGCCCAAAGCGCGTACGGGAACTGCTGCGCGACCTGAACCTGATCCCGGAAGCCCACCTCGTGATCCGAGGCGACGACCTCGTGACCGAGGATGAGATGCTGAAAGACGACGACGTAGTCGAAGTACGACCGGTTATCTCAGGCGGCTCTGGTTCGTCTGGTTCATTTGGTTTGTTTCGTTTGTTTGGTTGACCGAACAGACCAGACCGGACGAACGAGACGAACCAGACAAACTAAACAAACCAGACAAACCAAGCTATGCGTTGCAAGAAGTGCCATGAAAAGGCGGTGATCGGGCTCCCGCGGCACAACGCGGCGTTCTGCAAACCCTGCTTTAACGAGTTCGTGCATGACCAGGTCGCGCGCGCGATCAAGTCGGAGCGGATGTTCGACCCGAAGGACCGCATCCTGGTCGCGGTCTCCGGCGGCAAGGACAGCCTGGCGCTGTGGGACATCCTGCTCAAGCTGGGCTATCGAGCCGACGCGCTCTACGTGGACCTGGGGATCGCGGGCTATTCGGAGAAATCCTGCGAGAAGGTGGAGCGCTTTGCTGACACGGTCGGCAAAGCGCACAACGCAAGCCTCCTGATCCATACCGTCCAGGAGGAGGAAGGCGCAGGCATCCGCGAGCTGGCCGACTTGTTGCACCGCCCCACCTGCTCGGCCTGCGGCACCATCAAGCGCTATCAGTTCAACCGTGCCGCCGTCGAGCATGACTACGACGTCATGGCCACCGGCCATAACCTGGACGATGAAGCCGCCCGCCTGCTGGGCAACGTGCTGCACTGGCAGGACGAGTACCTGGACAAACAGAGCCCCAGCCTGCCGGCGTCCGTGGAAGGCTTCGCCAAGAAGGTCAAACCGCTGTACCGGCTCGCCGAGCGCGAGATCGCGGCCTACGCCGTCCTGAACCGGATCGACTACATCGTGGAAGAGTGCCCGATGGCCAAGGGCTCGAAGATGCTGCTCTACAAAGAGGTCCTGAACCGTCTGGAAACCGAATCGCCCGGCACCAAGCAAGCCTTTTACTGGGGGTTCCTGGAGAAGCAGGCGAAGACCCAGCCGGCTCCGGCCTCGATGGCCGAGAAGGATCAGGCCACCCTGCACCCCTGTGCCACCTGCGGCCAGCCCACGACCGCCGAGATCTGTTCGTACTGCAAAATGATGGCCCGCGCCAAGGCGAGCACCCCGCACTAGTGCGCCCAGCGCACAGCTCATAGCGAATAGCTCGGAGTGACAGGCAGCTTGCCACTCGCTATTTGCTGGGTGCTGCTCGCTGCTTCTTGAAAAGTCGGCGCTGACACCGTAAGCTGCCACCCAGTAGAAGGTCCTGAAGACCACGCAGGCTGAAGAGCAATCCGTGATGGCAACGTCGGAACGAGACTGCTACGCCATTCTGGGTGTGCCCCGAACCGCCACCCAAGAGGAGATCAAGAAAGCCTACCGTCGGCTGGCCCGCCAGTACCATCCCGATCTGCACAGTGGCCCGCGGAAGGCGCAGATGGAGCTCAAGTTCAAGGAGCTGAACGCGGCGCACGAGGTCCTGAGTGACCCGGAAACGCGCAAGAAGTACGACCGCTACGGTCATCGCTGGCAGGAAGCGGAAGCGTATGAAAAAGCCCGGCAGCAGGCACGAGCCGGCGCGGGCGCGGGTCCCGGCTGGGAAGCCGGTCCCGAATCCACCGCCGGCGAGGGGTTCGACTTCGGCGATATCTTTGAGACGTTCTTCGGCAGGCGGGCACGTCCAGGCAGCGGCGCGACTTTCCGGGACTTTGCCATGCCGGGCGCCGACTTGGAAACCGAGGTCCGGTTGACCCTGCGCGAGGTGCTGACGGGAGTGACCCGTCGCGTTGCGCTCTCGGAACCGGTCCCCTGTTCGGCCTGCGGCGGAACCGGCAGGCAGCGCGGTGGCCGCCTGTGCGCCACGTGCATGGGTACCGGCAGCCGGGCAGAGACTCGCACGATCGAGGTGAAGATTCCGGCCGGCGTGCAAGACGGCACGCGGGTTCGAGTCGCGGGGAAAGGGCAGCCCGGGACGAACGGTGGAAAGCCCGGCGACCTCTATCTGAACGTCCACGTCGAGCCGGACCATATATTTCGACGTCAGGGCAGCGACGTGCACGTGACGCTCCCAGTCTGGCCCTGGGAGGCGGCGCTCGGCGCCGAGATCCTGGCGCCGACCCTGACCGATCCGGTGCGAGTCAAAGTGCCGCCCGGCAGCCGGTCTGAGGGAAAACTCCGGCTCAAGGGCAAGGGGCTCCCGACGGCATCGGGCGGGCGCGGCGATTTGTTCTTCACCCTGCAAATCGTCATGCCGACTTCGCTCTCGGACGAAGATCGCAAGCTCTATGAGCAGCTCGGGCGGACCCCTCGCCCGGATCCTCGAGCGGACCTGCTGCGCACCGCGCGCCAGGGATGACCGCGCACGCATGATCGCTGGAAGGAGCCCGCCCACGATGAACTTGGCTGAATAGGCCGTATTGGGAAGCTTTTTCAGTACCCTGAAAGGAGGTGCAGCCATGACCTGCAATTTGGGGAATGTCGAACGGGTGATCAGAACCGTGCTCGGCGTGATCTTGATAGGAGTCGGGTACTTTGCCGGGCTCCCAACCGTGGGAGCCATCGTCGCGTACCTAGTGGGCGCTGTGGCCATTCTTACCGCTGCGGTGGGATTTTGCCCGGCCTGGAAGCTGTTCGGGATCAATACCTGCCCGACGAAGACGGCGGCGAAAGGGTGAAGAAGGTGGCCTAGACAAGGAGGGATTCATGAACGTGAAAGTCCTGACAGGGATTTTGGCGGTGATGATGCTGCTGGGGCTCGGCCTGCAGCCTGTGTGGGCGGATGAAGGCTACGGCGACTCGAAGGGGTACCGCGGAGGACACGGCTACAGGGGCCATGGGATGGTCGGCCATCATGGCAGCACCAGCCATTACCTCCGGCACCTCCTGAAGCACCACAAGGAGATCGGCTTGACGGATGAGCAGGTCGCCAAGCTGAAAGCCATCCAGCTCGACCTGGACCGCACCCGCATCCGGACTGAAGCCGAGGTGTTGGTCGCTGAGCGCGAACTCACGGCCCTGGTCGAGGATGAGAAGACGGACCTCTCGACGATCGAGGCCAAGATCAAGCAGAGCGAGTCGCTGGAGGTCGGGCTCCGGATGGCGGCCATCAAGGCCAAGCGGGACGCCGTGGCCCTCCTGACCCCCGAACAACGCGAGAAGGAGAAGGCCGAGCATGAAAAGATGATGCAGCAACGCCGGGCGGATGGCATGGGGGGCGGCATGATGGGCGGCGGCATGATGGGCGGCGGCCACGGTGGTCCCCCGAAGGCCGAACCCAAGATGGGTGACGAAAAGAAGGGCGACGACAAGAAAGAGCGCACACACTAATTCCAAAGGAGGGCTCCCCATGACGACAGGGCGAACGATGCTCACAGTGGCGGCGGCGGTGGCAATCACCATTGGCTCGATTCTCGCGCTCAGCGGGCCGGCCTGGAGCGATGAAAAAGGCGGCAAGAAGGAGAAGGACGAAACCAAGGAAGCGGTGGAGATGTCGAAGACGGCCAAGGTCACAGTCGAGCAGGCCATCAAAACTGCCACTGAGAAGGTAGCCGGGAAAGTGATCGAAGCGGAGCTGGAGCGCAAACATGACAAAGCGGTCTGGGAAGTGGAGATCGTCGGCGCCGATGATAAGGTGTCGGAGGTGCACGTGGACGCCGATTCGGGCGCGGTGATCGACGTTGAGGAGAAGAAGGGCGAGGCGAAAAAGGAAAAAGAAGGCAAAAAGGGAAAGAAGTAGGGGGACATGATGGCAAGCGATCCGAAGCACAAGAGCCACGACCTGACGGATGGTCCCGGGCGCGCGCCAGCCCGCGCGATGCTCAAGGCGGTCGGGTTCACCGACGCCGACCTGGCCCGCCCGCTGGTGGGAGTCGCGAACACCTGGATCGAGGTGATGCCCTGCAACTATCACCTGCGCCGGCTCTCTGAAAAAGTGAAAGCCGGCATCAGGGCGGCCGGAGGTACCCCGATCGAGTACAACACGATCGCCGTCTCGGACGGCATCGCGATGGGGACGGAAGGGATGAAGGCCTCGCTGATCAGCCGCGAGGTCATCGCCGACTCCATCGAGTTGGTCGCGCGCGGGCACCTGTTCGACGCCGTCGTGGCTCTCTCCGGATGCGACAAGACGATCCCCGGCACCGTCATGGCGCTGGCCCGCCTGAACCTCCCCTCGCTCATGCTCTACGGCGGCTCGATCATGCCGGGACAGTTCCAGGGCCACGACGTGACGATCCAGGACGTCTTCGAGGCGGTCGGGGCGCACGCGGCCGGCAAGATGTCGGAGGCGCAGCTCCGCGACCTGGAGAACCACGCCTGTCCGGGGCCCGGCGCCTGCGGCGGCCAGTTCACCGCGAACACGATGGCCATCGCGTTCGAGTTTCTGGGCATCTCGCCCATGGGCATGAACGGCGTCCCGGCGATGGACCCACGCAAGGACGACGTCGCCTTCAAGTGCGGCCAGATGGTGATGGAGTTGCTGAAGAAGGATCTGCGCCCGCGCCAGATCATCACGCGCAAAGCGTTGGAGAACGCCATCGCCGCCGTGGCCACAACCGGCGGCTCCACGAACGCCGTGCTGCACCTGCTGGCCGTCGCGCGGGAAACCGGCGTGAGACTGACCATTGACGACTTCGACAAGATCAACCGGAAGGTCCCGCTGCTGGCCGACTTGAAACCGGGCGGACGCTTCATGGCCGCCGATCTCTATACGGCCGGCGGCACGACCCTTGTCGCGAAGCGGCTACTGGATGCAGGACTCCTGCACGCCGACCAGCCGACCGTCACAGGGCGAAGCATTGGAGAGGAAGCGCGGCAGGCCACCGAGACGCCGGGCCAGCAAGTCCTGCGGCCGCTCTCCAACCCGATCAAGCCCACCGGCGGCCTGGTGATTCTCAAAGGCAACCTGGCGCCTGAAGGCTGCGTGGTGAAGGTTGCAGGACACTCGATGCTGTCGTTCAAAGGGCCGGCCAAGGTGTTCGACCGGGAGGAAGACGCCTTTGCCGCTGTCAAGGCCAGGCAGATCAAGGCCGGCGACGTGGTGGTGATCCGCTACGAAGGCCCGGCGGGTGGGCCGGGCATGCGGGAGATGCTGGCCGTCACGGCCGCGATCGTCGGCGAGGGCTTAGG
>JACQQM010000078.1 GCA_016207025.1 Nitrospirota bacterium | reverse complement strand
GAACCCCTGGCGCTTTTCCTTCGACCGGGAAACCGGCGAGCTCTGGGCGGCCGACGTCGGACAAGACGACTGGGAGGAAATCGACATCGTTCGGCGCGGCGGAAACTATGGCTGGCGGAGCATGGAGGGGGCGCACTGCTTCCACCCCCGCACCGGTTGCGCGACGGATGGGCTCGTGCTGCCGGTCGCCGAGTATCGCAACCGGCAGCCGCGGTGTTCGATCACGGGCGGTTATGTCTACCGGGGTGCCCGCCTTCCGGTCCTTCGGGGCGTCTATGTGTACGGAGACTTTTGCAGCGGAGAGATCTTCGGCCTGGTTCATGACAGGCAGGGTGTGACGGATCCCCCGCACGTGCTGCTCACAACCGGCCTGAAGATCTCGTCCTTCGGGCAGGATCAGGACGGCGAGCTCTACGTCATCGACCATGAAGGCACGGTGCATAGGATCATATTTTACCGGTTGCCCGGTGGACAATGAATCCGACAATTTCATTGATGACAATTGTGCTTTTCTCCATCGCCCCGACTCCTGGAAGAAGGTCGAAGGGATTGCCATCCCAGCCCTGCCCGGGCCGCTCACGTACCAAATAGCCGCAAGGGGAAGGCGTCACAGTGAAGCCCTGCTTGCGAAACAAAGCAACGGCTCGAGGAATATGGCTGGCGGAGGTAACCAGGAGGATCGAAGCCTCGCCCAGGAGCCGTTTTGCTTCGACGGCATTCTCATATGTGGTCCGGGACCGTTCCTCGACGATGATCGCTGCTTCCGCAACCCCCAACCGAACTGCCAATCGCTTCATCTCGATGGATTCTGTGGGACCTTGGCCAAAAGTGGTTGCATCTCCTCCTGACAAGAGCACACGTGGAGCGTATCCGTGGGCAAAGAGATCGGCCCCGCAGATCGTCCGCTCCATGCTGAGAGGCGACAGTTGGTCAGAGGGTCTCGGACTGCCTTTGCCGGCGACCCCTCCGCCGAGCACCACGATCGCGTCAAACCGCTCGCGGGTGGAACGGGTGGAATGGTCAAAGGGCGGATATCGTCCCTCGATAAGCCCGAGGAATGTGCTCGCGATGAGTGGATTGCCGAGTGTCAATGTCAGCAAGAGCGTGGAGGCGGCAAGGACGCGAATCCAGCGGAGGCGCCGCGGTGAGATCGGTCCGATCACCAGAATCGTCATGAGCCCTGAGAGCACGACGAGCCAGGTGAACGGATAGACGGCGTACTTCACGAGCTTGTACAGACCAAACAGGAAAGGTGACAGTTCCATTATGACCTCTCGTGTGTCGGCTCAATGGTGGATGCGTTCGCCAGCGGGCGGCCTCTCAGAAACTGTTTTGGAAAGAAACCAAATGGCGTGAGATTGGACTGGCGACGACGGGAGCATACACCTGCGTCGCCGTACGGACAAGTGAGGGGATCACCTGGATAAGGAGGGCTCGATGGGTGCTGCGCGGCGTTATTGGTTGATGAAGTCCGAGCCGAGCGCGTTTTCCATTGAGGATTTACAGAAGGCTCCCGGCCAAAGGACCTGCTGGGACGGCGTGCGCAATTACCAGGCTCGTAATTACATGCGCGAGATGAAGATCGGCGATCAGATCCTGTTTTACCACAGCAACGCCGATCCGCCGGCCGTGGTGGGAGTGGCCGAAGTGGTGCGAGAGGCCTATCCGGACCCTACCGCCTTTGACCGGAAAGATAAACACTTCGACCCCAAGAGCAGTCCTGCCAAGCCCACGTGGGATATGGTGGACATCAAGCTGGTGCGGAAATTTGCCGCTCCGCTCCCGCTGGACCTGTTGCGTCGGCAGCCGGGGCTGAAGCGCATGGAACTGTTGCGCAGAGGGTCCCGTTTGTCGGTGCAGCCCGTGCGGTCTGAGGAATGGTCACGGATCCTCTCACTGGCCGGAACATGATCTTTCAACACGAACGTCCTTCCGGGATCGCTCCCGCGAAGGGCGGCATCTTTGGTGGGCCGTGCAGGGATCGAACCTGCGGCCCGCTGATTAAGAGCTAGAAAAGGCCATTTTTCAAAAGGCTCGCTGTTGCGACGGTTCCCCCGTTTTCATTCTGAATCGCGAGCCTGCCGCGTTTCTATTGACTCTACTAGTTCGAACGAATTCGGTCGCGATCTCGAATTGATTCGTGAACGGTTAAAAGTGGCAGAGGCAAAGGCCAAGGAGTTAGCACCATGAGGAGACGCAAAGCTATTCGTGGCATCACGATCGAGGAAGGCAGCGGGAACGTCTATGCTGATATTGGCGCGCGAGATGCCGACGCAATGCTCATGAAGGCCCAGCTCGTTGCTAAAATTGACGAGCTCATCAAAGAGAAGGGTCTGACTCAAATGGAAGCGGGCGAACTGCTGGGCTTACCTCAACCCAAAGTGTCTGCGCTACTAAGAGGACACTTTCGTGGCATTTCAGAACGTCGCTTGATGAATTGCCTCACTCGACTCGGAAGCGATGTCCAAGTCGTCGTGAAACCCGCGCCACGCAGTCGTCACCATGGCAAGCTTTCCATTGTATTTGTCTAAGGTCAGATTATGACGAAAGGCTTCTAGCTTTCAGAATTCCAGAGTTGCCAGTCTATTATCGATTCGACTGATTCCAGAAATTCCGTTCAAGTAGCACGGTTTTTAGCACAAATTTAGCACAGCATCCCTCCTGCGTTCATTCAGGAAGCCCATAGCTCCATTTCCAAAATCCTCGTTAAAAATACCGAGTGAGATGTATCGATTTTTTTAGCGGTTCGGCGTATCCTTTTCGGGGTCAAAAAGAAAGCCCATAGAAGTCAAGCCTGGCACCAGCTAAGCGAGGGTTGAGCGTATGACACTGCACAACCGTTGGCAGCTCTTCTGGCTGGTCAGCGCAGCTTTCATTTCTATTCTGGGGGCGTGTGCTCCTCCGGTGCCGATCCCTGCGCAATTCCACCCCATGGCGGGGGTGCCCCAGCTAGAGGTACATCCCTTGCCCTTACAGGCGGCACTCGTCGTGTCTGAGTCAGCAAGGAAGTCTAGCTATGAGCAGACCATTACCTGCGCATACAGTGCCCGCTCGGGGCACTTGATCATCCCCTTGGGGAAAGAGATGGAATGGCGCGCTGTGCAAATGTTCTCCCAAGCCTTTGAGAGAGTTCACCTGGTGACAGAGAAAGCCGCCGCGGTGGGTCAGTATGACGTCCTCATTGAGCTGGCGCCGCCCAAGCTCGTCGTTGAGAAGGAGTGCGCGTATGGGTTTTACGCCCTGTTTATCCCCCTGTCGCTGGGCATCAGCATTCCCGTAGCTCTCGCGACTGTCCCGCCCATCGAGGTGCAGGTGACCGTGCAGGCGACCGTCACGGATCGCGAAGGGAAGCTAGTGCTGGGCGACGCGGCGTTTAAGTCGAAAGCCGCTACACCAATACGCGGGTTCGGTGAAGTGAACGTCACTGAAGAGAATCTCGGGTCTGCAGTTGAGAAAGCCTTGACTGGGGCTTTGGAGGGTGTGACCCTCCAGCTCGTCGGGTCGCCACGCTTCCAGCAATATGCGCAGGCTCTTCCTAGGACCACAAAGCAGCGCCCGCTGGCTGAAGCGCCGGTTAGCAGGCCGCCCACCCCCACGCGCGAGGAACTGCTCATGGATCTGGACACGCCACCTCAGGCAAAGACGGTGGTGCAACGCCATGCTTACGCCGTCGTAGTTGGAATTGAATCGTACCGGGACTTGCCCCGCGCTGACTTTGCCGTGCACGATGCCGAGGTGATGGCGTCCTACTTGGTGAAGGCGTTGGGCTATCCCGAGGAGAACATCATCCTACTGCGGAACGAAAGAGCGGGTCGGACCGACTTGGAGAAATATTTCCACTCGTGGCTCAAAAATAACGTGGAGCAGGACAGCGTGGTGTTTGTGTACTACTCGGGTCATGGGGCACCTAATCCCCAGACAGGTGAGGCCTACTTGGTGCCCTACGACGGCGACCCTGCGTACCTGGACCGAACCGCCTATCCATTGAAGAGCCTGTACACAACCCTCAGTCAGCTCCCTACGAACCAGATTCTGGTCGTGCTGGATTCCTGTTTTTCCGGGGCCGGGGGCCGCTCAGTGATCGCCAAGGGGACCCGGCCCATGGTCGTGTCGGTGGAAAATCCGCTGTTGGCCTCCGAGAAGGTGGTGGTGTTAGCAGCCTCCACCGGGGAGCAAATCAGCACGTCGCACCTGGCACAGCGGCACGGGCTTCTAACGTATTTTGTGCTGAAAGGCCTTAAAGGGGCGGCTGATCTGAATCAGGACCGGGCAATCGATGTGGCCGAGCTTTACACCTATCTGAAGCCGGAGGTCCAGAGGGTGGCGCGCAAATTGAACAATATTGACCAAGTACCGCAACTCCTGCCGCCTCCTGCGGTGCTAAACCAGCGTGGGCCTATGAAACTAATTCAGTTTGGCCCCTAAGACATCCAGGCAACAGGCCTCCCTTACAGGCGAACCGGCTCCAAAAGGAGAGCACCAAAAACAGTAGTTAATGAACTCAGGGGTGGTGGCAGAGAATACCCGCTTTTTGAAATATACTCGGGTGCCGCATTCTAGCAAGGATTTTGCCACTGGCACTGAAGAGAACCGGGGTTAAATTCTCTCACTACACGCAGTCGTCATCCACAACGAGTTTCGCTACCGCGGGGGAAGGACGAACAAGATGAGCGGAAGACTGTGGACGCAGTTGGTTCGGCTGATCCTGCTGGGGTTCGCTGTCGCGGGGAGTTTTGCTGCTTGTACTTATGGCCCGATTCATGCGAGGTTCCAGGCACAGCCTCAGCCACCTCGGCTTGAAGTGCCTCCGTTGCCGTTGAGGGCCGCCCTAATCCTCCCGGAATCCGTTGCGACAATGTCTTTGGAAGAAACCATTTCCTGCTGGTATTCCGCTGGGTCGTGGCAGTTCATTGTGCCGTTTGGACAGGAGGTGGAATGGAGGACAGTCCAGACCCTCTCGCAAGCCTTTGAGACCGTCCACGTGGTGCCAAGCAAAACCTTAGCGATGGGGCACTATGATGCGCTGATCGAGTTCGCGCCGCCCGTTTTCAAAATAGAAAAAGACTGTCACTCCGGCGTGTTCGTCACGACCTCAATCCTCACTGGCGGGATCATCCTCCTCATGGGCTTTGCCAGTCCTCTGATATCCATGGAGGCCCACCTGGACCTCAGCGCCACGGTGTATGATCGCCAGGGCCAGATCATCCTCGCCAGCGCCTCCTACAAGGCCAAGACCCCAGTCATCAGGACCGGCGAGACCGGCGGGCCGGAAGAACGATTCCTTGGGGAAGCGTTCGAGAAAGTCCTCGCCGAGGCCCTGAAAGAGGTGACCCTGCGCGTGGCGGCGGCCCCGAAGCTCCAGCAGTACGCTCAGGCGCTTCCTCGCCCGCCCACGGCACAGCGCGAGCCCGCAGCCCCGCTTCTAGCCCAACCGAGCGACGTGGACACCCTGCCCCTGACTACCTCCGTTCCGAGCAAGCATCGCCATGCTGTAGTGATCGGGATTGAACAGTACCGGCAACAGCTCCCCAGGGCCGACTTGGCCACCCAGGATGCCCGGATCATGGGCGAGTATGTGACCAAGGTGATGGGCTACGCGGAAGAAAACGTCGTGCTGTTGCTCAATGAGCGGGCCGCCAAGAGTGATTTGGAGAAGTATCTGGAAAAGTGGCTGCCCAACCGGGTGGAGCCTGGAGACTCGGTGTTCCTCTACTTTTCAGGGCATGGGGCGCCGAACCCCAAGACGGGGGAAGCCTATCTGGTGCCGTATGATGGCGATCCCGGGTTTGTGGACACCACGGGGTACCCGCTCAAGCGCCTCTATGAGCACCTCGCCAAACTACCTGCCAAGGAGGTGGTGGTCCTGCTGGACTCCTGCTTCTCCGGGGCCGGCGGCCGGTCGGTCCTTGCCAAAGGGATGCGCCCCATGGTGCTCTCGGTGGAGAATCCCCTCCTGGCCAGCGGCAAGACGGTCGTTCTAGCGGCCAGTGCCGGGGATCAGGTCTCCAGCACCTATATCCAGAAGGGCCACGGGCTGCTCACCTATTTCGTGCTGAAAGGCCTCCGGGGCGAGGCCGATCAGAACCAGGACGGGACCCTTGAGCTGGCGGAACTCTTCAGCTATGTCAAGCCCCAGGTCGAACGCATCGCCCGGCGGGAATTCAATAACGAACAAACCCCACATCTCCTCGGCAGTCCAGAGGTGCTGACCAAGGGCGTGCGCCTTGTCGAGCGGGCGAGACCATAAGCCCCAAGCTCAGGGACCGCCATCCTAAGGCGAGAAAATAAAGGGGTCGGGAGTCTTAACTTAGAATCCATTAGGGCAACCGAAAGTTCTGGAAGGATTACGGGAAGGAATGCCCCGTTACAGCGAGCGAGTGCAGAGCACTTCGTCTTGGCGGAGAGCTTCGAGAGCGAAGGCGGGCACGACGATGACAGCAAGGGTGCCACCGACAGCATTGAACACTTCAACGGAATACCCCTCCGTGCCATCAGGAGCGATGTGATGGTCCACCAGCTTGACGATATCGCCGCGCTTGAGGCGATGTTCCGGCACATCGCACGCCAGCGCTGCATCTGTGTAGAGTTCAAACTTCATCAGTCCCTCATCTGTCTGGGATAAGTGTAACGAACTTCGTGACGCCTGACAAGTGCTCGGTCATCCAGATGGTGCGGACCGCCAAGGCAACCCCGTTCGGGCCAGTCAGCCGCCCACGAATCTCGCAGTATTGGCCGAACTTGTTGGATTCTAGCACTACAGCTTCCAACGGCAGGATCTGCGCACGCAAGTCTCGGAGGAGCTGGTCGGCATTTTCCCTTGTATACCCGGCTCCCGCCAGAAACGCCGACTTATCGCCGCGCGCCTGCGGCGCCAGCAAGTAGCGGGCGAGCTTGTCCATCGCGATCACAGCATTAGTTGGTAGTTTCATGAACCAGTCTCCATCGCCGCGGGAGCTTACACTGTTCACAGAGTCACGAACAACCTCTTGATCGTCATCGCCTGACCGGGGGAAAGAAAGGGGTCGGGAAAGAAAGGGGTCGGGAGTCATGGTTCGGCCGTGGGAGTCATTGTTCGGCCGGCGAATCCGAGAGCTTGGTCGTGCGAATCGTGAAGTGGCTAGGTCACGCATTCACCCTGCGGCCGCTGGCCCAGCGAAAGGTTGGTTTTGTAAAGACTCCCGACCGCTTTTGGCATGCTCTGGCATGCACGAGGGGCGATTGATGCCTTAGCGGAAGCGACCGGGCGCGACTCCGGTGCAACCGACAAAGATTGGGACGTGGTGCGGGAAGCGGAAGTGGTTGATTATGATGGTGGGCCGTGCAGGGATCGAACCTGCGGCCCGCTGATTAAGAGTCAGCTGCTCTACCAGCTGAGCTAACGGCCCACCGATTCACTAACCGTAAGGGGTAAGGCGTTAGGGGATACGGCAG
>JACQQM010000079.1 GCA_016207025.1 Nitrospirota bacterium | reverse complement strand
GCCTTTTCCCACTCGGCTTCGGTCGGCAGGCGCTTCCCGATCATTCGGCAATAGTGGTCGGCCTCGGCCCAGCTCACATCGAGCGCCGGCCACGTGGCAAGGACATGGTCGGGCGGGAGCTCCGGTCCCAGGAGCAACGAGGCAAACTCCGCTAGCTCCTTCAGCAGTTCAAGCTGGGCTAGGTCCGGAGGAAGCGCCCGAGGCTTGCGGAGCAATCCGGCCAGATAATTGCCCAGGCTGACCTCGTCCCGATCAAGCTGATACGCGCCCAGCCAAATGCGTCGTTGCGGGACCTCGGTGTCGTCATAGGGAACTTCGAGCGCGGAGGGGGCGTCGCTCTTGCGCGGGGATCCCATCAGAAACCAGCCGGCCGGAATGGTCACCATCGGGGCAGGTTTGGCGAGGCGGGCAATGGCCGCCGCGCGCGTGGAGAGGTTGCGCACAGTCTCTGAGGTGACCGGACGTTCCGACCCCCACGTTCCTGACGCGCCTCCCAGCGTGAGCACGAGACCGCACAGGAGGATGATGCAGGTCCTCTTGGTGGACGATGTCACCTCAATGCCGGCTTACATCTTCTGGGAACAGCGATCCTGTCACTTGGTGATGTCGTGATGGAGTTGCGCGACATCCCGGACAATGTCCAAAATTTTCTGGGTCGTCTTGTTCATGACGATGATGTCGGTGCCGACCACCACGCGGACGTGGTCCGGCGGCAGAGGCTTCAAGCGCTCTTCCAACTCACGGGGCAATGGCTCCATTTCTTTCTCGAGGCCTTGCGGAAGGGTGCCGTTGCGCTCAAGTTGTTTCTCGATCCCGGGCGGCAACTTAGCCTTCTTCGCGAGGCCGGGGGGCAGTCCTTTCCTGCCCTTTCCTTTCCCCTTACCTTTGCCCTTTCCTTCTTTCTCCGACTGCTCCAGAGCCTTCTCGATAATCTCTTTGCCGTAATAATTCTTGATGGTCTGCTGCTCATCGTCGCCAAAGACGATTCGGACACCTCCCTGGATCGACACCTGCGCCCTTGCGCTCCCGACAATGAACAGCATCGCTGTCAAGCCTACCATCGCCACCATCATTCGCAGCATAGGCACCCTCCTTGAATTTTTCTTGTGCGAGGCCTCAAATCTACGACCGGATTCTAGGGCCGTTTCGTATTTAATGCAAACCCCGGCTCTTTATTTATTCATGCGAAAGTGGAACGGTTTGACCCACTCGTGCCGGGCAGGCTATCCTCACTCGCATGCGCGCGCTGTTTCATGCTCCGCTCCTGTTGATTTCCTTGATCGTCGTACTGCTCGCTGCGCCTGCAATGTCCGATGCCGCCGAACGGCCTGAGGACAAGCCGGAGCGGGTCCCTCCGGAGGAGTATCCCATCTATGATCAGGTGGTTCAGGATAAGTTTTTGACGTCCGAGACCACGCTCGTCATCATTGAGCGGCTGACGGCGACGCGATTGGGTCCCGAGGAGAAGGAGCCGCCGAGCCGGGCGTACTTTGAGGAGAACCGTTTCTTTGAAGGCCGGCTCCAGCCGGACCTGGTGACGGATTTCATTCTGAAGACGGTCCGTCCTTTTCGACTGGAAGCCCGGTTCAACTTCGGGGTGAGTTATCGGTTTGTGTCAGGCGGGGAGCTTGAAGGGCCTGAGGTGTCGCTCGCGCCGATCCCCGCGGCATTTTCGCCGGCCGATCTCGCGCAGGCCCCCAGATCGACCATCGGTGTTCTGGAATTTTCCCGCGTGGGCTTCAGTCCGCGAAGGGATCAAGCTCTGGTCTACGTGAGCGACGATCGGCCTGATGGGACCGGCGCCGGTTTCCTGATGCTGCTGCGACGAGCCGGACGCGAGTGGAAGATTGTTGATACCCAAGTGTTATGGGTTGCGCGCCACGAGGATTCACCCATTGCACCCTAAGAGCAACGGGTCCCCGGTGGCACGCCTGCGTGACGGGTACCCATTGCGGGGTACCCATTGCTTGGCTCCATGCAATGGGTCAAACGTGCAATGGGTGATGAGACGGCGAGGCGGCCGGGTCTGCGCGCGAGATGGATGCACAGAGCTGATTGTGGGAAGGTTCTTGCGAACGAGTCGCTGTGGCGATAGGATGAGATCAACATGATCCGCAAAACGTTTCCGGTGCCCCCGTTGGGCTGCAACTGTTCGATCATCGGCGACTCGATCACCAAACGGGCGATCGTGGTGGACCCGGGCGGAGCCCATGAGCGCATCCTGCACGAGGTCCGGGATTTGGGGCTGACCGTCGTCAGCATCCTGCACACCCACGCTCACTTTGATCACTTTTTGGCGTCCGGCGAAATGAAAAAGGCGACCGGCGCGACGCTCTGTCTGCACCGGGATGATCGGGAGCTCTGGGAGATGCTGGAGGTGCAGTGCCGCCTGTTCGGCGTGCCGTACGTGCCGGTCCCTCAACCGGATTACTGGCTGCAGGACGAGGAGAAGATCATCCTGGGTGGGATCGAGGGAGTCGCGCTGCATACGCCGGGGCACACGCCGGGATCGATGAGTTTTCACTTTGCAGGGGAGAAACTCGTGCTCGCCGGGGACACGTTGTTCCGGGGAGGCATCGGCCGGACGGATCTCTGGGGTGGGGACTACGATGTGATCGAGCAATCGATCCGAGAGCGGCTCTATACCCTGGATGAAGCGACGCGCGTCGTTACCGGTCATGGACCGGAGACCCAGATCGGCCTCGAACGGGATTCCAATCCCTTCGTGAGAGCCTAGTGAGCCGGCCTGTGCGTGCGAGGTCGCCAGTCCGTTGGGCGTTCGTATGAATCGCGTGCCTGCCTTGCAGCATTCATAGCCGGTCTGTTTCTCGGACGTCGCGCCCATCCACGTATGAAGGGCATCTTGCCGAAGGAGGACACATGAGACATCTTGGCATGTCGTTCGCGCGGAGCGCCGTCGTCGGAGTCTGCCTGGTTCTATCCGGGGCTGTCGCCCAGGCGCAGGGCGGCCAGGTGGAGATCAAGAACGTGGAAGTGCGTCTGTCGGATCACGGCCCCGTCATTCTGCTCAAGGCGGAGAACCGGGTGATCCCGATCTTCGTGGATCCGACGGTGGCCGGTTCGATACAGGGAGCGCTGACCGGTGAAAAGTTGCGCCGGCCCCTCTCCCATGATCTCATGCACTCGATCCTGGCGGCGTTCGACGGGAAAGTCACGCAGACGGTGATCACCATGAAGGACGGGGTCTTTTACGGGGCCCTCACGGTTTCGATGAAGGACACTGTGAAGGTCTTCGACAGTCGGTCATCCGACGCGATCGCGCTGGCGATCCATTTCAAAGCGCCGATCCTGGTGGGGAGGGATCTGTTGGACTCGGCGGGAAAGCAGATTCCGGATTCCAGGACCCAGACGTTGTAGGCGGGCCTTTCTCTCAGCCCATCCGTTCGGCCAGCAGCTTCAGTCGTTGTTCGGCCGATCGCTTGATGAATGCCGTACTCTCTTGGAGATGTTACTCTTGGGTGATTTTGTCTTCCCGGCGACGTTTCTGTTGCTCCAATCCGAACTGGGCCACCTCAGACACCGCCTCCGCGTTGATCTGCTCCTAGAGTGTTTCGCACCGCTTCTGTTTGCTCCGGGGATAGTCGTTGCAGGGCTTCTCCGCCGAGGCCGCGCTCGGCACCCCGAGAGTTCCTAGAACAAGCAGCAGGCTGGCCAATCCTTTCATGACGTGACCGTCTCGGTCTGACAGGATGCGCCATGCAAGCACAGATGAAACTGTTCGACTCCGATTTTTTGTCGTCGCTGATGCGGGAGTTCCGCGCGTCCATGCGGGATCTCTTGTTCGACCTCTGTGACGATCTGGAGGCCCATTATCGAGGTCCGGCCGCGGCGCTGCGGTTGCCGGTGGGCTTCTTTCGTTGTGTGGGCGAATCGCTCAAGCCGGAAGACTACTCGGGCTGGAAGGCAGTGGGGTGGATCGAGCTGCTGAACGACCTGGTGTACTTCATCGATCTGCTGGAACAGCTCCGCCGCGAGCGGCACCCCCACGAGTTTGCGGCCGAACTCTTTGACCAATGCGAAGAGCAGTTCTACGAACACAGTTATTTGGACGAGTTGTTCCCGCGCGGGGAGCCCGAGCCGCTCAGGCTCGCGCGGCGTCTGTCCGGACTCTGCCGTCGTCTTGCCAGCCAAGCGACGCAAGAGTCGCTGTTTCTCGTGCCGGCTCTGCCCTGCGTCTGGCTGGCGCGAACACGGGGCCGTCTTTGGACCGTGCCGTGCGATCTCAGCCCGAATCTGGAGCGGGCGGAATTGGGTGGATGCGTGTACGTCGGATTGAACGGCGCCTATCTTGGGCCTCCCACGCTGTTGCGAAGAAGGCTGGCCGGCCGCACTGACGAAAGCAGGTTTCTCATCAGGCTGGATGGCATCCGGCTGCGCGTCAATGGTGCGGTTCACCCTCTGCTGACAAATGGAGGCCATCCGCAGTGGCGCTGGCGATATGTGCCTCCGCACACGATCCTGCCAGGCTATGCGAACGGGTCAGGCGGCCTGACGCTGGGAGCGGCCCTCGTGTATCGGAAAGACTTGTCGCCCTGGCGCGTCGTCCAACCACCGCCGGGTCTAGCGGATCGTCTTCGGAACGCGCTGGCCGTCATCGCGGAGGCGTGGCCGGCTGGCGCGCGGAACCTCGCGTGCCTGACGTCCCGGATCGTGCCGCTCCATGCCAGGGGAGTGGTGAGTTTCAGCTATCGCCATCGGCCCGGCCTCTCGTTCATCAACTGTTTCGAGCGAGACGCGCTCGATCTGATTGACGACCTGATTCATGAGAACAGCCATCATCACTTGAACCTGCTGTTGCGGAAATATGCCATGCGCCGCAGAGACCGCAACCAGGAGATCTTCTATTCGCCCTGGCGGCGCAGCTTGCGACCCTTGCATGGGATTCTGCACGCGACTTTCACCTTTACGATGGGGGCGCTGCTGTTTGAACGGCTGTCGGCGTGGAAGGCGAGGGGCGAGAGGCAAGGGGCAAGGGGCGGGGCAACCCTGACCGATCAGCAGGTCCTCCGCGCGCGGTTTCGCTGCCTGGAGGAAGTGGCGTCGGTCCGATATTCGCTTCAGGACCTGGGCTATGCGGCGAGGAAACTCGGCTGGCTGACCGCGGCAGGGGATGCGCTGGTCCAGCAACTCAAACAGGAACTTGTAAAGGTCAAAAATCGAATCGCACCCTTTGAGCGGGCCGTGCTGCGCTCACGATATGGCAGAGAGCTCCGGGAGCATAGACGCAATCTTGACGAGAAACGCAGGCTGTATGGGCGGGGTGTCCGAGGGGGCCAGATTCTTAGAAGCCAGTGACGTGTTAGCGGCCAAGTGTCAGCACATCTCGGTCAGGGTCATGTTCTGAAAACGAAGTGTCAGCACATCTCGGTCACTCGCGAAATCGTCTCTGTGGAAACCGATAGTCAAGCGTCTTGATCAGCGGTTGTTGGTCTGGGTCGCGCCGCCGCAACCGGTAAAACCGGATCTGGTGATGGGTCAACTCCACTTCGCAGCGCAGGAGCCGATGAGCCCAGCGAGGGTCGATCGAGAACGATCGCCCCAGCAGCGAGACCACGCCGTTGGCATCGGTCCGGCGCAAGGACACCACCTGGCCGGTCAGACCGGCTTGCAGGTTCAGGCGCCAGTCTTTTGGGAACGGCCGTCGTGGCGGGCCGTGCTCGATACGCGGCGCCAACCGGCGCACATAGGCGGCCACAAACTGACCCGAGCGGCTCTGCAACGTCTCCAAGTCCAGATGATGGAAACGGGACCAGACTGTGGCTTGCCACAGTCCGTTGAAGTGCTCGATCACCGCTTGAAAGCCGTGCTCCCGCGGAGGCACGAAGACCGGCGTCATGCCCAGGCTCAGGCAGGCGCGGATACTGCGGCCCACCACATCGGGATGATTGTGCCCGCCTTGAAAGCGCGTGTCGTTGTCGAATTGGACCAAGTCGGGGAGTCCATGAGCCTGCCAATACGTCAGAAGCGTCTGGAGCGCCGCTTTGGCCGTGACGGTGGGCAGCGGCCAGGCCCCGGCGTGCGGGCCCCCCAAGGCTTTGCCCGTGAGCACCTCCACCTCGCCCTGCTCCTCGATGGCCAGCCCTTCGATGACATCGAAGGCGTCCAACTCGGCGTGTCTCAACCGCACCGCCGGAAGATACCATCCGGGCGGCGGTGCCAGGTGGCGGAGCCTCCGGCGTCCATCCAGAACCCCGTGCCGCTTGAGAATACGTCCGATGGTGCGTCGGCTGGGAATCTGCGTGAACGTCCCTTCGGCTCGCAACGTCTCCTGGATCGCCTCCGCCCCGTAGAAGCCCAGGGCGCTGGTCGCTTGCACGCGGTGCCGACAATCCAAGACCGCCAGCTCGATCTTGGCCGGGGTCCGGTTGGCAACCCGTGCCGGCGCCTTCGAGCGATTCGCCCACTCCACCTGATCCAACGGCTGCCCAGCGGCGCGTCTGATCCACCACTGCAGCGTCGACACGGCCACGCGACATGTGCGAGCCACCTCGCGCTGGCTGCGCCCTTCGCGCACCGCCGCGACCATTGCTTGACGACGGATGAGCAGAGTTTTTTTTCATCGTTCCCTCCCTATCAGAATGGGAGGAGACATACCATGCTTGACCGAGAAGTCCTGACACTTCAGTGACCGAGATGTGCTGACACTTGGCCTGTTAGCCGTCATTTATTATTATATTTGACGATAGAGTCGTCGTTTGACATGAAATCTGCACCCACCCAGCCCCTTGCGTGCAACACGCGCTCCTTCCAGTGACGCGGCGCGGAAGCCCGGCCGTTACGTTAATAGTGACAAGGCTTGCTGGTTGCATCGCCCCTAACGGTCTGGTAAAGTCACCTGTACAGAAACCTGTACAGGTGAGGGGTGACATGCAAACCTTAAGCGCCACGGAAGCAAGGAGCAGTCTCTTCGAGGTCATAAGGAAAGCCGTGTCCGGCCATCGCCAGTTTCGCGTAGTCTCGAAACGAGGCGGCGTGGTGGTCATGTCCGAGGATGATTACGACAGCCTCGTCGAGACACTTGAATTGCTCTCCACGCCGGGCGTGTTAAAAGGCGTCAGGAAGGCCAAGCGGGAAATCAAGAAGGGGCAGACGTACTCGCTCGAGGAAGTCTTCGGTGAGTGAAGCCGGGCCGTACACAATCCGCATCACCCGGCAGGCCAAGAAAGACATCGACACGCTCACCCCGAAGCTCAAGCAGAAGCTCCGCGCGATTCTCGAAAACGTGATTGCCCACCATCCGTCCGAAGGTAAGAAACTCATCGGCGATTTGGCGGGAAGCTATTCCTACCGACTGACGTACCAAGACAGGATTGTCTACTCGATTGACGAAGCTACCAAGACCGTCTTCATCGAACGGGCACGAACCCACTATGGAGATTAAATCGGATATTCCCTCCGCGACCTGGACTACGCGGGGCGGAAACTCGGCTGGATGCGGCCGGCTGGGGTCGCGCTCGTGCGCGCGTTACGACGGGAGATCAACCTGGTCCGACGACGGATTGCACCGTATCGCGCTCAGATCCTGCGCTCGCGCTTCGGTCCGTTCCTGCGCCGGCACATTAAGGGCCTTGCGACCGCCCGAGCGACCTACGGCCGCGCCTTCGAGCGTCGCGCGCGGTCTTGTTGACGCGCAACACTCGACCGCAGTCGCCTTTTCTTGGCTCTTCCGGATCCCGTGTGGGTGATTCCGAGGTCGCCGGGGCGAGGGGCGTGGCTCCGTGCAGGCTCGCCACGCTGCTGGGCACCCGTTGCATTCCCGGAGCAACGGGTCCCGGCGGCACCCCGGCTGCGGCTCCCCCCATCCCCCAGCG
>JACQQM010000077.1 GCA_016207025.1 Nitrospirota bacterium | reverse complement strand
CGAATCCACCACGTGGCGTAGGTGCTGAACTTGTAGCCACGCTTATACTCGAACTTGTCGACCGCCTTCATGAGGCCGATGTTGCCTTCTTGGATCAGGTCCAGGAATTGAAGTCCCCGGTTGGTGTATTTCTTGGCGATGCTGACCACCAGCCGGAGGTTGGCTTCCACCAGCTCGGCCTTGCCTCGCTTCACCTTCTCGTCCGCCAAGTCCAGGTGTCGGACTGCCTCCTTGATCTCGTCGGCCGACACCAACGCCTCGTCGGTCTCCAACTGCCGGATTCGACTCCGGGCGGTCTGAAACGCCTTTTTGATCTCTTGGAGGGTGTCCTCCGACAGGCCGGTTTTCCGGCGGACAGCCAGAAAATCCCGTCGGCTCCGACCCAGCCGCCGCAGCAGTTCCATCCCGGCTTCACCCGAGACGCCCAGCTTCCGCTGGCACTGCGCGATCTCCCGTTCCGCCGTCCGGATCTGCTGCGCCAGCTCCCGGACGCGCTGCACCATCCGGTCCTTCACGGCCGCATGCAGGTTGACCGACTCCATTTTCTCGACTACCTGCTTGCGGGCCTCCTTGAGCTGGTTTTTCAGCCGCTGTTGCGTGGCCGGGCTGCTTCCCGTTCGTCGACTCTTCTGATACAGCCGCATGAAGGTCTGGGACACTTTGCGGACCTTGGTGAGGGCCTCGAGTGTCCGGTCCCGGAGCTCCTCGTCGTCATGCTCCGCCTCTTCTTCCTCGAACTCCTCGTCGGTGACCGGCACGAGCTCACGGATATTGATTTTTCCGGCCTTGAGCTTGTCCCGCAGCGACAGGACAAACTCGATGCCCATCGGCATGCCGAACACAATGGAGGCGATATCCTTTTTCCCCTCTTCAATCCGCTTCGCGATCTCGATCTCGCCCTCCCGACTCAGGAGCGCGACGCTGCCCATTTCTTTGAGATACAGCCGAACAGGATCATCGGTCCGGCTGAGCACGCCCGGTGTGAGATCGATCTCTTTTTCACTCTCCCCAACCTCTTCACTCTCCTCGACCTCTTCCACCGCCTCCTCGCTCTCATGCGTCTTCTGAAAGCGGTCCCCTTCGGAGGCGTCGATGATCTCAATGTCCATCTCGCCGAAGATCGTCATCAGATTGTTGAGCTGCTCGGACGACACCCGTTCCGCGGGCAGCGTGCTGTTCAGCTCGTCATAGGTCAGGTAGCCTTTCTCCTTCCCGATGGAGATCAGCTTTTTCACCTCGACCAGCAATTCGTCTTTGGCCATGTCTGCTCCCTAGAAGCGCGGGTTACGCGGTCGGCAAGCCGGCTTTTCTCACACGCAGTTCATTGACCTGGGCATTCAACCTCAGCGCCTCGTCCGTACGTCCTGCCTGCTCAGCCGCTCGGAGCTTGACGATCAGCTCCCCGAGAACCAGCTCGCGCCGTTTCCGCTCCAGAGTCTCCAGGCATCCCTGCACATACGCCGGAATGTCATCGTAGTGTCGTTCCGACATCGACAGCTCTGTAGCTACGGACCCGCAGACCGGGTCAGCCACCGCTTCGTCAAGGAGTTGCCTGACCAGCGCACAGCCGTCTCCATCCAGATGCCGGAGCCCGATCTCCACGATGCGCCGGCAGGCCGGCACCGTGAACGTCTCCACATTCACCGCCCGAATATTGGCCGCGCTCAGCGCGCCCTGCAGCAGCAGGTGGACCAGGTCCCGTTCTTCAGGGCTTCCCTTGAAGCGATTGTCCGATCCTGTCAGAGGCGCCTTCCGGACCCCTTGGCGGTCCTCTTTCTGCAACAGTTCCGGATAGCGGTCGATCAGGAGTTTTTGGTTGATCCCCAGCCGCTCCGCCACGCGGCGAGTACATTCCTCCTTCTCGATTCGATGGGTTGTCTTCTGCAGGATGCGCAGCACCTCATCCACGCTGCGGATGCGATCTTCCACCGTTCCCGACGCCGCGCCCTTCAGGCTGTGCTCGACCGCGAAGTCCAGCAAGCTGGGCGCCCGCTCCTGCAACTGCTGGAAGGCAACTGCCCCATGCTTCCGTACGAACGTGTCCGGATCGTCGCCGTCCGGCAAAGACACGACCCGCACGCCGATCCCGCTGCCCACGAACAGATCCAACGTCCGCAAGGCGGCTCGCACGCCAGCCGGGTCGGGATCGAAGAGCAACACCAACTTCGTGACGAACCGGCGGATAGTCCGGATATGGTCCGGCGTGAGCGCGGTGCCGAGCGTCGCGACCGTGTTGGTGATCCCGGCCTGATGCAGCGCGATCGCGTCGAAATAGCCTTCCACAATGAGAAGGGTATCAGACCGACTGGCCCCGTCACGCGCCCGTTCCAGCCCGTACAGTGCGCGCCCCTTGTTGAAGAGCGGCGTGTCCGGCGAATTCAGATATTTCGGCATCCCCTCGCCGAGCACGCGCCCGCCGAACCCGATCACCCGCTTGCGGAGATCATAGATGGGGAACATGACCCGACTGCGGAAACGATCATAGTAGCCGGCGGCGTCCTGCGACTTTCGCCCCGCCTGCTCCCTCGGCACGATCAATCCGGCCAGGGTCAGTTCCGCCGTCGTGTACCCGTCCTGGGAGAGGGTGCGGAGCAACCCGTCCCACGCCGGCAACGCCACGCCCAGGCCGAAGGCATCCACCGTCTCGCGCGTGATGCCGCGCTCGCGGAGATAGGCCATGGCCTCCTTGCCCGCTTCAGGATCGAGCAGGTTCCGACGGAACCACGCCGCCGCGGCGTCATTTAACTTCTCCAGGCGTTCCCGGTTGCCGGAGTCCTGTGCCTGACGGGCGTCCTGAACCACGGGAACCGGAATCCCCGCGCGGCTGCCCAACTCGCGCACCGTCTCCGGGAAGCTCGCCCCTTCCATCTTCATGAGGAAGGTGAACACGTTGCCGCCCTCGCCGCACCCGAAACAGTGGAAGATCTGCCGGGAGG
>JACQQM010000075.1 GCA_016207025.1 Nitrospirota bacterium | reverse complement strand
CGTGGTGCGCTACCTGGGACGGCGCCTCGATCAGGCGCCGTCCCTCGTTGCGGTGGCCGCTCCGCTCGACGCGGTGAATCAGCTCCGCCCTGTGAAGGAGGCTATTGACCGGTGCGTTGACCCGGAAGGCAACATCCGAGAGTCGGCCACCCCCGAGCTGCGCCGCTTCATGCACCATGCCCACGATCTGAAGCAGACGATGCGCCACCGCCTGGAGGTGATACTGGCGTCCCGCCGCTATGCCGACGTGCTCCAGGAGCACTACTTTGCGCAGCGCGAGAGCCGGTACGTCATTCCGGTCAAGGCCGAGATGCGCACCAGAATTCCCGGCATCGTCCACGATGTGTCGGCCAGTGGCGCGACGGTCTTTCTGGAACCGCGCGAGCTGGTGGAGCTGAACAACTCGATCAAGGTCGCCGAGTTGGAAGTGGAGCGGGAGGTGCGGCGGATCCTGCAGGAGCTCTCCACCCTGGTGGCCGAGCATGCGCCGGTCATCCTGGAGGGGCTGGGGACGCTGGCGGAGCTGGACTGCATTGCGGCCAAGGCCTCGTTCAGCCACCAGGTCAAGGGACAACCGGTCTCGCTCAACGACTGCGGCCGCATCGCGGTCAGGCTGGCGCGCCACCCGCTGCTGATCCTGGCGCGAGAGCGCGTGGTGCCGAACGATATTCTGCTGGATGAGACCGTGCGGGTGCTGGTGATTTCCGGCCCGAACACCGGCGGAAAGACCGTCACGCTGAAGATCGTAGGACTCTTCGCCCTGATGGTCCGGGCGGGGCTGCAGCCGCCCTGCGGGGTGGACTCGGAAATGGCGCTGTTCCCGGAGGTGTACGCCGACATCGGGGATGCCCAGGACCTGGCCAAGGATCTGTCCAGTTTTTCGGCGCACATGACCAAGATGATCCGGCTGCTGGAGCAGGCCTCGCCGGCTCAGGCCCCGGACACCTCGTTGCCGACATCGGCGAAGGCCCTGGTCCTCTTGGATGAGCCGGTCACTTCCACCGACCCAGCCGAAGGCGCAGCGCTCGCCGAGGCCCTGCTGATCCGGTTGTCCAACCTGGGCATGAAGGTGGTGGCCACCACGCACTACAATTCGCTCAAGGCGCTGGCCCAGACGACGCCGGGATTCATGAACGCCAGCGTCGAGTTTGATGTGAGCACTTTGTCGCCGACCTATCGCGTGATCATGGGGGTGCCGGGCGGGTCCTCCGCGATTGAGATCGCCGGCCGGCTGGGAATGGACGAAACCATCCTGGACGATGCGCTGGGGCTGTTGCGCCGCGAGGATCGGGTCCTGGAGCAGATGCTGGGCGATCTGCAGGAGAAGCAGCGTCGGCTGGACCAGGATGCGGCACGGATTGCGGAGCTGCGAGCAGAGACGGAGCGGTCTGCGCGCGTGGCTGCCGAGATCGAGGAACGGCTCCGGGAGTCTGAGCGCGAGAACCGCAAGAGCGCCAAGAAGAAGCTGACCGAGGATTTCCTGAAGGCGCGCGCCCAGGTCCAGGCGATCGTGGAGAGCCTGAAAGGGGAGCGGACTTTGGTCAAGGCCAAGGAAGCGAAGCAGCGGTTGGCCGAGGTCGAGGCACAGGCCCGCGAACGGCTGGTCAAGCCCACCGAGACCGTACCGGTCGATCAGCTCAAGCCCGGCGATCGCGTCGAGATCGTGAGCCTGGGCGCGACCGGGACCTTGCTGGAGCCGCCGCAGGGGAAGAAGAGGGTCCGAGTTCGGGTCGGGGAAGCTGAGATGTCGGTGACGGTGTCGGGGTTGGTCGGCCTTGTCGGTCCGGGAGAGCTAGAACGGCCTTTGGCCGGGCCTGTGCCAGCAGGTCGGCGGCCCGACTTGCCCGGGATCTCCGAGGCCGAGGCGGCGACGGTCGTGGATGTCAGAGGCAAGACGGCTGACGAAGCGCTGGAGCTGACCGTTGCGGCGCTGGACCGAGCCGCGCTGGTGGGCGCTCCCACGCTGCGACTCATTCACGGACATGGCACTGGCCGGTTGAAAGCAGTGCTTCGAAATTATCTGAACGACTCCCCCTACGTGGCGAGCTTCAGGGCCGGAGAGCGGGCGGAAGGGGGTGACGGGGTGACGATCGTGGAACTGAAGTAAGGAAGCTGAAGCGGCCCCCTATCGTCATTAAAGCCGGAGGTGGAAGGAGAAAGGTGGACGGCTGGATGGGGTGACGATCATGGAACTGAGATAGAACTGGTGGATTTGGTGCGCCCGCTGGTGGAAACCAACCAATAGAGTGGGCACCCCCTAGAATTCCCTCTTAGTAGATCAACAACTTACGAGTCTGCATCGTGGCACCGTGCTTGCGTTTACTTCTCTGACGTGAAGGCAGATAGGGAGACTTTCGGTTACCAGACTCTGTCACCATGACATTGTGAGGCACAGGAGGGAGGGAGGTCGCGATGAGAAGGAACCTTGAACCGGTCGATCTGATGGTTGCTGTGGGGATCTTGGCCACGGTGTTAGGGGGCTATTTCCTGTTCATGTCCACGAGCGGCACACTTCAGGCTGCCGTGCCCGAGACGGCTTCGATCGCACCTGCGTCCGGCATCATGGGTGCCATGGAGTGGGTGCAACCGGCCCTGGGTCAGGCCATTGTGGACGACTATCTGCTTGGGCGTGAATTTGCCGCAAAGACGACCGAGGCCGTCACGAAACTCAACCGGGCCACGATGATCACCCATCGGCTGAAAACCTCGCCTTTCGAGTATCTGGAGCAGATTCAAGCCCATGCCACCCAAGTCGAAGCGGACCATGCCGCCCGCGTCCAGTTTGTCATGGGGCGCTCCATTGTGGACTTCACGGCGAGAGGCGTGCGGACCGGCGTCTTGTCTCCCGGTCTTGTAGCGGGGGAATATAACCGACGGATGATCAGCATCGCCGAAACGACCGGCAAGACGATGGATGTGCAATTCCGGAGCAACTGGCCGACCCTGATCAAACAGACAATCCTCGCGGCCAGCGAGGACCATGACCGCTTCGCCGCTCAGAGCCAGCAGCGGGTCGGCCATGCCATTGTCCAGTTGACGAGGGTGCAAGACGGGTATCTGAAGGCCATGGAAGACATGCAGGTGCAATTGGGATCCGTCGCGCTGGCCTCAATCCACACCGAGCAGATCGCCGATCGCTTCGACCAGCTCGCTGCTGCCGATTTTTCAGCTCGGCGGCCGACGCTGCCGTTTTCGGCGCCGCGGTCGTGGCCGGAGATCCCGTTCGGGTACCTGTTCGCCGCATCCGCGGTGTTGATCGGGATCTTCTTCGTTGGACTTTTGATGCCGGGGCTGCGGAGAGAGACCGAGGAGATGGAGGAGCGCGAGGCCGAGCCGGCCAAGCCGGGCTATCGGAAGACGGCATAACGAGCAGAGTTGTCAACAGAAGAGGGGACCGCCCGTGTCTTTGGGAGACTGGGGAATCGTGGCCGGTCTGCTGGTAATGCTCGGGGTGTTCTTCGTCTGTATGGAGATCCTGTACCACAGAACGAAAACCAGAACGACGGAGAAAACCGCGACGCCGTTAGAAAGCGGTCAAGAGGGCGGCTCGGGGAAACACGCGGCATGAGCCAAGGCCCCTCCTGAGCGCTCAATAAACCGGTAGGGTGTTGGTTTCTCCACTGCTACGAGCAAAGTTTCGTTATCGGTTGACAGGAGGTGCGTCATGCGTCACAGCCATTGGAGTCAGAGTCTCGTGCTGATATTTGCAGTGATTCTTTTCTTGGTGGTTCCTGCGGCCGCTGATCAGCCTGGGTCCGCCGTGCACACGAAGCTGACCGGGGTCGTGTCGAAGATTGAATCGGGGATACTCTTTGTAAGAACGCCGATGGGGTTGCGGCCCCGCACGATCAGCCCTAACAAAGCTGACCGGGTCGGGCTCCACGAAGCCAAGAAAGGCGACGAGCTGACGATGTGGGTGGACGCGGGCAATGTGATGCTGGACGCGCACAAGAAGGATGCAGTGTACGCCGGACACCGCACCATTATGGGGAACCTGAACTACGCGGATCAGTACTGGCAGGAGATTAAGGTCTCGACCCCGGAAGGTACAGAAAGGTTTGAGGTCGATTCGCTCGCCGGCAGCAAGCTCTCGGTCTTCCAGGAAGGCACACCTGTGACGGTGGAGCTGGACGAAGACAACGTGGTGATCGACATCTATCGGATCCACTGAACGCAGGCGGCCCTTTATGCCGTTGCCCCAGCGCGTGCGTTCTTGACAATATCGTGAACGGAAAGGATAGCCCATGTCATGGGAAAACTGGGGAATCGTGACCGGTCTGCTGTTGTTGCTCACGGTGATATTCTTTTTCTTCCTAGAGGCCCTGCCCCATGGACCGGAGACATCGGTAACCGAAGAGACAGAATCATTGGCACCTGCAGCGAACCGTGAAGAATCACCGGGCACGAAGCGCGCGGCCTAGCGGTGTACCTCTGTTGGGAGGCGGTCACTTCCGCACATGCTCGAAATCATCGTCATCGGAATCACAT
>JACQQM010000074.1 GCA_016207025.1 Nitrospirota bacterium | reverse complement strand
CCGGCGCTGCTGACCCCGATCCTCTTTACGGTAGCCTTGCAGTTGCTGGCTTATCACATCGCCGTGCTGCGCGGCACGGATGTGGATCGGCCGAGAAATCTCGCGAAAAGCGTTACGGTGGAATAGAGAAGATACCAAAAGAGGTAACTATGGCGATTGTAAGAGTTGGAAGCACTACAGATCAAAAAAAATCTGGACGAGCGTGGGTCTGTGTTCATTTGGGATCGCGATGCAGGTGGGCATCTCAATGCTACCTCTTCCTTCTGTATGTCCATCTCGGTCAGATGAGACTCGGCTTTGCGCGCTCTTTGACAGGGTGAGCATGCCTTTTCTTGCTGAGGATGGTTACGAAACAACTGCGACTCACAACAGTGCCAGGTGAGATAAGGTAGGCCGTGAAAATCAGTAAAGAAGAAGTTGAACACGTCGCCAAGTTGGCCAGGCTGGAGATCACCGAGGCCGAGAAAGAGGTCTTCAGCAAACAACTGAGCGATATTTTGACGTTCATGGACAAACTCAAGACGCTGAACACGGAGGGAGTGGAGCCGACCGCCACGGTGCTGGAGCAGACCAACGTGTTCCGCGAAGATAAGTCCCGAGCGTCCCTCCCGGTCGAGAAAGCGCTGGCGAATGCGCCGGAGAGCGAAGCGGGACATTTCCGTGTCCCAAAGATCCTGGAAGAGCGTTAAGCGTGCGATTCGTGATGGGTGATGCGTAATGCGTGATGAGTAGGGAGAGTAAAAGAAATAGCAAAGCGGTCTTACACCCGTAACGCATCACGCATAACGGATAACGAGGTTTCAACCATGTTCAGACAAATGCTGCGCGCGAAGATTCACCGCGCGACCGTCACCGATGCCTGCCTGGAATACGAGGGCAGCCTAACCGTGGACGAGGACCTGCTGGATGCAGCCGGCATCCTGCCCTATGAAGCCGTCGTCATTTCCAACCTCAACAACGGGGAACGGTTCACCACCTACGCGATGGCCGGTCAACGCGGGAGCGGCGAGATCGTGTTGAATGGCCCGACGGCGCGCAAGGGCGCGGTGGGGGACCAGATCATCATCTTCTGTTACGAGTACTACGCCGAGGATGAGATCAAACGGCACGTGCCCAGGATCATCAACGTGGACGAACGCAATCGGGTCGTGAACAAAGCCTAGGCCGTTCATGTCATTGCACAAGCTCACGCTCCGCGAACTCCAGGACAAATTCACGAAAGGGGAAGTGACGGCGCGCGAAATCGTGTCCGCCTATACCCTGCGCATCAACCAGGTCGAGCCGAAGGTCAAGGCCTACATCACGCGGGCCCACGAGTCGGCCATGGCGCAGGCCGAAACGCTGGATCAAAAGCTCAAAGCCTGGCGCCGGACCATGCCGTTGATGGGCATGCCGCTGGCGATCAAGGACAATATCTGCACCGAGGGCGTGCTTACCACCTGCGCCTCGCGCATCCTGGGCACCTTCGTGCCGCCCTATGACGCCACCGTGATTGCTCGCCTGAGAGGCCGGAGCTACTTGCTGCTCGGCAAGAGCAATCTGGATGAATTTGCGATGGGTTCCTCGACCGAGAACTCGGCCTTTGGCCCGAGCCGGAACCCCTGGAACCTGGGCTGTATCCCCGGCGGGTCAAGCGGCGGGTCCGCCGCGGCGGTGGCGGCGGATGAATGCGTGGCCGCGCTGGGCTCGGACACGGGCGGCTCCATCAGGCAGCCCGCTGCCTGCTGCGGCGTGGTCGGGCTGAAACCGACCTACGGCCGCGTGTCGCGCTTCGGCTTAGTGGCCTTTGCGTCTTCGCTTGATCAGATCGGCCCCATCACGAAAGATGTAGCCGACGCGGCGATCCTGCTGAACGTGATCGCCGGCCATGACCCCTTGGACTCGACGTCTGCTGACCTGCCTGTGCCGGACTACACCAGGGCGCTCAAAAAGAAGGACGTCAAGAAGCTCAAGATCGGAGTGCCCAAGGAGTATTTTGCGGAAGGGCTCGATCCGGAAGTGGAGCGGGCGGTGCTTGACGCCATCGAGGAATTGAAGAAGTTAGGAGGGGAGATCAAGGACGTGGCGCTCCCCACCACCGATGCCGCGATCGCCACGTATTACCTGATCGCGACGGCTGAGGCCAGCTCGAACCTCGCGCGTTACGACGGCGTCAAGTACGGCTTGCGCTCGAAGCAGACAAAAGACCTGCTGGAGATGTACATAAAGACCCGCCAGGAAGGGTTCGGGCCGGAAGTGAAGCGGCGCATCATGCTGGGAACCTACGCCCTCAGCGCCGGCTACTACGAGGCCTATTACGGCAAGGCCCAGGCGGTCCGGACCCTGATCCGGCACGATTTTGAGGCGGCCTTTCGGGAGGTGGACCTGATCGTGACCCCCGTGATGCCGACTCCCGCGTTCAAGCTCGGCGAGAAGATTCAGGATCCGCTGCAGATGTACCTGTCGGACATCTACACGATCTCGGTGAACCTGGCGGGCATCCCGGCCATCTCGGTGCCGTGCGGATTCAGCAAGGCCGGCCTCCCGATCGGCCTGCAGATTCTGGGACGGCCGTTTGAGGAAGAGACGGCCCTGCGCGGGGCACATGCCTACGAGCAGGCAACCAACTGGCGGATGAAGCGCCCGACGATCCGGTAGGGGTAGGAGGGTGAATATGATAGTGGAAATTGCCGCGATACTCGTCGCGGTGGTGTTTGCGGTGCTGGTCGGCTTTCTGGTGCCGACCTTGATCCAGATCAGGAAAACTGTCGCGGAGTCGGAGCAACTGCTGGCCCGCATGAATAACGAGTTGCCGTCCCTGCTGCATGAGATGCGGGTGATGACCGAGAACGTGAGCACGCTGGCGGACCAAGCGCGTGACGGGGTCGAGCATGCTTCGGTGTTCCTGCACGCGGTGGGTGAGCTGGGTGAAACAGTGCAGCAGGTGCACGGCGCGGTGCGGGGTACCAGCGGGTCCTTGCTCGTGAACTTGGCCAGCGTGGTGGCCGGCTTCAAGGCGGCCACGGCGGTGGTGAAGGAACGGCTACACAAGGAAGGAGGGGGTCCAAATGGCGGATGACAGAGGGTTTTCAGCGGGAGCTGTAGGGCTGGCGTTTTTGAGCGGAGCGTTGATCGGCGTGGCGGTGGCGCTGTTGCTGACGCCGCAGTCCGGGCGTGAGACGCAGGAACAGTTGCGAGGCTATGCGCGCAGGGCTGAGGACAGGGTGCGGAGCCTGGCCGGCAAGGCCGGCGAGGTGTTCGACGAGGCGGTGGAGAAGGGCCGCGAATACGTGCAGACACAAAAGTCCGTCCTCGCCGAAGCCTTCGAAGCCGGCCGCGAAGCCATGAAGCGTGAGCGCGAGCGTCTGGCGGCCGAGAAGAAGGATTCCTAGTGGCGTACGAGGTCATCATCGGGTTGGAGGTCCACGCCCAATTGCTGACGCAGTCCAAGATGTTCTGCGCCTGCGGGACGACCTT
>JACQQM010000073.1 GCA_016207025.1 Nitrospirota bacterium | reverse complement strand
TGTGTGAAGTCACCTGGGCGGAGAAAGAGTCGTTTCCGCGCTGCCCACGGTGTATCACTTATATCAGAGACCTCACGTCACTGGCTGGCATTCACTGTTACAACCTGGCTGACTACATTGACAGCGCCGTGCAGGCCAAGATTGCCTCTGAAGTCGACTCTCTTACATTCGAGCAGTTGAAAGGTTATGTCTGGAATGGCCTCTCGTTGGGAGTCTATGCAGTGCCGGCCACCCGCTGGCGGCTTCGGGCGCATGATATCGGGAAACACCCGGATGGGCTGGCGGTCATGGCTGGGTTCATCCGGGGCGGAGCGGTCTGGGCCTCCTGCATGGAAAAGCTTCTCGCCATCTTTGATCCGGATGTGCTGGTGATGCTCAATGGGCTCTTTATGGAGGAAAGGGTCACGTGGGAGCTTGCCAAACGGCAAGGCCGACGTACCGTCTGCTTTGAGCGTGGGCGCGACGCGGGGACCGTCTTCTTGACTCACAATCAGTCGGCGCCACGCTACGACGTCAGTGCAACCTGGCAGCAGGCAAGAGGGGCCCCGTTAACCGAGGTTGAGCGCAAAGAAATCATGGTCGTGATGCAGAGGCGTGTCCGCGGTGAGCAACTGATCGAAACTTATTGGGCCGCCAAGGAGTCTGACCTGGACCGGATTTCCCAACAACTCAACCTGGAGCGCAACGTACCGCTGGCCGTCTTATTCACCAATGTGGCCTGGGATACCGCGATGCAGGATCGCGATACCATCTTTGATGGGATGATGGATTGGCTTCGGTGCACGATTGAACTGTTCGAGGCTCATCCTGGGTGGATGTTGCTGATCCGTATTCACCCGGCTGAGACCCAAGTGCCTGGTCGTGAGTCATTCGACCGTGTCGGTGAGTGGATTCGGCAGGAATTCAGGCGCTTGCCGGCCAATATCCGGGTTGTCCTGCCGGGTGTACCGGCGGACTCCTATGCTCTGATGAATTTCGCAAGAGTCGGATTGGTGTACGCCTCAACGATGGGGTTGGAGCTGGCGGTCACCGGCATGCCCGTTGTGGTTGCAGGCGCGGCTCATTACAGCGGCAAGGGCTTTACCTATGATCCCTCCACCCGGGAGGAATATGCTCATCAAGTCGTGTCGCTGATGCGAGGAGAACAGCCTGTTCAGCGAACGGAGCAGGTTGAGCTGGCGTTGCGTTATGCCCATCTGTTCTTTCTCCGGCGAACGTTTTCCATGACTGTCTTGGATGAGCCCGCCGAAGCGCGCCCCCGTTTATCTTACGCTTCTCTGGCGGAGCTGATGCCCGGGCGGCAAAAAGCGTTGGATGTCATCTGCGATGGGATTATGCATGGAACAGAGTTTGAGTTGCGCCGAAACGAGGGTTCAAGTGCAATGGCTGGGCAGGGATCGACCGGCCACAGCCCTATGATCTGAGCCACACTGTGAAAATCGTTATTGCCGCCTGGCATCTGCAGGATTTCAATGTTGGGTTGGGGCGCTACTGTCGGGAGCTGATCGAGGCGATCGGGCGAGTGGACACGGAGAATCGGTACGAGATCCTGATGCCGGATGGGTCGTACCGCTTCCCGGAGCGACCGAATATGCGGTATCGGCTGATCAGGTTCCCGTTCTTCAAGCGCCGGTTCTGGGAACAAGTTGCGCCGGTGCTGGCTGGCCGGTATGACCTCCTGCATTTTCCCTATGACGCCGGGATCGCCTGGAAACGCGGGAAAGTCGTGGTGACGGTACATGACGTGAAGCCGATGATCTTCGGTGTTGGCCGCTCACCCATAAACCTGAATCGGTTGATCGAGCGCGTACTGGTCCTCGATAAGTGGGCGCGGATTGATCATGTGCTAACCGATTCCCAGTGTTCAAAGCGAGACATCATTCAACATCTGGGCATCCCGGATAACCGCACTACGGTGGTGTACCCTGGCGTTGAGCTGGACCGGTTTCGACCGGCACCATCTGACGAGCTTCGTCCGCATCCTTCCCCTCTCCCCCGTGGGGAGAGGGAGCGTCCCTATGTGTTTTGCGTGGCTGGCGCCGATCCGACCAAGAACGTCGAGACTCTGGTGGAGGCCTTTGCCCGGTTGCCGCTTTCGCTGCGGGATGGGCATGACTTGGTCCTGGCCGGTGACTTCCGGCGACGGGCTGACCTCCGTGAGCATATCGCCCGCGCCGGGCTCGAAAAACAGGCCATATTCACAGGAATGGTGAGCGACGAACGACTGATCGAGCTTTATCGGCATGCAAGGCTGTTTGTGTTTCCCTCCCGCTACGAGGGATTCGGACTCCCGGTGCTGGAGGCCATGGCCTGCGGATGTCCGGTCGTCAGCTCGAACGCCTCCTCGTTGCCGGAGGTGGCCGGGGACGCGGCGATCTTGTTGGACCCAATGGATGTGAACGGGTTCACCTGTGAGATGGAGAGAATACTGACGGATCCGGCCTTGCATCGGAACCTGCGCGAGCGAGGCCTGGCGCAGGCAGCACGGTTCTCCTGGGACCGGACCGCCAGAGAGATGATCGCTGTGTACGAAAAGGTGGTGGAAAAGGGATGCGTATCCTGATCACAGGCGGAGCGGGGTTTCTGGGCAGTCACCTGTGTGATGCCCTGCTCGCGTCAGGCCACCACGTGGTCTGCATGGACAATTTCATTACCGGCCGACCCGAGAATGTCGCTCACCTGATGGGCCGCGAGCGGTTCAGTTTCGTCAAATACAACGTCTGCGACTATTTGCACGTGGACGGGCCGCTCGACGCCATTATGCATTTCGCCTCACCGGCCAGTCCTCAGGACTACCTGGAATTCCCTATCGCTACTCTGAAGGTCGGCGCGCTGGGCACTCACAAGGCGCTGGGGTTGGCCAAGGCCAAGGGCGCGCGGTTCCTCCTGGCCAGCACCTCGGAGGTGTATGGCGATCCCCTGGTGAACCCGCAGCCTGAGTCCTATTGGGGCAATGTCAATCCGATCAGCCCCCGAGGGGTGTATGACGAGGCGAAGCGGTTCGCCGAAGCCATGACGATGGCCTACCATCGCTATCACGGCCTAGACACACGCATCGCGCGGATTTTCAATTGCTTCGGACCCCGGATGCGCCCGAACGACGGTCGGGTGGTGTCGAACTTTATCGTCCAAGCCCTCCAGGGCAAGCCGCTGACGGTTTTCGGTGACGGCTCGCAGACGCGGAGCTTCTGTTATGTGGACGATCTCACACGCGGCATTGTGGCCTTATTGATGGCCGAAGCGGATAGGAGCGTGACCGAACGGACCAATCGGGCAGGATTCCTCTCGCAGCGGGCGGAGCCGCCGTCCGAGAGCGTGCATGATCCGGTCAATCTGGGGAACCCGCGTGAGCTGACCGTCATGGAGATTGCTGGCATGGTGCTGAAACTGACAGGATCGAACAGTTCAATCCAGCACCAACCGCTTCCGGTTGATGATCCCAAGGTGCGGCGTCCGGATATTCGAAAGGTCAAGGCCTTGCTCCACTGGGAACCAACGATTGAGTTGGAAGACGGATTAAAAAAGACGATAGAGTATTTTCGAGCGATCGTATGACGATTCCGTTACACATCCGGTTGGAGAGAAGATGAAAGGTGTCGTGCTGGCAGGAGGGTTGGGAACGCGGCTTCACCCGTTGACGAAGGTGACCAATAAGCACCTGCTGCCGGTGTATGACCGTCCCATGATCTACTATCCCATTCAGACGTTGGTGAACGCCGGAATCCGTGAAATCCTGCTGGTAACGGGAGGAAACAGCGCAGGTGATTTTCTCAAGCTGTTGGGCAACGGGAAGGAGTTCGGGCTCCAGCATCTGGACTACACCTACCAGGAAGGCGAAGGGGGGATTGCGGATGCGCTCAGACTGGCGGAGTATTTCGCGGACAGCGACCCGGTCTGTGTCGTGCTGGGCGACAACATCATCGAGCGCAATATCGTGCGCGCTGCGCAGGCATTTCGGAAGCAGAAGTCCGGCGCCAAAATCCTGTTGAAGGAAGTGAAGAACCCGCAGCGTTTCGGGGTGCCCGTGCTGGAAGGGGACCGGGTGGTCAGGATTGAGGAGAAGCCGAACCAGCCCTGTTCGCCTTACGCGGTGACCGGGATCTACTTCTACGATGCGCGCGTGTTCAGCATTATCAAGACCCTGAAGCCGTCGGGTCGGGGGGAGTTGGAGATCACGGATGTGAACAATGCCTATATCGAGGCGGGGCAACTGACTTGGGATATTCTGGACGGCTGGTGGACCGATGCGGGAACCGTTGAGTCGTTGCATCTGGCGAATCAACTCGTGGCGCAGACCGGCGCGAACCACCTGGACGGTGAAAGTCAAAAGTAAAAAGCAAAGGCAAAAACTGGAAGTCCTCCCATGCAATACACCTTTACCTTTTCACTTTTACCTTTTTACTTGAGCATGAGGAACTCATGCGCATTTTAGTCACGGGCGGGGCGGGCTTCATTGGGGCGCACCTGGTGCGCCGGCTGTTGGCGAAGGAGCACAACCATGTTGTGAACCTGGACGCCCTCCGCTATTCCGGGAACCTCGAGAATCTCACCGACGTGGCTGGCCATCCCCGGTATCGCTTCGTCCATGGGGATATCTGTGAGAGCCGGACCGTCGAGAAGGCGTTGAAGGAGCATGGGTTGGAGGCGGTCATCAACTGTGCCGCCGAGACGCACGTGGACCGCTCCATCCTGGATCCCAACAGTTTCGCCAGGACCGATGTCATCGGGACTGCCGTATTGTTGGAGGAGGCTCGCAAGGCGGGAGTCGCTCGGTTCCTGCAGGTAAGCACGGATGAAGTCTACGGGAGCGTGGAAACGGGATGGTCGAAGGAAGATGACGCGATCGCTCCGCGCAGCCCCTATTCAGCCAGCAAAGCCGGCGCAGACCTGCTGGCCCAAAGTTATTGGACGACGTTCGGGTTCCCGGTCTTGATCACGCGAGGCAGCAACACGTACGGCCCCAACCAGTACCCGGAAAAATTCATCCCGCTGTGTATTACGAACGCCCTCGACGATCAGCCGCTTCCTCTTTACGGGGATGGTCGTTACCGACGAGACTGGCTGTCCGTATTTGACCATTGCGGGGCGATCGAACATGTGTTGCGGCACGGAGCCCCAGGGTCCATCTACAACATCGGCGGGGGCAATGAGCGGGAGAACCTCACCGTAGCTGAAACGATTCTCAAGTACCTCGGCAAACCAATGTCACTGATTCGATTCGTTCAGGATCGTCCCGGGCATGACCGCCGCTATGCCGTGGACTGCAGCCGCTTGCCCACGTTGGGGTGGGCTCCGACAGTGCCGTTCGAGGAGGGCCTCCGGGCCACCGTGGACTGGTATCGGAATCATGAAGCCTGGTGGCGAAAGATCAAGTCGGGAGAGTTCCGCTCGTACTATGAACGGATGTATCAGCAGCGACTCAAAGACGGGACCGGATGCGCATCCTGATCACCGGCGCTGACGGCCAGCTTGGTCGCGAGCTTCAGCGGGCGCTCGCGGGCCATACGCTCGTGCTCGCCGTCTGGCCGGAGTTTGACCTCCTGAAATCCGATGTCGAGAAACATGTCCTGGCTGCTCGCCCTGATGCGGTGCTCCACGCCGCGGCCTATACGGATGTGGATGGGGCCGAGGGCGAGCCGGACAAAGCGATGGCGGTCAATGCGGAGGGGACGGGACGCGTCGCCCGAGCAACGGCCAAGGTCGGCGCCCGCCTCGTTTACCTGTCCACCGATTATGTGTTCGATGGCAAGAAAGGCTCGCCGTATTTTGAGACGGATCAACCCAACCCCATCAATGCGTATGGCCGGTCCAAGCTGGAGGGAGAGAAGCGGGCGTTGGCACACTGTCCGAACACACTCGTGGTGCGAACGTCATGGTTGTATGGCGCGCAGGGGAAGAACTTCGTCAACACCATCTTGCGGCTGGCCGGTGAACGGCCGGCGCTGCGGGTAGTGGCGGATCAACGGGGTTGTCCGACGCACGCCGGCGATCTGGCTGAAGCGCTCAGCCGCGTGCTGGGACTGAACCTGCGCGGGGTGGCCCACGCCGCAGGGACGGGCGACTGCACCTGGCATGAATTGGCCTGCGCCATCGTGTCGCTGATGGGGGCATCGGTGCCGGTGTATCCGATCACAACTGCCGAGGGGGGGCGGCAGGCACCTCGTCCGCTGTACACCGTTCTTGGAAACCGGGTTCTGGCAGAGCTCGGGATCACTCTGCCGCATTGGAAGGAGGCCCTGACGCGATTCATGAGAGAAGTTCGGACGGTGGCTCCAACGGAAGCTCAGCGGAGGTGAGTTGAATGAAGCGCGCGTTGATCACCGGGATTACTGGTCAGGACGGGTCCTACCTGGCCGAACTGTTGCTGGAAAAGGGCTATGAGGTCCATGGGATCGTCCGGAGAGTGGCGATTGAGGACCCCGAACACCGGCTCTGGCGCATCCTGCATCTGAAGGAGCGTCTTCATCTTCATGCCGCCTCTCTGGAGAGCCTGCCGAGCATCTACCGCGTCTTTCAGGCCGTGAAGCCGGACGAATGTTACCACCTGGCCGCGCAAAGCTTCGTGGCCTACTCGTTCGAAGATGAATTCTCCACGCTGAACGCAAACATCAATGGGACCCATCATATCCTGGCTGCGCTCCGGGACTGTGCGCCCGGGTGTCGATTCTATTTCGCCGCCTCGAGCGAGATGTTCGGTAAAGTCGCGCAGGTCCCCCAGAATGAACTCACGCCCTTCCACCCTCGTTCCGCGTACGGCATCTCGAAGGTGGCCGGGTTTGACCTGACGCGGAACTATCGGGAGGCGTATGGCGTTCGCGCCTCCTCCGGCATTCTGTACAATCACGAGTCCCCTCGCCGTGGTTTCGAATTCGTCACGAGGAAAATTACCTCCTGCGCGGCTCGGATCAAGCGCGGTTTGGCCAAGGAGGTCAAGCTCGGCAACTTGGAGGCCCGACGGGACTGGGGGCACGCCCGCGAATACGTGCGCGCCATGTGGTTGATGCTTCAGCAGGATGAGCCGGAGGATTATGTCATCGCGACCGGCGAACAACACTCGGTGCGCGAGTTTGCGGAGGCGGCCTTCTCCCACGTGGGTCTTGACTACCGGGACCATGTGGTGCTTGATCCTCAATTCCTCCGGCCGGCCGATGTGGAAACCCTGCTGGGTGATGCGACCAAGGCCAAGCAAAAGCTGGGCTGGTCGTACCAAGTGAAGTTCAAGGATCTGGTTCATGAGATGGTCGAGGCGGACATGCGACTGCTTGCCGGTTCGCGATGAGGCAGCGTGTGATCTCCGCGGTGATACTGCCATGAAGGGTTCTCCCATCTCCGGTGGAACGTGTCAGGAGGACCATGCTGGAGGCTGAAGGCGAATGCGCCGCCGTTGGGCGAGAGGCAGAGATAGGAAAGCCCGAATCCGGTGCGCTTGGGCGGACTCGAGATGTGATTTGGAGGCTTCAAGGATTCGGCCTCATTCTACTCACCTTCCTGAGCTTCTTCCCCCGGTTATTCCACCTCGAAGAGTACCTGTTTTTTGCCCTCCTTTTGATCGCCACGGGGACATCCTGGCTGGATGGAAAGGGCATATGGGTCCGCACCCCCATTGATCTTCCGCTGCTCCTGTTCGCGGGCTGGGTGCTGCTGACGATTCCGTTCGCAACAGACCCCGCCTATAGCTTCGCGGAATGGCGCAAGTTCGTCACCCAGGTCCTCGTATTCTACTGGGTGTGCCTGGTCTGGCGGGAGCAGCCCAAAGGGCCCGCCACCCGGGCAGTGCTCACCACGGTCGTGCTCGGTACCGCGATCTTGTGCGGTTATGCGTTGATTGATTTTGTGGAGCGTGGCGGATCGTGGAAAGACCGGTATGTACGCGCCGCAGCTCCCTCCTCTGACTTTAACTGGCTCAGCACGTATCTGGTGATCGCGATCCCGCTCGTGGTGTCGTTCGGCGTGAATCTTCGGGCTTGGTGGCAGCGAGTGTCATGCGGCGGCGTGGTCGGCCTCGCGCTGCTGGCCCAGGTGTTCTCTTATACTCGGGCAGGGTGGCTGGGACTTGTTGCTCAAGGGATCGCCGTCGGACTCATTATCCGCCGCCGGTGG
>JACQQM010000072.1 GCA_016207025.1 Nitrospirota bacterium | reverse complement strand
GCGCCTGGATCTCGGGGGCGGTCGTCAACTCATCGAGGGCGATGCCGATCGAGTCATCCTCGAACCGGCGAAGGTTAAAGCGTCGTTCATCCGCACGCGCCAGGATCCGGTCCACGGACTGATTGGCTGATTGGCCGCCGGACCTGACTCGCACCGTGTCGAAGAACGGCTCCGTGCCGACGGTGCAGCCGAGACGGCGCAGCCCTTCGGCCAGCGCCACCGCCAACGCGTGGATGCGTTCGGCGATCCGCCTGAGCCCCTCAGGCCCGTGATAGACCGCATACATGCTGGCCATGATCGCCAGCAGCACCTGCGCGGTGCAGATATTGCTCGTGGCCTTGTCGCGGCGAATGTGCTGTTCGCGCGTCTGGAGCGCGAGCCGGTAGGCCGTCTTCCCGTTGGCGTCGCGAGACACGCCGACGATGCGGCCCGGAAGCTGGCGCTTGTACTCGTCCTTGGACGAGAGGAACGCCGCGTGTGGTCCCCCGAAGCCCAGTGGCACCCCGAACCGCTGGCTCGACCCCACCGCGATATCGGCCCCGAACTCACCCGGTGGACGCAACAGCGTGAGCGCCAGCAGATCGGTGGCGACCACCACCAGCGCGCCTGCCGCATGCGCACACCGGACCAGGTCGCTGTAATCGCGAAGAGACCCGTCCGAGGTGGGATATTGCAGCAGCACGCCGCAGAGGTGCTGGTCTGCGAAGTCGATCTCGTCGGGACGTCCGATGCGCAGGGTGATGCCCAGGGGCTCGGCGCGCGTTTGCACCACCGCGATGGTTTGGGGGTGACAGTCCTGCGCGATGAAGAACCCCCTCTTCTCGGCTCCGGCTGTTGCCCGACACATGTGCATCGCTTCCGCCGCCGCGGTCGCCTCATCCAATAATGACGCATTGGCGAGCGGCAGCCCGGTCAGGTCGGCGACCATGGTCTGAAAGTTCAGGAGCGCCTCCAACCGTCCCTGCGCGATCTCTGCCTGGTAGGGAGTGTACTGGGTGTACCAGCCGGGGTTCTCCAAAATATTGCGTTGAATGACCGGCGGCGTGGGGCAATCGTGGTAGCCCATACCAATGAACGACCGAAAGATCCGGTTCCGATCATGCAGGGCGCGCAATTCGGCGAGGACGTCGTGCTCACCCCGGTGGGAGCCGAGCGCCAGGGGCTTGCGCATCCGGATGTCTTCCGGCACGGTCGCGGCGATCAGCGCGTCCAGCGACTGCAGGCCGAGGGTGGCCAGCATCTCCTTGATGTCGGCGTCGGTTGGCCCAATATGGCGTGGCACAAAGATGTCCGCAGGGGTCAGGAGCTGCTGTGGGTCCATGCGGGTCTCCATAAGGTTTGGACTCATGCTGTCTGCTCCCATTTTGCATAGAGGACGCAGACGAAGCAAGGGGCTTCAAAATCCTTTTGCCTTTTGCCTCTTGCCTCATCGACCTCAGTTCGGTCAAGATGGAGGTAGCAATGTGTTCGCTCTGAGAGGGAGCCTGTTCACGCAGACTGAATGAAAGTCCACGATATCCTCATCGTCGGAGCCGGCCTCGCCGGCATGCGGGCGGCGGTCGCCGCCCAAGCCCACCGTGCTCATCTCGACGTTGCTCTCCTCTCGAAAGTCCATCCCGTCCGCAGTCACTCGGTCGCCGCACAGGGGGGCATCAACGCAGCGGTGGGCGAGAACGATTCCTGGGAGGCCCATGCCTTTGACACCACCAAAGGGGGGCTGTATCTGGGTGATCAGGATGCTATTGAGGCGATGTGTCGGGAGGCGCCCGGCGACATCCTGGAGCTGGAACGGATGGGCGTCATTTTCAGCCGGGACGAGCGGGGCCGCATCGCGCAGCGCCCGTTCGGCGGGGCCGGCTTCCCGCGCACCTGCTATGCCGCCGATCGGACCGGACACGCGATCCTCCACGCGATGTACGAGCAGCTCCTCAAGCGGCAGATCTTCGTGTACGAAGAATGGTATGTGACCTCGCTGATCGTGGAGGACGGCATCTGCCGCGGCGTGGTCGCCTGGGACCTCCTCCACGGCGGGCTCCACGCGGTCGGCGCGAAGGCGGTGATCCTGGCCACGGGCGGGAGCGGCCGCGTCTTTCTGACCAGCACCAACGCCGTCATCAATACCGGCGACGGGATGGCGCTGGCCTACCGGGCCGGCGCGCCGCTCGAAGATATGGAGTTTGTGCAGTTCCACCCCACCACGCTCAAAGACACCGGGATCCTGATCACGGAAGGGGCGCGGGGCGAGGGCGGCTACCTGCTCAATACCCTCGGCGAGCGGTTTATGAAGGCGTACGCGCCCGAACAGATGGAGCTGGCGACCCGATCCACGGTGGCGCTGGCGATCGGCCAGGAAATCGCGGAGGGACGCGGGGTGGAGGGGTGCGTGCTGCTGGATCTCAGACACCTAGGCCGCGCGCGGATTCTGGAGCGGTTGCCGCAGATTCGAGAGTTGTCGTTGGAATTTGCCGGCGTGGATCCGATTGAATCTCCGATCCCGGTTCGTCCCGGCGCGCATTATCAGATGGGTGGGGTGCGGACCAACCAGTGGGGCGAAACCGAGATCGCCGGGCTATACGCTGCCGGCGAGTGCGCCTGCGTGAGCGTCCACGGGGCGAACCGTTTGGGGGGCAACTCCTTGCTGGAGACGATCGTGTTCGGTCGGCGGGCGGGCCAGCGCGCCAGCGACAACGTGAGCGGCGTGCCCCCGCGCGCTGTTTCGGATGCGGCGCTTCGGGCCGACGAGGCTTGGATCAAGCGTTTCATGGAGAACCACGGACCGGAACGCGCGTGGCAGCTCCGGGAGGAACTGGGGAAGGTCACGAGCCTGAACCTCGGCATCTTCCGGACGCAGAAATCCATGACGGAGGCGGGCGAGAAGGTGCGCGCCCTGAAGGCGCGCGCCGCCCATGTCCTGCTCCAGGATCGGGGCAAGATTTTTAACTCCGACCTGATCCAGGCGCTGGAGTTGCAGTCGCTGCTGGAGATCGCCGAGACCATCGTGGCCGGCGCGCTGGCCCGCGAGGAGAGCCGCGGCGCGCACTACCGGTCCGACTTCCCCCGGCGCGACGACGCGAACTGGCTCAAGCACACCCTGGTACGCCGCACCCCGGAGGGTCCCGCGCTCAGCTACGCGCCGGTCACGATCACGCGGTTTCCGCCGAAGTAGAGGATGTGAGGGGATGATTGTCGCGCTGATTCAGTGCGAGACTTTCCGTAGAGGGGTCCTATGATCCGCACGTTCCAGGGCATCAAGCCGACCATCGCGGCATCGGCCTTCATCGAAGAGACAGCCGTCGTCATCGGCGATGTGGTGATCGGCAAGGAGTCAAGCGTCTGGTTCAATTCGGTCGTCCGCGGCGACGTGCATTTCATCCGGATTGGGAGCCGCACCAATATTCAGGACCTCTGTGTGCTCCATGTCACCCATGATACCTACCCGACGGTGCTCGGGGACGATGTGACGGTGGGGCACCATGTGGTCCTGCACGGCTGCACGATCAAAGACCGGGTCTTGATCGGGATGGGCGCGATCATCATGGATGGGGCCGTCATCGGAGAGGACAGCGTCGTCGGCGCCGGGGCGCTGGTCACCGAGCGGACCATTGTCCCGCCCAAGAGCCTGATCCTGGGTTCGCCGGCGAAAGTGAGACGGCCGGTGAAGAAAGAAGAGCTCGACTGGATCAAGGCATCGGCGCAGAACTACGTCGAGTATGCCCGGCACTATCGGGAGAGGCCTGCCAAGTCTAAGACGGGATTCAAACCGCAAAGGAGGATCGTTACTTTCTGACTTCGTAGGAGAGGGTCGTCTCGCTCCAGTCCTTCTTTTCCAGTCCCGCTAATTTCTTCAACACATCCTGCAGCCCGCCTTCGGTGCTGGTGTAAGTATGGAACACGTCGTCCAGGGTTCCCCCTTTTTTGACCAGCTCGATCTTCTCGCGGGTCGCGATCACTTTGATCCGTTCGACCGACCGATCAGCCCCCTTGGGTAAGGCCACCTGCATCCGGATGCCCATTTCTCGCAGCGACTCGTTCGGGAAGACAAACTCCTGGCCGCCCAAGATGCGGTTCCGTGGCGCCACGCGATTTGGCAGCAGCACGGTGACGGTGCCGTCCTGGGCCAGGCTGAGCAGATGCAGGTACACCGGCTGACTCGCCTGGACGGTGATCCGCGCCTCTTCTCCTTCCTGAAAGACCTGCTTGTTCAACGAGGCCCGGAGTTCAACGTCCTGTGTTTCCAGTTTCACCGGGTTGGAAATCGGGTGGGTGCGATCAAACGTCTCAGAGGTTCCGCTGGCCGCCTTCGTGATAGCCTGGTCGGCAAAGCTGGGCGTGCCGTATGTTGCCCCTGCTATCAACAGGCTGCACACTGTCGTAGTGAGAAGCAGCGGTTTCATCAACCCTTTTACTGAGCAATGGAAGTGCCAGATGGATTGAGGATAACATAAGCTAATAACTCATGAATATTTAGATGATTTTTTCTTATTGGTCGACTGAAACGGAGAGAAGGACCGGCAAGAGTGGTCGGTGGTTGTACACTTTCAGCAAAATATGTCCTGGTTACAATTCGCTCTACCCCTTTCTACCCTTTGCTCACCTTTATCGTCTCGCCGACTCGAATGAAACAGACCGGATCTTCGACGATAGCGGTGGGATAGTCCTCTTCTTCGACCACGCAGGAAATTTCCCGCCGTATACACCAGTCCGTGATCCAGGGGATCTCCTCGACCGATGTGCTGACCAGACCGGGAATCGTAAGCTTGCGGAGGCACCCGTCGGCGAGCGCGATGACGTCTGAACGCTCGCGTTCGAACGCCGTGGGGTCGAACGTCACCGGATTGGCCCACCCGTACGAGAGCGCCGACAATTCAGGATAGCGTTCGGGATCGTTGAGCACGCTGACGGTCCAAAGATGGTCGAACGGGCCGTCGGCTGAGCGCGCGTCGTTCGCCACAAATTGAAACGGCAGAGCCTTGCAGGCCAGATTCAGCAGCGCCATCTCCTGCGCGCGCAGAGAAAAAGCCGCCACCTCGCGGCCGAGCTCCAACGTTTCCATGGCCAGGACCGGAATCTCCGCCACTCCCGCTCCCACATAGAGGCTTCGCCCGCCCGGTCGCAGGCGGCCGAGCAGAATTTCGGCCAGCTTGATGCCGAGTTTCTGGCACGGCTCTCGACGGTCTTTCCAGAAGGCCTCTCCACCTTCATCGCAGTAGATCGCGCCCAGCGCCGCGTAGTCGAGGCGATTGAAGATGCTGGAGATGGCTTGGCGGGTTGAGGCCTTGAGTCGTCTCTTCATTGTGACCTTGTCTTGGGCGTGCCGGCCAAGTCGATCGCCGAAGAGGTGACGGCATCGGCGACCCGTTGCATGAAAGTGAAATCCAAGGTATCGAGCCTGTCAGTGGGCCGATGGTAGTGAGGATTGCGGAAGTTCGCGGTGTCGGTCAGCATCAGGGCCGGATAGCCATAATGCCAGAAGGCCGCATGGTCGCTCCGCCTGGTGTCCGGCAGCATCTCGCCCTGTCCGGGAACCAAGAGCGAGATGGTCGTGAGGGCAAGCACCTGCCGGTTCGCGGAGCTCTCGACCGCAGCCACGAGCTCCGCCGAGGCGGTGTTCCCCACGATGGCCAGGAAGTTGCCCGTTGTGGGAACCGTGATGGGGACGCCGGGCGGGATATGTTGGGAGCCCTCTTCAGCCCGCGCGTACCCGACGCACTCCAGCACAATGGCGCCTCGAATCTCCTGCCGGCGTCCCTTCAACTGAGCGGCATAGGCCAGGCTTCCCAGCAGGTCTTCCTCCTCCAGGCAAAATCCGATGAACTGTACGGCGCTGCCGAGAGGGACCTCCCGCAGACTGCGGGCCGCCTCCAGCATGACGGCCAGCCCGCTGGCGTTATCATCGGCGCCGGGCGATCCCTGGACGGTGTCGTAATGGGCGGCGATGATCAACGGAGGGCGTGTCGGTTGGTCCGGGGGGTTGGCTCGTGATGGAGGCATGGTGGCGATCACATTCCGGTAGGTGCCGCCCAGCGCGTCAAACGAATGAACGGCCACATCCAGGTGAAGGTCCTGGAACTGGTCGGTGAGATACTGCTCGGCCTTTTGGAGGGCATCGGGGGATGAGAGGGGATGGCGCTCACCGACCAGCGCGCGGAGATGGGCGCGGAGCCGCTCGCTCACAAGTGGAGGTCGCGGGCTTTGGCGAAGATGGCGCCGGCGGCGCGCATCTCACGGATCGCCTTGTCGCAATCGCCGGGGGTGGCGTCAATCCCGCGAATGGCATCCTCCAGCACTACGACCCGGAACCCGAGCTTGCGCGCATCCAGGACCGTGTTCCTCACGCAGTAATCGGTCGCGATCCCGGTGACGAACAGCATGTCCGCCCCCAGCTCGCGAAGCCGTTCCTCCAAAGGAGTCCCTTCAAACGCGGAATAGGCCTCCCGCTTGGGGTCCGTGGCCTTGGAGATGATGATGGTGCCCGGGGACAGGACGAGATTGGGATGGAATTGGCCTCCCCAGGAGCCCTGCACGCAATGGACCGGCCACGGGCCTCCCTGCTCTTTGAAGGAGCAATGCCCGGGCGGGTGCCAGTCGCGGGTGGCGATGACGTGGACACCCTGGCGATGGAAGAACCGCACGTATTCGTTGACGAGGGGGATGATGGCGTCGCCCCCGGGGACTCCGAGCGAGCCGCCCGGGCAGAAGTCGTTCTGGATATCCGTGACCAGCAGCGCCGACTTACTGTCCGGCTGCGGGATCTTGTGCTTGGCTTTGGCGCCGGAGGTCTTAGCGGACTTCATCGGCAGCATCCGGGAACTAGGAGAGGATCTCGGTCCCGATCCCTTTGTCGGTGAACACTTCGAGCAGAATGGCGTGGGGCATCCGGCCGTCAATAATGTGGGCTTTCCGCACCCCTCCGTCCAACGCCATCAGGCAGGCACGGACCTTGGGAAGCATGCCATCACTGATCGTGCCCTTTTTGACCATGCGCTGCATGTCCTTCCGCGAAAGCGTCGAGACATGGCGGCCCTTGGCGTCGCGAATGCCCTTGACGTCAGTCAGCACCAACAATTTTTCGGCTTTGAGCGCCGCCGCGACCGCTCCGGCCACCAGGTCCGCGTTGATGTTGTAGGTATGACCCGAGCGGTCCGATGCGATCGGGGCGATCACCGGGATGAAGTGATCTTGCTGGAGCTTGAGCAGCAGGTGCGGGTTGACCGATTGGACTTCTCCGACCAGGCCGAAATCATCCTCCGGCGATCCGTCCGGCTCGGCGTAGAGGCTTTCCGACCACGATCTGACGGTGAGCGGCTTGGCCAGGATCAGTCCGCCGTCCTTCCCGGTCAGCCCGACCGCCTTGGCTCCGTGCTGGTTCAGCAGCGTGACGATCTCCTTGTTGATCTTCCCGCCCAGCACCATCTCGACGACTTCCATCGTGGGGCGGTCGGTCACCCGCACGCCTTGCCGGAACTTGGGCTCAAGGCCCAGCCGGCTCAGCATCTGATCGATCTGCGGCCCTCCTCCATGCACGATTACGGGGTTGAGGCCCACGTACTTCATGAGGACCACGTCCAGCGCGAACCCCTCTTTGAGCGCCTCCTCGGTCATCGCCTTCCCGCCGTATTTGATCACCACCGTTTTGCCGGCAAACGTGCGGATATAGGGGAGCGCTTCCACCAGGACGTTGGCCTTCTTGATCAGTTTGTTCATGCACACCTCCGGTGTAGGCTCGGGGCCAGGGGTTCGAGGCTAGAGGGGCTTCCGCTGTCACCATCTTTCACCTCGCGCCCCAGGCCTCGTGCCTCTAGCCTGCCTTAGAGGATGAACCGGCTCAGGTCCTCGTCCTTGACGATCGCCCGCAGACGGTCCTTCACGTACTTGGCGTCGACCAGCACCTTGCGATCGGTCAGTTCAGGGGCTTCGAACAGGACCTGTTCCAAGAGCCGCTCCATGATCGTGAACAGACGCCTGGCCCCGATATTCTCGGTCCGGTCGTTCACCTGGGCGGCTGTGACGGCGATCTCTTCCACCCCGTCTTTGGTGAACTCCAGGGAAACGCCTTCCGTTTCCAGCAACGCCTGGTACTGCGTCACCAGCGCGCCGCGAGGCTCGGTCAAGATCCGGATAAAATCGTCCTTGGTCAACGGCTCCAACTCAACCCGGATGGGGAAGCGGCCCTGGAGCTCCGGGATCAGATCCGAGGGCTTGGCCACGTGAAACGCCCCCGCGGCGATAAACAAGATGTGATCGGTGCGGACCGGGCCGTACTTGGTGTGCACGGTCGAGCCTTCGACGATCGGCAAGAGGTCTCGCTGCACGCCCTCCCGTGACACGTCCGGCCCCAGGCTTTTCTCGCGTCCCGCGATCTTGTCGATCTCGTCCAGGAATACGATGCCCGCATCCTCCACCTTGGCGATGGCTTCCCGGATCACCTCATCCATGTCCACCAACTTTTGGGCTTCCTCTTGCGTCAGGTGCTTCAAGGCTTCTGGCACCTTCATGATCCGTTTCTTCTGCTTGCCCGGGAACAAACCGCCCAGCATGTCGCGCAGGCCGCTTTCGAGTTCCTCCATGCCGGCGGCGTTCGAGATGATGCCGATGGGGAACCCCCGCTCTTTCACCTCGAGTTCGACGGAGCGGGGATCCAGCTTGCCCTCACGGAGCTGCAGGCGGAGCTTCGAGCGGGTCGCCTCGTAGGATTCGTACCCTGCCGGCGCCTCACGGCCCAGGTCGTCGAGCGCGATGGGCGTCGGCTTCGCACCTGCCGGGGGCAGCAAGAGATCCAGCAGCCGCTCTTCGCCCAGTTGCTCCGCTTTCTGTTGGACCTGCTCCATGTGGACGGCTTTGACCATGCTGACCGCCTGCTCGGTCAGGTCCCGAATGATCGATTCCACATCGCGCCCGACGTAGCCCACCTCGGTGAATTTCGACGCTTCGACCTTCAGGAAAGGCGCCTGCGCCAGCTTCGCCAGCCGCCGCGCAATTTCGGTCTTGCCGACGCCGGTGGGGCCGATCATGATGATGTTTTTGGGAATCACCTCGTCCCGCAACTCGGGGCTTACCTGCTGGCGTCGCCAGCGGTTGCGCAGCGCAATGGCCACCATGCGCTTGGCGTCCCGCTGCCCGATCACGTAGCGGTCCAGTTCCTCCACGATCTGCCGCGGCGTGAGGCGATCCAGGCTGGCCGGCTGCATGGGGCGGTCAGTGGCCATATTGGTCTTTGCCTTCAACGTTTCAGTTCCTCGATGACGATTTGCTGGTTCGTGTAGATATCAATGCCGCCGGCGATCCGCATGGACTCTTCGACGATCACGCGGGCTTCCAGCGCGGAATGGTTCAACAGCGCCCGCGCCGCCGCCAAGGCATAGGGCCCCCCGGAGCCGATCGCCAGGATTCCATCTTCCGGTTCGACCACGTCCCCGTTTCCCGAGATCACAAAGGAGTGGTCGTAATCCGCCACGGCCAGCAAGGCTTCCAGGCGCCTCAGCACGCGGTCGGTCCGCCAATCCTTGGCCAGTTCCACCGCGGCCCGGGTCAGATTGCCGCGGTATTCTTCCAGCTTGGCCTCGAACTTCTCAAACAAGGTGAAGGCGTCGGCCGTGGCGCCCGCGAAGCCGGCCAGCACCTGATCGTGGTGAATCCGCCGGAGCTTGCGGGCGTTGCTCTTCATCACCGTCGTCCCGACGGTGACCTGGCCGTCGGAGCCCATCGCGACCGCCCCTCCCCGCCTCACACAGAGAATGGTGGTGGAACGGATTCTCATGACTGCGTAGGCTCCGTCTCCGGGCGCACGCCAGTTGCCCGTTTGGCCCGCGGGTGCGCGCGGTCGTACACCTCCATGAGGTGATCCGTCGCCAGGTGCGTGTATTTCTGGGTCGTGGCGAGCGAGGCATGGCCCAGCATCTCCTGGATCGCGCGAAGGTCCGCGCCCTCGTCCAGCAGGTGGGTGGCGAACGAATGGCGGAGCGCGTGGGGACTGATGCGCCCTCCCGTCAAGCGACTCGAATATTTGCCTACGATCCGCTCGACGCTCCGCGCGGTCAGACGTCCACCCCGATGGTTGAGGAACACAGGCTGCGCCTGTTCCTCGTGACGCCGGGGACCCGTTGCATCTGCGGGAGCAACGGGTGCCCGTGACGTGTGACGGGACAAAAGTTCGTAGTACTCCCGGAGGGCATCCAGCGCGACGTCTCCGATCGGGACGATGCGCTCCTTGCGTCCTTTGCCGCGGAGCCGGACCAGTCCGTCGGTCAGGTTGAGGTCGTCCAGATTCATGCCCACCAGCTCGCTGACACGGGCCCCTGTGGAATAGAGGGTTTCGAGAATGGCGCGATCCCGTCTCGCAGGTACGCTGTTCCCTTCAGGAAACTCCATCAGCGCGTTGGCGTCGTCCTTGGTCAGGACGCGCGGCAGGTGCTCCGGCTGTTTCGGCGTCCGGACCTCGGCCGCCGGGTTCACCCCCGCTCTGCCTTCCCGTGCGAGGAACCGATAGAAGCTCCGCAGCGCGGCCAGCTTGCGCGCCAGCGAGGATTGTTTCTCCCGTTTTCGGTCCAGCCACGCCAGATACCCGCGAATCATCAGCGGGTCCACCGCCTCGGGCAGGAGCCTCGGAGCATCGGCCGGACGGAGGGTGTTCGCGTATGACAGGAACTGGCGCAGGTCCGATTGATAGCCGCGAATCGTCTCGCGCGACGCTCCTCGTTCCACTTCCAGAAACGTCACGAAAGCCCGAATCGCGTCTTCCATCCTTCGAGATCCTCCAGCGCCCGCTGGCCGATCAGGCGACGTTTCTGCTCCTTGTCCCGGATTTTGCTCGGCAGCGGAGGGAACAGGCCGTAGTTGGTATTGATCGGCTGGAAGTGTCGGGGTTCAGACGTCGTAATATAGTTGATCAAACTCCCATGCGCCGTCGTGGGCGGCGGAGTCACCAGGGGCAACCCGGCCAGCCCCCGAGCCGCATTGATGCCCGCCAAGCCTCCCATCGCGGCGGATTCCGTGTAGCCTTCGACCCCCACGATTTGTCCGGCAAAAAACGCCGTGCCCCGGGCTTTGAGTTGCAGCGTGTCCCGAAGCAATTGGGGCGAGTTGATGAAGGTGTTCCGGTGGAGGCTGCCCAACCGGAGAAACTCCGCCTGTTCAAGGCCCGGAATCATGCGAAACACCCGGCGCTGCTCCGGATAGGTCAGCTTGGTCTGAAAGCCGACCATGTTGTAACACGAGCCGTGCGCGTTCTCGGGGCGGAGCTGCACCACCGCGAAGGGGCGAGCGCGGGTTCTCGGATCTTCCAAGCCCACCGGCTTCAATGGTCCGAACAGCATGGTCTGACGGCCGCGCTCCGCCATCACTTCGATCGGAACGCAGCCTTCGAAATACGGGGTCTTCTCAAACTCTTTTGGCTGAACCTTTTCCGCTGTGAGCAGGGCATCGTAAAAGCGGGTGTAGGTCGCCTCGTCCATGGGACAATTCAAATAGTCCGCTCCGCCTTTGTCGTACCGCGAGGCCCG
>JACQQM010000067.1 GCA_016207025.1 Nitrospirota bacterium | reverse complement strand
GGAACGCATCATGCAGAGGCGGGTGTTTACCAAACAGCCGGAACAAGTGAAAGCGTAAGACCGCAATTTTAAATTTTAAATTTAAAATTTTTCATTGACGTATGCATCCTCTAGCCGAGCGCATACAGCGGGAGTTTCCTGCCGGGTCCGTCAAAGCGGTGGAGTGGCGCGGCGATCTGGCGGTAACCGTGACGCGCGACGCGCTGCACGACGTGGCGCGGTTTCTCCACGACGAGCCCGCGATGGATTTTGATTACATTGTCCACGTCAGCTCGGTCGACTGGCCGGATGATGAGGAGCGGTTTGAGGTGGTCTACGAGTTCTACTCGATCCGGAAACGCCACCGGATCCGGCTGAAGACCCGCGTACCTGAATCAGGCTGCGTGGTCGACTCCCTGACGGATATCTGGAAAGGCGCCGATTTCATGGAGCGCGAAGTCTACGACATGATGGGCATCCGATTCCGCAACCATCCCGACCTGCGCCGCATCCTCATGCCGGATGACTACGATGAAGGCTATCCACTCAGGAAAGATTTCCCGCTGCAAGGCAAGGGCTGGCGTGACACGTTCGAGTTTTTGAACGAGGCGAAGCCATAGCTAGGAGTCAGGGATGCGGCATGCGTCATGAGTGAATGGGACGCATCGCTGATCACGCATCACGGAATTTATGCCGCCGCTCGAAGATCAACGCAGCACCGTCTATAAGGTGAATCCGGACCATCCGGAGAGCGCGACTCTGCCGAGGCTTCGGACGGAGGAGCTGCTCCTCAACATGGGGCCGCAGCATCCCAGCACCCACGGGGTCTTGAAAGTGATCCTGGAACTGGAGGGCGAACGAATCATTAAAGCTACGCCGGTCATGGGCTACCTGCACCGGGGCGTTGAAAAGCTAGCCGAAGAGGGGACCTATCACCAGTTCATCCCGCACACGGACCGCCTGGATTATATCTGCGCGATGTACAACAACTTCGCTTACTGCCGCGCGGTCGAAAAGCTGATGAATATCACCGTGCCAGAGAGGGCGGAGTACCTGCGCACGATTGTGGCGGAAGTTCAGCGGATCATCGGCCACCAGTTCTGGCTGGGCAGCCAAGCGCTGGACATCGGGGCGATGACGGTGTTCTTCTACACCTTCCGGGACCGGGAAATTCTCCTGGACTGGTTCGACGAGCTGTGCGGCGCCCGCCTCACGACGAGCTGGTACCGGATCGGAGGCGTGGAGCGGGATTTCACGCCGTCGTTAATCGGGAAGCTCCGGCGGTTTCTCGACTATTTACCGCCCATGATCGATGAGTACGTGGTGTTTTTGGAGAAGAACCGTATCTGGCTGGCTCGCACGAAAGGCGTGGCGGTGATCTCGGCCGTGGATGCGATCAATTTCGGTCTCAGCGGCCCCACCCTGCGGGGGTCCGGCGTGGATTACGACCTCCGGAAATACGAGTCGTACGGTGCCTATCCGAAATGCGAGTTCAGCGTACCGGTGGGCAAGAACGGCGACACCTACGATCGGTACTGGATCCGGGTCATGGAGATGCGGGAGAGCCTGAAGATCATCCGCCAATGCCTGGACCAGATGCCGACGGAGGGACCGATCATGGCTGATGTCCCCAGCGTCACCCTGCCCCCGAAGCAGCGAGTCTTCACGAACCTGGAATCCATGATCCAGCAATTCAAGCTGTTCTCGCAAGGGTTCAACGCGCCGCGGGGCGAGATCTACTGCGGCACTGAGGCCCACAAGGGTGAGCTGGGCTTTTACATCGTCAGCAATGGGGGCGGGAAGCCCTACCGGTTGAAGATCCGCGCCCCGTCGTTCATTCACATGGGGGCGTTCGACCATATGGCGCGCGGCTACATGATCGCGGATGCCATCACGATCTTCGGGACATATGACATTGTGATGGGCGAATGTGACCGGTGAGATACGAAATGGCTAATGGCGGATGGGTAATGGCTAATGGTGCAGAGAGGGATTGTCTTGATCTGCCGTCAGCCATCGGCCATTAGCCATCAGCCATAGAGGGAAGAGCATGGCGCTGAAACCAGCCACGAACCCTGAAGTCGAAGCTGCGACCATCGAGTTGTCTATCAATGGGCAAACCGTGACCGCCAAAGACGGCGTGTCGCTCTACGACGTGATTTCGAGCACCGGCAAGATCGTGCCGGCCATGTGCTACCACTACACGTTCGATCCGTTCGGCTCCTGCGGCATGTGCCTGGTCATGGTGGACGGGAAAAAGGCTCCGGTTCGCTCGTGCACCGCGAAGGCCACGGCCGGTATGGTGGTGCGCACGGAAGGCGACGATTTGTTCCAGGCCCGGAAAAAGGCGGTCGAGAAACATCTGTCGGTCCATCCGCTGGATTGCCCCGTCTGCGACGCGGACGGCCATTGCGAGCTCCAGGATACGGCCTTCCTGCACGGGGTGACAAATCTGGCCAATGCCAAGCAGAAACTGATCCCGGAGGACACCCGCAGTCTCGTCCTGGATTTCAACATGAACCGCTGTATCGCCTGCGGCGAGTGCATCAATGTCTGCAAAGACGTGCTGATGATCGACGCCCTGCAATTTTTGAAGAAGGGCGGGTACACGCAGGTGGTGGCGAAGGGCGACGTCCCGCTGTCCTGCGAGTTCTGCGGCGACTGCCTGGCAGTTTGCCCGGTCGGCGCGATCACGAACAAGTATTCCAAATATCTCTACAAGCCCTGGCAGCTCAAGAAGACCACGACAACCTGCAATTACTGCGGTGACGGCTGCCAGATGTACCTTGAGACCAAGGATCGCGAGGTGGTTCGGGTGACCTCGCCGCTCTCCTGGAAGAACAAATGGGGCGATCGGGCCGAGACCGCCAAGGGCCACGGCGGCATCTGCGTCCGCGGCCGGTTCGGATTCCAATACATCGACAGCCGGGCGCGTCTCAAACAGCCGCTCATGCGCCGCGACGGCCAACTGGTCGAGACGCCCTGGCTGGAGGCGGTGCATGCCGTGGTGGACCGGCTGGCCGAGATCAAGGCCAAGCACGGCGCGCAGGCGATCGCGGGACTGATCACGGCCCGATGCAGCAATGAGGAACTGTATCTCTTCCAGAAGCTCATGCGCGCCGCGATCGGGACCAACCGGTTTGACAGCAGCTCGCGCTACGGGCATCTGAACTTCGTCCACGCGGTCCAGCACGCCTTGGGCATCGGTCGGATGATGAACAACTGGGAGGACATCACTAAGGCCAAGGCGATCCTCCTCGTCGGTACCAACATCACCGAAACCAATCCCCTGACGGCTGTTCGCGTGAAAGAGGCGATCCGCGTCTATAAGTCGCAGGTGATCGTGGTGGATTCCGCCCAGACCAACATCGCTGCGCTCGCGTCACATCCGATGATGGTGACGCCGGGGACCGAGGGTCTGTTCGTTCAAGCCCTGGTGAAGTCGGTCATCGAGCAGGACCTTGTGGACCCTGAGGTCAGCGGGAAGCATCCGGAGGCGTTTGCCGCGCTGAAGGAGGCGGTTGAAAAGCTTTCGCTCGACGCGATTGCCGCGCAGACCGGGGTGCCGGTGGATCAGATCAACGAGGCTGCGGCGATTTTCGCCGAGGCGCCGCGCGCGATCATTCTGTGCGGCGAAGGGATAGTCCGGCGACCGGGTGGGTACCAGCACGTCCTGAACCTGGTGGACCTAGCCTGGATCACTGGCAAGCTGGGCCGTCCGGGTTGTGGCGTGAACACCGTGACGGAGGAGCCGAACGAGCAGGGTGCTGTGGACATGGGGGCCGTGCCGGAGTTTCTCCCTGGCCAGGCCCCGTTCGACGATGGCGCGGCGCGTGAGAAGTTCTCTAAGGCCTGGGGCGCCGAGCTGCCTGCAGCGGGGAGCGGGGCCCAGCTAATGGACATTCTCAAGCAGTGCCGGAACGGCGACATCAAGGCGCTGTACGTGGTCGGCGAGAATCCGCTGGCGACGCTGCCGGCTTCCCTGGAAGTCAAGGCGGCGCTGGAGCGGCTGGAACTGCTGATCTGCCAGGACCCCTTCCTGACCGAGACCGGCCGGTTGGCCCACTTCGTCCTGCCGGCCTGCACGTACGCCGAGAAAGAAGGCACCTTCACCAATTTGGAAGGCAAGGTCCTGCGTATCCGGCAGAGCATGGACCCCGTCGGGGAGAGTCTGCCCGATTGGCATATCATGGCAGCCATTGCCAGCGGGTTGGGCTACCAGGTGGACTACGAGTCGGCGCAAGAGATCCAGAACGAGATCATGAAGCTCCTGCCGGGGTACTACAACCTCGGGCAGCCAAAAAAGATCGCGGCGAAACCGGACGCGTATCTCTCGAATGGGTACGTCGTCGAGGTGAAGAACCGCTACGCGTCACGCGTCACGCGTCTCTCGTCACTCGCGGAGAATCACTTCGCGCTGATCATGGGGCAGCTGCTCTATCACTCCGGCAAGCTCTCCACGCAGGCCTCGGGGCTCATGAAGATCTCGCCGAACACGTGCCGGCTTCGCATGAACGCGCAGGATATGGAACGCATGGGCCTCACCGAGGATGCGCGGGTGCGGGTGACGTCGGCGAATGGCTCGCTGGAATTGGGAGTTCAGGCTGATTTGACGGTTCGACCGGGAGCCTGTTTCTTCCCGGAACATTTCAACGAACCGGCGGTTAAGGACCTCATGCCGGTCGAGGTGGATTCCATCACCGGAGTCCCGTATTTCAAGTTTGCCCGGGTCGCGATCGAGAAGGCCTAAGAAGGCAAGCGGCAAGAGGCGATAGGCTATGGGCTGTCGGGAGGATGAGTAGGTACGAGAGCCGAGAGAATGGGCAAGAAGCTAGATCATTGCCTCTAGCCTCGTGCCTCTCGCCATCGATTCAGCGCGGGAGCACTTCATGAGCGTCGGCGTATTGACCAAGAAGCTGTTGCAGGCGGCGCTGTTCTACGAGATCTGGGATGCGATGAAGGTCACCTTCAAGCACATGTTTCATCGGCCTATCACGTTCCAGTACCCACGGGAAGAGCGGACGATCCCTGACACTCATCGCGGCGCGCTGGGACTGTTGCGGTATGATGACGGAGCGGAGCGCTGCGTGGGGTGCGACCTGTGCGAAGCCGCATGCCCGTCCCACTGCATCAAGGTGGTCAGCGCCGAGGACAAATCCCTTCCTCTGCAGCGGTACGCAAGCGAGTTTTACATCGATATCACAAAATGTGTATTCTGTGGGTACTGCGTGGAAGCCTGTCCCGTGAATGCGCTGGCGATGACCAAGATGTACGAATACTCCACCCACGACAAGCGGACCCTCCTCTTCGACAAAAAGCGGCTCTATGAGATCGGCGAACGCCATCTCGCGGATGCCAAGAAATATTTAATCGCCCATAATCAGGAGAAAGATAACCAGGAGAGCCGCGACTACCGCTACTTTTTCCCCCAGTCGGTTCTCAAGGCGACACAGCCTGTGCCACCGAAACATCTGACTTAAACAGTACACTGCATGGTCCCTTTCTTCTTCGCCTATTTCTCGCTAGTGAGTATCCTGGCGGGGGTCCTCACAGTTGCGCTGAGAAATCCCGTCCACTGCGGCCTTGCGCTGCTGACGCTCCTGCTCCACGTGGCGGGTTTGTTCGTGCTCCTCAACGCCGAGTTTCTGTTCGCCGTCCAGATCATTGTGTATGCAGGCGCCATCCTGGTCCTCTATCTGTTTGTGTTGATGTTGCTTAATCTCAAGACCGACGAGCGGTACCTGCATACCCGCTACGCCGTCATCCTGTTTGCCTCGGTGGCGGTCTGCGGCGAGCTGCTGGTGCTGCTGCTGCGGTCCCCCTTCGGCGGGGCGAAGGGGGATGCGCCGGCCGCCGTCGTCCTGCAAGAGGGGGCGAGCTACGCGTTGGGGATCAAGATGTTCAGCGACTACCTGCTGCCGTTCGAAATCGTGGGCGTGTTCCTGACCGGGGCGATCATCGGCGCGATCGTGCTGGCCAAGACGCCGACGGCGGCGGATGCGGAACAAGAATGAAAAATGAAAAATTCAAAATGAAAAATTTTAGGGTTTGGAAAGGTATTTCAGACAGGACTCTTCACGAATTTTACATTTTACATTTTGCATTTTGAATTGAGCATGGTTCCCTTGTCCGCATACGTGGCCGTCAGCGCGATCCTGTTTGTCACAGGATTGGTCGGCGTGCTGATTCGGCGGAATTTTATTATCGTCCTGATGGCGGTGGAGGTCATCTTGAACGCCGCCAACATCAACTTGGTGGCGTTTTCACATTACCTGGAGTCCATGACCGGCCAGATCGTGGCGCTCTTTGTCATCGCCATTGCGGCCGGCGAGGCAGCGGTCGGTCTGGCCATCATTATCGTCGTGTTCCGCGGGAAGCTGTCCACGAACGTTGACGAGATGAATCTGTTGAAGTGGTAACTTGTTCGATCTGTTAGTCATCCTCATCCCGGCGCTCCCGCTCGTGGCCGTACTCCTGAACGGCCTGCTGGGGAACCGCTTTTCGCACGATGCCGCCCACCGGCTGGCCTGCGGCTCGGTGGGGCTGTCGTTCCTCAGCGCCATCCTCGTGTTCGCCCAGACGCTGCGGACCGGCGTGGTGCGAGAGGTGATGGTCTACCGCTGGATCTTCGGCGGCGATCTCACGGTCAACCTGGCCTTCCTGATCGATCCGCTTACCTGCATCATGCTGCTGGTGGTCACCGGGGTCGGATTCCTGATCCATCTGTACTCGATCGGGTACATGCACGGGGAAGAAGGGTTTACGCGCTTTTTCACGTACATGAACCTGTTCATGGTCTCCATGCTCCTGCTGGTGATGGGGAACAACTACCTCGTCCTGTTCATCGGCTGGGAAGGCGTGGGGCTCTGCTCGTATCTGCTCATCGGGTACTATTACGGCCGCGTCTCGGCCGCCAAAGCGGCTACAAAAGCCTTCGTCGTGAACCGCATCGGTGACGCCGGCTTCCTGCTGGCGATTTTCCTCGTCTTCGTGAATTTCAACACGCTGGATTACACGCAGGTGTTTGCGCAGGCTGGCCAGCTCTCGACCAGCATGGCCACGGCGATCACGCTCTGTTTGCTGATCGGCGCGGTCGGGAAATCGGCCCAGATTCCCCTCTATACCTGGTTGCCGGATGCGATGGAGGGCCCCACGCCGGTCAGCGCGCTGATTCACGCCGCCACCATGGTGACGGCCGGAGTGTACATGGTCGTCCGCAACCATGTGCTCTACGACATGGCGCCGGTGGCAATGACCACCGTGGCCTGGGTCGGCGGGGGCACGGCGCTGTTCGCCGCCACGATCGGTCTGGTCCAAACCGATATCAAACGCGTCCTGGCCTATTCGACGGTCAGCCAGCTCGGCTACATGTTCTTAGCCTGCGGGATCGGCGCGTACACTGCCGCGATCTTCCACTTGATGACCCATGCGTTCTTCAAGGCCCTGCTCTTCCTTTCGGCCGGCTCCGTGATCCATGCGCTCGCGGGTGAGCAGGACATCCGGAAAATGGGCGGGCTGAGGCGCAAGATTCCCTGGACCCATGGCCTGTTTCTGGTGGGCACCCTGGCCATCGCCGGCATCTTCCCGCTGGCGGGGTTCTGGAGCAAGGATGAGATCATGGCTCACGCGTTCACGCACGGGTATTACGTGCTGTACGTGATGGCGGCGATCGGCGCGTTTCTGACGGCGTTCTACATGTTCCGGCTCACGTATCTCACGTTCTACGGTCAGTCGCGGGTCGATCACCACGTGGCCGAGCACATCCATGAATCCCCCGGCATCATGATCGGGCCGCTGGTCGTGCTGGCGGTGCTCTCTGTGGTGGGCGGCTTCCCCGGCGTGCCGCCCGAGTCCGGATGGTTCCACCATTTCCTCCATCCGGTGGCCGCCGCGGCGGGCGAGGAACCCGCCCACGGGGCCGGAGTCGGACTCCTTACGATGCTGATGGTCATCGCGACGTTGATTGCCTTGCTCGGGTGGGGGCTCGCGCATTACCTGTACAGCGTCCGACCCGACGCCGCGCAGCAGTGGGCTGCGCGCGCGCCCCAGGTCTACACGACGCTCCTGAACAAGTACTACGTGGACGAGTTCTATGACCTCGTGGTCGTTGAGCCGACCAAGCGTCTGGGCCTGCTTTGGGACTGGTTCGACCGGAGCGTGATCGACGCCCTCGTGCTCGGGGTAGGCCGCATGACGCAGTCCGGCTCAGCGCTCAGCACGGCGTTCGAGAAATACGTCATCTACGGGTTGATTAACGTTCTGGGGTACGGCAACCACCGGGCTGCGCGGTCCTGGCGGAAGCTCCAGACCGGAAAAGTGCATCACTATGCGGCCATCATCGTGGCGGGATTGTTCATCCTGGTGCATCTCATTCTGGTCTGGTGGACCGGCTCGTCCGGAGTTGGCGTGGCGTTGAAGTAGCGGTTTATCTGGTTTGTCTGGTTATCGGGTTGATCTCGTTCGAACCAGACAAACGAAAGAAACCAGACAAACCAAACAAACCAAGATGCTGGAAGAACTGACATTCGGGTTTCCGATTCTGTCCCTGCTGCTGTTCCTGCCCCTCATGGGAGCCATGGTGCTGTGGCTACTGGAGGAGGATGATCTGATCAAGAACGCGGCGCTGGCCGTATCGGGCGCCGAACTCATCCTGGCGCTGGTGGTGCTGCTCCGCTTCTTACCGGACTCCGCCGCGATGCAGTTCTCCGAACGCCTGCCGTGGATTCCCCCGTTGGGGATCAGCTATCACCTGGCCGTTGACGGGATCAGCGTGCTGTTTGTCGGGCTGACCGCGTTCCTCACCGTCCTGGTTGTGCTCTATTCCTGGGACACGGTCCGGCACCAGATCAAGGCGTACTTCATGGCCCTGCTGGCGCTCGAGACCACCATCATCGGCATCTTCGTGTCCATCGATCTGATCCTCTTCTTCGTCTTCTGGGAATTGATGCTGATCCCGAGCTATTTCCTGATCAAGCTCTGGGGCAGCGGCGTGGAACGGCAGTACGCCGCGCTCAAATACGTGCTCTACACACTGATGGGCAGCGTTTTCATGCTGGTCGGCATCGTGCTGTTGAACCTGAACTACCATGCCTGGGCCGTCACGCACCACGTGGAGCCGACCTATACCTTCGACTTTCTGCAACTGCTGACCGTCCCGATCCCCCACGACAAACAGGTCCTGATCTTTTGGCTCATTTTCCTGGGGCTGGCTTTTAAGGCTCCGATCGTGCCGTTTCACACGTGGCTGCCGGATGTGCTGATGGAAGGCCCGATCGGAATGGCCGTGGTCCTGGCCGGCATCAAGCTCGGGACCTACGGGTTCATGCGGTTCAGTCTCCCGCTCCTGCCCGAGGCCTCGAAGAGCCAGGGTGTGATGAAGGTCATGATGGTCTTGGCCTTGGCCGCGATCGTGTACGGGGCGATCGTGGCGTTCATCCAGCCGGACCTGCGACGGCTGCTGGCCTTCAGCAGCATCAGCCACCTCGGCTTCGTCGTGCTGGGCGTGTTTGCGCTGAACTTCCAGGGCCTGCAGGGCAGCTTGCTGACCATGATCAACCTCGGCTTCAGCACGACCGGCTTGTTCTTCCTGGCCGGCTTCCTCTATACGAGGCGGCACAGCACGCATTTGTCGGCCTTTGGCGGGATCGCCAAACAGGTCCCGCTGTTGGCCACCTACTTCCTGATCATCGGGCTGGCGTCCATCGGGCTGCCCGGCACCAACGGGTTCGTGGGAGAGTTTCTGATTTTGCTGGGCGCATTCAAAGCCCACTGGATCTACGGGGCGGTGGGCGTGAGCGGCGTGATCCTGGGCGCCGCGTACTTGTTGTGGTACTACGAGCGCGCGATGTTCGGCCCCCTGGGCCAAGGCCTCGGCCATGCCCTGGCAGACCTGCGCGCCCGCGAGCTGGTCATCGCCGTCTCGCTGTCGGTCATGATCTTTTGGATCGGGCTCTACCCATCGCCGTTTCTGCGGATCATGAACGGCTCGGTGCAGGCGTTGGTTGAGCGGTTGGAACGAGGGACGGTGGCGGCGGGGACGGGCGAACAAACCCCCGTGCTCGCGCACCGCGCACATCAGAATGTGCTCGGCGGACGCGCGCAATAGGGGTTAGTCCGCCCATCCCTTCTGGGGTGGATAGTAAGAGATTGTCATGGGCGATTACACACTCCTCACTATCCTGTTCGCACCGTTCCTCGGGGCGGTGCTGCTCATCTTCGTGCCGAATCGGCAGGCCCTCCAGGTCCGCCTGGTCGCCGCCGCGTCGGCCGGCATCTCGCTGCTCGCGGCGTTCTACATGTTTTTCGCCTACGATTCCGCGAAGGGTGGGTTCCAGTTCGTCCAGCGACACGAATGGTCCAAGGAGCTGGGCATCGCGTTTTACCTGGGCGTGGACGGCATCGGGACTCCGCTGGTCTTGGCTTCGGCCATCCTGTTGTTCGCGGGGATCTTCATCTCCTGGCACATCAAGGACCGGACCAAGGAGTTCTACATATTCCTGCTGATCCTGGCCGCCGCCACCATCGGCGTCTTCATGTCGCTGGACCTATTTTTCCTGTATTTCTTCTATGAGATGTCCGTGATCCCGATGTACCTCCTGCTGGGCATCTGGGGCAGCCACACCAAGGGCTACCTGGACATGACCGACCCGGAGGGCCTGCGGAAGCGCGACTCGGTCTCGTTCATTTTCAACTTTGCCGCGAACAGCAAAGAGTACGCCGCAATGAAGCTGACCCTGTTCCTGTCAGTGGGCGCGGTGGTGGCGCTGATGGGCATCTTGCTGATCTACAAGTTCTCGGGCCTCCACACCTTCGATATATTAGTGTTGCGCGAGCAGGCCAAGTTCTCCGGCTCGCTGGCCACGATCATCTGGCTGCTGATCTTCTTCGGGTTCGCCTCGATCGCGCCGCTCTGGCCGCTGCATTCCTGGTCGCCGGTGGGGCACGCGGCGGCGCCGGCGGCCACAAGCATGCTGCACGCGGGCGTCTTGATGAAGCTGGGCCACTTTTCGATCATCCGGGTGGCGTTTGAGATCCTGCCCGAGACCACACGCGAACTGATGCCGATCGCGGCGGTGCTCTGCATCTTCAACATCCTCTATGGCGGCTATGTGGCGTACTATGCGCGCGATACGAAATACGTGATCGGCTATTCCAGCTCGAGCCACATGGGCTACGTCTTCCTCGGCATGGCGGCGCTGGATTACATCAGTTTGACCGGGGCGGTGCTTTACATGTTCGCGCACGCGCTGGCCACTGGGATGCTGTTCGCTATGGCCGGCTGGGTGTATGACCAGACCCACTCGCGCGATATCCCCTCGCTCGGCGGGCTGGTCAATCGAATGCCATTTGTTGCCGGGTGTTTCTTAGTCGCCTGCATGGCCTCGGTCGGCATGCCCGGTACGGTGAATTTCATCGCCGAAATCATGATCCTGGTGGGGAGCTGGAACAAATACCCGTTCCAAGTCATCGTGGCGGTGCTGGGGATCGTGCTGACCCTGGCCTATCTCTTCCGGATGATGCGCGGGGTGTTCTACGGCCCGATGGAAGAGCAGTACAGCCATGCGCACGATGCGGTGGCGATGGTGGATCGGCTCCCGCTGCTGCTCATGATCGCCTGCAGCATCACGTTCGGCATCTTTCCCGGCCATTTCTATAACGTGATCCGGTCCGGCGTAGACCCGCTGGTCGCCCGCATCACACAGGTGGTGCCGATCGCCGCTCAGAGCGGCAGTGATGAGTTACGAGTGATGAGTGATGAGTTGTACGAAGTAGCGGGACAGCAGGCCTCCGCCGTCGGTGCCCCCGGCGCTAATCGCTCTACACTCATCACCGGGGACCCGTTGCTCCAAGATTGCAACGGGTGCCCCCCATCACCTATCACGGGTCGTGAGCCATGACCTTCAACCTGACTTTATCCGGGTCGGATCTGCTCCTGCTGCTGCCGGAGATGCTGCTGACGGTCTGGCTGTGCGTGGTTCTGATCGTGGACTTCGCGATGCCCCGGTTGCCCAAAGACCGGCTGGCCTATCTGAGCGTGGGCGGCTTGGCGGCCGTGCTGGTGAACCTGCTCTGGTTCGACCGGGCTGGGGTCACCGGGACCCTGTTCGCCAACATGTTCGTGGTGGACCGACTCGCGGTGTTCTTTAAGCTCTTCATCGTGGGCGCCACGATCCTCATCATTCTGGTCTCGGTGGACTACGTCCGGCGCTTCCGCTTTTTCAAAGGTGAATACTATTTCCTCGTGTTGATGTCGGCCCTGGGCATGATGTTCATGGCCTCCGCCAACGATCTGTTGTCGGTCTTCATCACGCTGGAGTTTTCCACCTTCGGGTTCTACGTCCTGGTGGCGTACCTGCGCGACGACGTGGCCTCCAACGAAGCCGGGCTCAAGTTCTTCATCCTTGGCGTCTTCGCGGCGGGGCTGCTGGCGTACGGCATCAGCCTGGTCTACGGCGAGACCGGCAAGATCGTGTTTTCGGACATCGCGTCGGCATCCCCCACGCCGGGGTTGGTCATCGGCTACCTGCTCATTTTCGCGGCGCTGGGCTTCAAGATCGGGGCGGTGCCGTTCCATTCGTGGATTCCCGATACCTATCACGGCGCGCCGACGCCGGTCACCGCGTACCTGTCCATCGCGCCCAAGGGCGCTGCGTTCGCGATTCTGCTCCGGATGTTTTTCGTCTCTCTGGCCACCCTCAAACCGGCCTGGGTCCTGCTGCTGGTCGGCGCCTCGATTTTGTCCATGACGTACGGCAATATCGTCGCGATCGCGCAGCGGAACATCAAGCGCCTGCTGGCGTATTCCGGGATCGCCCAGATCGGCAACATCCTCATCGGGCTGGCCGCCGGCACCAAGATGGGGGGCGACGCCATCCTCTTTTATCTGCTGACGTACTTGTTCGCCAACCTGGGCGCGTTCGCGATCGTCATCGCGGTGGGCAATCTGATTCACAGCGATGAGATCGAGGACTATAACGGTCTGAACCGGCGTTCCCCGTTCCTGGCCTTTGCCATGCTGGTCTTTCTCCTGTCCCTGGCGGGAGTCCCGCCGCTGGCCGGCTTTATCGGGAAGCTCTATATCTTCCTGTCGGCGATCAACGAGGGACTCTATACCTTGATCATCGTGGGCCTCATCAACATCGTGATCTCGATGTACTACTACCTGGTTGTCGTCAAAAAGATGTACATCAACGAACCCACGGATCCTTCACCGCTCACTATCTCGACGCCGATGAAGGCGGTCGTGTACGCCGGCCTCGCCGGGACGCTGATTCTGGGCATCTATCCCCAGCCCTTCATCGACTGGGTCGTGGCCGCCACCCTCATGTTCTCCAACCTGGCCGGGCATACCGCCGCGGCGCCGACAATCCTGCCGTTCGGCGGCTGAGCCGGTTATAATGACAATCCCTCACCCTGTTTCCGTGCAACATTCCCTACATTTCTCGCGGCTCCGGCCCACCCACATCTTTCGGACGGTCACAGGCATAGCAGGCCAACACGCTCGAATGAGCTGCACGGTTGATCTTTTATGCATTTCGGTGCATCTTTTGGGGGCGGGTGCAAAGGAGGCATTTCTGGCGGACCGGAAGGGACGGAACTCTAACGCAAGGAGGTGGACGATGGGAGAGCAACGCTATAGCCAAATCCTGGCCGAGGGGTTTGTGCAGGCCTTGCCGTGGGCGATCATGTTTTCGGTGACATTTCTGGTTACCTTGAAAGTTTCCATGGTCATGGTGAAACCGGAGATCAAGAAGGCCGTCGAGTACGTGGTAGAGACCGGGGTCAACAGTTCCATGGAGGTGGTCTTAAGCCAGGAGGTGTTCCCGAAGATCAAGCAAAACACGAAAGAGGCCATCGAGTACACGGTCAACATGGTGGACGATAGGCTGATCGCGCCGCACATGAAAAGGGAGAGCGCGAGAAAGTAACGGCGGCACAAAAAGCGGCGGACCGAATAAGTCGGTGGAAGACGAGGGAGGAACTGCATGAGGACTGTGGTGGTTGTCGTCCTTCTCGGAGGGGTGTTTTGGTGGTTCTGGGGCAGGACTCTGGAGCCGGTCCGAGTCATCCGGGCTCAACTGCAGGCGATCAATCAAGGGCAGTACGACCAGGCCTACAACTACCTGTCCACAGACGCCCAGTCGAGGGTCTCGATGCAAGAATTTCAGGCCTTGGCCCAGGGGAACAGCAGGATCATGAGGACCTATGACAGCACCTTCCTCTCCCGGAAGATTGAAAACAACGTCGCCACCATCGGCGGGAGCTTGAAGGGCGAGGATGGCCAGGTCAGTGAAGTGCAATACGTCTTGGTGAAGAGCGGCGGACAGTGGATGATTCAAAGCTTCAAGTGGTAATGTCCGCCTAATTCAGGCCTCCTCGAGTCCATTTTCTCACGCTCCTGGTTGCAATCTCATTGATCAAGTAAATTTTGGGGGATAGAATAACGACCAATTTCAAGTCCCCCATAATCTTTCACTCACCATGACACCCATCTGATGATTACCGGGTAGAGGAGGTCACGATGGCTGACAACGTTCGTACTGCCCATTACTTCAAAATGCAGGTGGCGGATAAGCCGGGAGAAGGCGCCCAGGTCCTCAATGCCATCAGTGACGCTGATATCAATCTTCTCGCCTTCTCAGGGTTCCCGCGCAGTCGCAAAGCCCAGCTTGACTTTGTGCTGTCCGATCCGACGGTGTTCAAGCAGGTCGCGAAACGGAACAAGTGGAAAGTTCAGGGACCCAAAACCTGCTTTCTGGTGGACGGGGATGATCGGCCGGGCGCTGTGGCAGACCTGATGACCAAACTGGCTCACGCCAAAATCAACGTCACGGCTCTCGACGCGGTGTGCACAAGCCAGGGCCGTTATGGCGCGCTGTTTTGGGTGAAGCCGCGCGATGTGAAAAAAGCGGCGAAGGTCCTAGGCATTGGGTGAGGACCAGGCGCACGAGCCAGATCTAACAGGGATGGAAATCCGGGATGATGAAGGCATCCCCTCGTGGTGGCGCGCTATCACAACCAAGGAGGGCATTGATGAAACATATGCTTCATCTAGCGGTGACGGTCATGTTCTGTGCGGGCTTGGCTAGCACCTCGATGGCCGGGGAGAAAGGCGCGAAATCGGGGAAAGCTGGGAATGACCTGAAATCCATGTCTCAAGGGGAACAGATCAAGTTAGCCCTCAGCGCCGCTCCTTCCCATATCGCCAAAGAGGCGGCCGTGATGCTCCCAGGAGCGGATGGGAAATTGGTGGAGCTCAAGAAAGGCACCAATGGCTTTACCTGTATCCCGACAGTGAATAACCGCCCGGACCCGGACCCGATGTGTTTTGATGCGGCTGTGGGCCAGTGGGTTGAGGCCTTGCAGAACAATGCGCCCAAACCGACCAATACGGTTCCCGGCATTTCCTACATGGCGCGTGGCGGCATGCACTGGGAGAAAGACGGAAAAGTCCTCATGAATGAAGAGCCGGGCGCGAAGCTGGTCAAGGAGCCGCCGCATTGGATGATGATGTGGCCGTTTGATTCCATGGCGACCAAGCTCCCCACCGTCCCCAATCCATCCGGGGTCTGGATCATGTTTGACGGAACCCCCTCTGCCCACCTGATGGTGTATCAAGATCCCATGAAAATGAAATCCGCTCAGTAGCGCGGCTGCCGAGGAGAGCCTCAGGCGTCGGGCTCTCCTCGGTGTTTTTTGCGCGCGGTGAATTGACGCCTCTCCGGCCTGCTTCTATACTCGGCGCGCAAGGGGCAGTCCGTGCGCATTGTCGTGACCGGAGGCACAGGGTTCATCGGGCGGCCGCTGTGCGAGCGGCTGGTCGGGCTCGGTCATACTGTCACGGTGCTCACGCGCGATCCCAGCTCCGCACGGACTCGCCTGGACCCTCGGATGTCGGTGGTCGGCTGGCAGGGGTTTCGCGGGCCGACTGACGAGTTGATGACGACTTTAGGCGAGGGAGACGTCGTGATCAACTTGGCCGGGGCCCAGATCGCGGCCGGGCGCTGGAATGCCGAGGTGAAAAATCTCCTGCGGAGGAGTCGCGAAGGAACCACGTCAGCCCTCGTGGCGGCGCTCACGAAGCTTCAGACCAGGCCGGTTCTGCTGATCAGCGCCTCCGCGATTGGCTACTATGGGCCTCGACAAGACGAGCTGCTCACGGAGGATGAGCCATCCGGCTCCGGTTTCCTGGCGAGTCTCTGCCGGGAATGGGAATCGGCGGCTCGCGCAGCCGAACGGCTTGGAGTCCGCGTGGTGCTCCCGCGGATCGGCGTGGTCCTCGGCAAGGATGGCGGCGCACTGGCCAAGATGCTGCCGGCGTTTCGCTTGGGGCTGGGCGGGCCACTCGGAAGCGGGACCCAGTGGATGTCCTGGATTCATCTTGACGATTTGGTCGAACTGCTGCTGTTCCTTCTGAACCAGGCGGTCGGCGGACCGGTGAATGCGACCGCACCGCACCCGGTCACGAACCGGGAGTTCACCCGAGCTCTCGGTCGCGCTCTCGGCCGGCCCGCCTGGCTGTGGGTGCCAGCTCCCGTCCTCAGACTGCTCCTCGGAGAAATGGCGGAGGAGTTACTGTTGACCGGGCAGCGGGTTCTGCCCCACCGTGCCGAGGCCATGGGCTTTCGCTTCCGGTATCCAACCCTGCCTGAGGCCCTCCGTGCGATTCTGGCTTAACCGCGTGCGCTCGGTCATTGTCCTCGTCGCTGGGTTCTGCTGGGTTATGCCCAGTACTCTCGCGGCGCAGGAAATTTCGTGGGATCGTCTCGCGGAGGGATTAGCCGTCACGGTCTGGGACCCGACCTCACACTGCGGCGACGAGGTGCCCCGTTTGTTCCTGGTGAAGGTGGACCCTGAGCGGTACCGGTTTTCGACGTATCACTACCGTGATGAGGGCCTGCCCGCGCCACTGACCATTCAAGAATGGCAACAACGCACTCGGGCTAGTGTGCTGTTCAACGCCGGACTGTTCCGGGAGGATTTCTCCTATTTGGGCTTGCTGTTCAAAGAGGGGCGGTCCTTGGGGACGAAGCGGCATGGGGTCTGGCAAGGGCTGTTCGTCGCGGAGCCTGTCGAGCCTGGGCTTCGGAAGGCGGGCGTGCTGGACCTGGCGTTTGAGCCATTTGACGAGGAGAAGCCGGCCTACCGGGAGGCGGCCCAATCGCTCATGTTGCTGGATCGGACCGGCAAACCGAGGGTCCGCCAGACAGGTAAGCGAGCCCACCAGACGATCGTGGCAGAGGATGGGGCTGGCAACATCGTCGTGATGAAGACGGCGGACGTGGTCGGGCTACGAGCGCTGGCCGACTGTCTGCACAAGCGGTTTCCTACGATCCATCATGCGATGGCGATGGACGGGGGGGCCTCCTCGGACCTGTTGATCGACGCCGATCTCATGCCCGAACACCACGGCGGTGAGAACCCTCGTCCGTGGCACCCGCTGGTGGATAGCAGCGGAATGCCGCATATACCGCTGCCGTCCATTATTGGGGCACTCCCTCGCGTCGAGGCTACGCCACCCCACGGAGGCGGCGAGGCTCGACCTCGTGCAGGGCGTCCCTAATCTGAGATGGTCAACGTCGGGCGGGTTCGATCGGATAGCCGGCCTCCAGCCAGGCGTTCATGCTCCCGCTCACGTTGTAGACGTACTTGTATCCCAGATCGGCCAGCGTCTCCGCCGCAATGTTGCTGCGGTGTCCGGACTGGCAGTAGACAACGATGTGATCGTCCAGCTTGGCGCCGATTTCACGGTGCCGCGCCCTGATCTCGCGGAACTCGATGTTCATGTCCGTTCCCGGGATGACGCCGGTGACATGTTCCTGGGAGGATCGGACATCAATCAAGAAAAAGCCTTTGGTGGACGGCGTGGCCGCTTTTTCCAGACCGCCTTTGAGCTGCTGGACGGTGAGCAGGTAGGAATGATAGGCCGAGACGCCGCCGCTGCTGACCAGCACCAGGAAGAGTCCCAGCCCGAAGCACGCGATGATTGTTCGGTATGTCATGGCTTAACCTCGTTTCGTGTGCCGGCGGTGTTTCACCGCGTTGCGGCATGTTCATCAGCAGTGATTGCAGCATTATCATAGGACCGACATGAAGACATGGTCAAGGGCCGCCTTCCTGACTGGTCTCCTGGTTTGCTGCGGGTGCGCCGAGGGAGCCAAATTCGTCCAGGAAACCGAGACCGGCGGAGTGGTGGCGTACCCCTTCAAGGAAACCGGGCACATGGTGTCACCGTTCCGGAAGGAGGCGCTGCAGATGATTGAGAAGCGCTGCGCAGGATCCTATCGAATCGTCCGGGAAGGAGAGACCAAAGGCTTGCGGCGCATCTCGGGCGTCGTCGAGGGGGCGCAAGAAGTGGTGACGTTACGGCAATGGGGGATCCAGTTCCAGTGCAAGTGAGGGGTGGTTGAAGAGCGGTCTTCTGGTTCGCCGTTACCTGCCGGCTGCCTCACGCTGTTTCGCCAGCAGATCGTCGATCGTCAGCAGGCTCAGGAGCGTCAGCGCCTGTTCTTCCACCCGAGCCCGCCCGTCCTGTTCCTTACGGTCAACGATCACCAGCGCGTGCGACACTTCCAGGCCAGCCTCGCGGGCGGCTCTGACCGCCTTGATGACCGACGCCCCGCTGGTCAGCACATCGTCCACGATCAGCGTCCGGTCTCCCGGCTTGACGGCGCCTTCGATCAGCTTCCCGAGGCCGTGATCCTTGGGCTGCTTTCGGACCACAAAGGTGCGCCATTCCCGCCGTGGGGCGGCGGTATAACCGTAGTCCGAGATCGCCGTGGCGATCACGATGGCCCCGATCTCCAAGCCGCCGATGCTGTCGACCTGCAAGTCTTTGATCTTCTCAAACGCCAGCTGGGCAACCAGATGGCGGGGGCCCGGATGGGCCATGAGAGCCCGGCAGTCCACGTAAAAGGGACTGGTGACACCGGACGCCAGCTTAAAGCCGGCGGTCGGATCCCATTTGAAGGCCTGAGTCGTCACGAACGCTCTGGCAAGGTCATCGGTCAGCATGGCCGGGTCGCCAGTATAACGATGATTCGACCGGAAGTCACGACTCTCTTTACGAGCAGGACTGGCATGCGAGCGCGCCATTTTACTCCGGCTCCCCCAGCCTGCGACACGCGATGAATATCCCGTCTTTTCTTGACCTTCTTTGAGACTCGCAGTACCGTATCCTTCGGCGGGTCTTTTGCCTTTATAGTGGGAGGGGGCCCCGCGAAGCGCGCTTCTCCCGCACCCACAGTAAGCGCATTCTCATGTGAGCGGTCGCCCTTCACCCCGAGCTGAAAGGAGTGTGTCATGATCGGACGGGCCATCGTAGCAGTGGTGCTGGCAGTGACTTTTGTGGCTCCGGTTTTTGCAGGTCCTAAGGACACCCCCGGCGTCGATCGTCGGGAGCATCGGCAGAAGCAGAGGATCAAGGAAGGGATCAGGAGCGGGGAGCTCACAAAGGAGGAAGCCAGAGGGCTGAGGCAGGAACAGAGAGAGATCCGGGCCAAAGAACGGGCGATGAAGTCAGACGGGGTGGTGACGAGGGAAGAGCGGAAAGAGCTGCAGCAGGACCTGAACGAAGCCAGCAAACACATTGCCGAGGAGAAGCACGACGCCGAGAGGCGGTAAGCAGGGGTAGTTCGAGCGAGCATCTTTCGAAAAGGACGGCCGCTTCAGGCTCGGGCGGCTG